>CANKUB010000176.1 GCA_947486575.1 Betaproteobacteria bacterium | reverse complement strand
CCGCGTGCTTCTTCATCAGCGCTCACCACCACGTCGCGTTCCGCGTCACTGGCAAGCCACGCTTTAGTCTGCGCCAGATCAAGCCCGCCTTTTGCGCCCACTGCGGCCAGCGTATCCATGTCGGTGATATTGGCGCCCTGGATGAAATACGCCTCGAACAACACTTCAGCCACGGCGTCTTGCCTGCCTTTCTGCTCGGCGTAGTGCAGCAGCCGGTGCGCGTTGACGGTGTTGGGTTGCACTTTGATTTTGTCGAACGCAAACGGTATGCCGACGGTTTCGCCCACTTTGGCTACGCGCTCATAGGTGTTGCCGCGCGCACCGAACTTGCGGGCAATGTATTCCGATCGCGGAATGCCACTCGCGGGCAGATCAGGGTTCAACTGAAACGGTAGCCAGCGCACGGCTGGCTTGACATCGGGACGCTGCTCGCCCAGCTGCTTTAACGCGGCTTCGAGCTTGCGCTTACCGATGAAACACCACGGTCAAACGACGTCAGATACGACATCGATTCTGAGTTCTATTTGCTGCTCGATGGGTTTATTCATGATGCGCTCTCTGGTTGAGTAAAGTGATTATGACGTTGATGCCGTAGTGTATGCCTTCAATATCCCGCACGTCGATGGCGCGTCAGCAGAATCATCGTAACTATTTGTTTTTATTCAATATTATCCACGCAGTGCCGTCAAATCCACACGCCCGTCGAAGTACGCTGACACTGATTTCAAAAACGTCGCCATTTGCGCATCATTCCATCCACCAAAGCGCGCGTTCAATTTGAACTTGTCTTCGATCTCCGTGCGCGTGAGCGGCTCTTGCGCACCGCCGCGTATGTGATTCTGACGCTCTTCAACCATGCTGCCGTCTTTCAGCGTCATGCGCACGTGGCCGGTATACGCCTTCGGATAGGGGTTGTTCGGGTCAACCACGTATTGCACTTTGGATGACAGCGCGAGGATGCGTTCATCTCGCACGGTTTCTTCGGTGAACGCCGCCAACCCTGCACCGCCGGTGATAAACGCCACGGCAATATTAAACGGCGCGCTGAATTTCGCCGCGTAATCATTCGCCGGACGATGTTTGGAAGGCAACGGATCCCACAGCCGATGCACATAACCCTCAGCGGTTTCGCACAGAATGCTCACCACGTCTTCGGCTTTGATGCCACGCTTCGAAAGACGCAGCGCGCAATCCACATACGGCTGATTCATGGTGCCGGTGGCGTACGGTTTAAATGTAATCGCGCTGGTGTACCAGTGCGTGCCGAAGCCTTCGGTCAACACGCTATAGTCGCCACTGGCGTTGCGCGCAAATGCATAATAAAAACCGTGCGTACCCTCAAACACCGTGCGCGGGCCGAGAAACCCCTGCTGCCCGAAGCGCGCGGCCTGAATGCCGATTTTCGCTGCCCAGCCTGCGTGCAGGCGTTTGGTCCACGCGCCTTCGGCGAGATACTCAATAATGCCGCTGGCCATACTACCTGCGATGCCGATCGCATCCACGGTTTGCTTGCGGTTCAAACCCATCGTGGTGCAGACCGCGAGTGTCGCCGCCATTGCACCCAGCACGCCGGTCGGATGAAAGCCCGATTTGTGTATCGCTTTGGGAATCACCATCGACAAACGGCACAGCATTTCAATACCCACCACCATGCCCTTGAACGCCGCCTTGCCGTCGCAACCAAAGCGCTCGCACGCCGCCAGCACCGCGGGCATGATCACCGCGCTTGAGTGCACCGGGCCACCCTCGAAGGTATCGTCGAAATCCTCCCCGTGCGCGGCACAGCCGTTAATCATCGCCGCAGTTTCAGGCGAGTACGTGGCCTTGTGCCCGATAGCCGTTGCAGGGCCGCCGCTATCCACACCGGCAATAACGGCCTTAACGTAATCCGTGTTACGCGCGGCCACGCACAGGCCAACCACATCAATCAGCAACGCTTCCACGCGCGTGCGCACGACGGCGGGAATGGCATTGACGTCGAGCGCAATCGCTTGATCGGCAATACGCTCGGCAATCGAGTCAGCCATGATCAAGCCGCCGGACGCTGTGTTTTCTTGTAGCGCCCAATCGGCACCAACTCGGCCGTGGTGCCGCCCGGCGCCCTGAATTTCACCGGGATAACGCCTGGGTCGCTGATGATCTTGCAGCCTTGTTGTGTAATCTCTTGTGTATATTTTTCAATGTCATCCACCTCGATGGCGAAGTGATGGATGCACGGGCCTGCGCCCGACGCTTTGGATTCCGCTGACTGCGTGCCATCATCGTATTTGATCAACGTGAAATCCATTGCGCCGTCGGTAAGATGCCGCGACAGGTGATCGCGTGTTTTGCGTGTTTCGACTTCCCAAAAGCCGAAAACCTTTTGGTAAAACGCCGTGGTTTCTTCAAGGTTTTCTACTTTGAGTGCCAAGTGTACGATACGACTGTCCATCAGATTCTCCTTTGAATAATTCTAAAATTCATAGCCCGCCGCAGCAAGCATGGGCTTTGCCGCCGACGACGTTAAACGTGAAATAAAGTCTTTGGCTTCAGTGCTGTGTGCTGTATTCGCTACTACACCAGCCGAATAAGTAGCCTTCGCCTGAAATTCATCTGGTAGCGGCGCCACATACGTAACGCCCGTGATCGGCAAAATTTCCGTGTTCTGCGTAATGCCGACGGCACGCGCATCGCCTTCCGCCGCCATCCAGTTCATCGCAGCATTGCCATTGGGAAAAAATTTCAGCCGCGATTTCACTTCATCCGCAATGCCCAGTTTTTCAAGACACGTCATCACAATCTTGCCCGCAGTCGCCACCGCCGGATCCGGAAAGGTGATCACGCTCGCTGCACGTAAAGTCGCACGCAGGCTATGCGCATTTGTGACGTCGGGTTTGGCAACGCCTGCGCGCACCGCAACACCGGTGCCCACCTTGCCCAGATCAAAACGCCCCGCCGCCAAAAAACCTGCTGCGATCAACTCATCAATCATGCTGTGGGTCAACACAATGACATCTACGGGCACGTTGCTCTGTGCCCGCGCTTTCATTGCACCGACGGCGCCGTATTCCGCAGCAACGTTATTGCCGGTTTCCCGCTTGAAATCCGCAATCACGTTTTGCACTACGGATTGCGCAGCGCCAGCACTTAAAATATTTAATAAAATCATATAGTTACAGATTACCCACTTCAGCCGTGATAGCGTCACCCATTTCACGCGTCGACGCGCTACCACCCAAATCCGCCGTCAAGACCTTACCCGCTTTCACCACGTTTTCAGTGGCGCGCTCCATCAAATCTGCCGCGATTAACGCCGCCTCCACCTTGTGTTTGTGGCCCAGCCACGCCAGCAACATTTGCCCTGACATGATCATTGCATAAGGGTCAGCAATGCCCTTGCCCGCGATATCCGGTGCGGAGCCGTGTGTCGCCTGCGCCATCGCGCGTTCAGGCCCGGCAGATAAACCCGGTGCAAGACCCAGTCCGCCCACTAACGCGGACGCCGCATCCGACAAAATATCGCCGAAAGTATTGGTGGTAACAATCACATCAAACTGCTGCGGCTTCATGATCAGCTTGGCCGCCATGGTATCGACCAGCACTTCATTAAACCCCACATCAGGATATTCCGCAGCCACCTTGCGACACTCTTCGGCAAACATGCCGCAGGCGAGCTTGAACACGGTATCTTTATGCACCGCCGTAACGATTTTGCGCGGGCGTGTTCTGGCAATATCGAACGCCGCACGGGCTATTTTCTGCGAGCCCTGGCGCGTGATCACGCGTATGCCAATCGTCATGTCAGGCGACGGGCGAAATTCACCGTAACCCAGATGCACATTGCGATCCGGCGGAAACCCTTCGTTGTTTTCACGCACGAGAATCAGATCGACATCTTTATAAATACACGGCACGCCCGGGTACGACTTCGACGGACGGATGTTCGCAAACAAATCGTAATGCCGCCGCAGAATCGGATGCGGATTGATCGACTTGGGATTGTTCTTCGGATACGCCTGATGGCCTATCGGCCCAAGCACCCAGCCGTCGAGCGTATCGAGTTTATCCAGCGTGCCCGGCGGCATGGTATTGCCCAGCGTATCAAAGGCTTTTTTGCCGATGGGTACCGGGTGCCAGTCGATGGTGAGCTTGGCTTTGGCCGCCGCTGCGCGCATCACCTTGATGGTTTCAGGGACGACTTCAAGCCCGATGTCGTCGCCTTCGAGGATGCCTACCTGGAGTGGCCGATTCATTTGCTTCTGCTCGTCTCAAAAGAGCGGCAAGCTTATCACGCCACTGCTGCACCGCTGCCACACGAAGCGGTAAACTACCGACATGAAATCACTGTATGCCGCGCGCCACGCTGCCGAGGCGCATTTGATACGCGGCTATCTTGAATCGCAAGGCATCAAAGCCATTGTGCGTGGCGAATTCCTCACTGGCGGGATAGGGGAATTGCCCGCTGATATCTGCAAGGTTTGGGTACTGAACGACCGCGAACTGGCGCACGCCGATCAATTGCTGCGTCAGTTCCTGAGGGGCGATGCTGCGCGCACCCACGCGCACGAGCATTGGCGCTGCGCTCAGTGCAACGAACCACTGGAAGGCCAGTTCACCGCTTGCTGGAACTGCGGTTCAGCGCGGCCAGCGTAGACTGGAACGCGTAGGTCGGAACGCACAGCGGTTCCGACCTACAACACCAACTCAACCAGATACGGCCCGTGCCGATCCAGCCCGCGCTTGAACTGTACCGCCAACTCGTCAAAATTGGAGGCGCGCCCGCCTTCAACACCGAAGCCTTTGGCAATCATCACCCAGTCGAGATTGGGATTGCCCAGCGTCAACATGCTATTCGCATTCGGTCCCGGCGCGCCAGCACCCACATTGGCCAACTCGTTGACCAGAATTTTGTACGCGCGATTCGCAAAGATCACGACAGTGACGTCGAGATTCTCGCGCGCCATCGTCCACAGCGCCTGCTGCGTGTAGAGTGCGCTGCCGTCGCCTATCAAGGCGATTACTTTGCGATCAGGTGCGGCAACGGCGGCGCCCACGGATGCGCCCATGGCCCAGCCGATGGAGCCGCCCATGATACTCAGCCAGTCATGCGGGCGCGCGCCCATGGTCGCAGTGGTGAAAGCGCGTCCGCTGGTGATGGCCTCGTCCATCACCACGGCGTGTTCGGGAATCATCGTATTAAAGAACGCGCCCAGTGCTTCGGGCGTCACATTGCCCGTGGGTACTGCTCCCGTGTAAGTAGCCGCATTGACCAATGGCGCCGTATCGCGCGCACCCAGTTCACCAGCAAGTGCTTCGAGCGCAGCCTCAAGATCATCTTCTGCACTGGCTACTTTGATCACTTCACAGCCCTCGGGCGTCAGCACGCTGGGCTTGCCAGGGTAGGCGAAAAAAGCAATCGGTTGTTTTGCGCCAACCAGCACCATCTGCCGCGCGTTCTTGGTTGCCGCCAAAGCGGCGTCCACCACAAACGGCAATTGCCGCACCGACGCACGCCCCGCACCGCGCTCAATGCGCGCATTGCCCGACTCGCTCATCAACTCGCAGCCTGTTTTTGCCGCAATGCGTCCTGCCCACTCCAGCGCTTTCCCGCGCACTGCCACACCGCCCAGCATCAACATTGTTGATTTACCGTTTTTCAATGCGCGTGCGCCTTCAGCGATCACCTGTGACGATACTGCCGCGCGCGGCGCGGGCTCGGCTACCTGCGCCGGGCCATCCGATTCGCCCCACGCCGTGTCCGCTGGCAAAATCAGCGTGGCGATTTGCCCCGGTGCGGTGCGTGCTGCCTCCACTGCCAGCGCGCCATCGGCGGCAATGCTTTTGGACGAATGCGATGTTTTCACCCAATCGGACATCGGGCGCGCCACACCCTCGATATCCGCCGTCAGCGGGGCATCGTACTGAATGTGATAGCCCGCGTGCTCACCCACCACGTTGACAATGCCGGAGCGCGCTTTTTTGGCGTTGTGCAGATTGGCAAGGCCGTTGCCCAAGCCCGGCCCCAGATGCAGCAAGGTCGCCGCCGGTTTGCCCGCCATGCGGTAATAGCCGTCCGCTGCACCAGTGACCACACCCTCGAACAATCCCAGTATGCAACGCACGCCTTCAACACGATCAAGCGCTGATACAAAATGCATTTCGGAGGTGCCGGGATTGGCAAAACAAACATTAACGTCACCGTTCAATAACGTGCGCACCAGGCTCTCAGCACCGTTCATAATTTTCCTTTAAAAACAAATAGTTGTAGTATTTTTATCGAGTTCAATCTGCGCGTGCGCCCGACGCCTTAACCACCTTCTCCCACTTGTTGTTCTCGGCTTTCATAAACGCACTGAAGGCCTCCGGCGAGCTGCCTACCGGGTCCGCACCCAGCGTCGCCAGACGATCTTTCATATCGGGCGCCTTCAACGCTTTGATGGTTTCAGCGTGAATTCTCGCCAGCCGCTCTTGCGGCAATTGCGCGGGCGCGAACAAGCCAAACCACAAATCGGCATCGTAGCCGGCAACGCCAGCTTCGAGCATGGTCGGCACATCGGGCAATGTCGGCGCGCGCGTTTTGCCGGTAAGTCCGATGCCACGCACCCGCCCCTGCTTGATAAAGGGAATCGCCACAATCGGCAGATCAAACAAGACCTGAATTTGCCCGGCAATCATCTCGGGATACACCAGCGCCGTACCTTTGTAGGGAATATGCACCATGTTGATACCCGCAATCAGCTTCAACAATTCACCCGATAAATGAAACTGCGTGCCCACGCCCGACGAACCAAAATTCAGTTTGCCTGGCTGCGCTTTGGCGAGTGCAATAAAATCCTTCAACGTTGTAGCCTGTACCTGCGTCGCCACCATCATCACAATTGGCGAAGTCGCCACTTGCGTAACGTGGGTGAAATCCGTCAGCGGATCATACGGGCGCTTCGCGTACAAATGTGGCCCGATGGCATGCGTGCTGGTGGTGCCCAGCACCAACGTGTAACCATCCGGCGCGGAATTCGCAGCCATGCGCGAACCAATCGTGCCGCCCGCGCCGGGCCGGTTATCCACAATCACCTGATAACCGATTTGCTCGCCGATCTTCTGGCTCAACACGCGCGCCAGAATATCCGTCGCGCCCGCCACGGGGAACGCCACGATCATGCGTACCGGCTTGGTGGGGAACGTGTCCGCAGCCTGCGCCGACGTGGAAAACGTATAAGTCAACGCCACGGCCCAAGCCGCAGCGAACAAAACTTTAATCATGAAAACTCCCGCGTAGTGATAACAACACAAGAACGATCTGTGCGCGCAGTCAAATGCCGCGCGCTGCAACCGTTATGTACACCACGTGGAGCGTGCGCGCAATGCCTTGCACTGCGGCGTATCGCGCTGCGCAGGCGTGAGAAAGCGTATGGTTTGGCCGCTACCCATGGCCTGCCCCACCGCTTGCCAGGTGTCGCGCCACGGATTCAACGCCTCCTTGCCCAGCGCTGCAGGCCATAACCGCTCAGTACGCACGTCTTTCAGATTAAAACTGAACACCGGCGTGAGATCGCTGCGCGTTGTGGCGGGCGAGATTTTCTTGTCCATGTTATCCAATATCAACGGCTCTGCGCCGGGCGCGGCATAGTACGCGAGCACCACGTGTGATCCTTTGACACCACGGTACTCAATACGGGCATAAATCATGCGCAACTGCTCGTCCGCAATCCCCAGCGCACGCAGCGCATAAAATTTTGCAATGGCAAAATCCTCGCAATCGCCGCCGTGGTTGGCAATCAATTCGATGGGTGTGGCCCAGTAATCCTCAACACACCACTGTGCAGCGTCGCATTGAAACGGCGTTTGATTGACGAAATCGTTGACGAGCTTTAATTTGCCAGCATCATCCAGCGCACGGTTCTGTGGCGAATCCAGCAACAGTTGCCAACCGTCCAGCCGCTGGCGGATCAGTTGCCGCCGCGCGTCGTCATGACCCACGGTATCAGCCACTTGCTGCAACTGCCACTCTTCAATGCGCGCAAACTCAACGGCTGACGGGGACGCCGCTGCGGCAGCCCCCCCGAGCAACAGCAAACCACGCATCAATAGCATTGCGAAGCGCATGAATCGCTTCCCCCAAACGCGAAAAATTCATTGCTCGCAGTTTAGGATGGGACATTGCCATTTAAACCAATGAATAGCACACGCATTGCAGCGCAAATCGTTGGTGCAACGTGCCCCGCCTTTACGCAACCAGGCCGCGCATGACGGCATATAGCTTCGATTTCGCCTCGAAGCCCACGCCAGGAATATCCGGCATGGTGACGTAGCCATCCACCACAGGCGTGTTGTCGGCAAAGCCGCCAAAGGGCTGAAACACATCCGGGTACGATTCATTGCCGCCCAGTCCCAGCCCTGCCGCGATGTTGAGCGACATTTGATGCCCGCCATGCGGACAGCAACGGCGTGGCGACCAGCCGTTTTCTTTCAGCATGCTGAGCGTGCGCAGATATTCCACCAAACCATACGACAGCGCGCAGTCGAACTGCAGCCAGTCGCGATCGCTGCGCATGCCGCCATGGCGGATCAGGTTGCGTGCGTCCTGCATAGAAAACAGATTTTCACCCGTGGCCATCGGGTGTTTGTAATGCTGCGCCAGCTCGGCCTGCAATTGATAGTCGAGCGGATCGCCTGCTTCTTCGTACCAGAACAAGCCATACGGCT
>CANKUB010000175.1 GCA_947486575.1 Betaproteobacteria bacterium | reverse complement strand
GCTCGTCCGGAAATTGCCGATCAGCAGGTTCTTCACACAGGAAACGCAGAAACTGCTGCTGATAGAGCTGAAAACACGAAATCCAGGGGCGCGCTTATAATTCAAGCGGAATATTTTTCTAAAAAAACGGGGTTTCCGGTCCACCACTAACTATATGTTTTTATTGATATTTTTAAAACCCCGCCACAGTGCCATCGCTACGCGGATCAGCGCCGCCCTCCAGTACGCCATCCGGGTAGCGCACGATGCAACCTGCGTGGCCCATCGACTCGTCAAACGCCTGAAGCACCTCAACATCGTGCCCACGCTCTGCCAGCTCGCTGGCCATGCTTGCCTCAAACCGCGATTCCAGTTTGAGTGATTCACTGCTGCTGCCCCACATGCGCCCCAACAGCCAGCGCGGCGCGCTCACCGCCGATTGCGCGTCCATGCCGTACGCCACAACCCGCGTAAAAACAGCACTTTGCGTCTGTGGCTGGCCGTCGCCACCCATGGTGCCGTAGACCATCACACGGCCATCGTGCAAACGCGCCAATGCCGGATTCAGTGTGTGAAACGGTTTTCGGCCCGGCATAAGCCTATTTAAGCCATTGTTTTTTAGAGAAAAACTACAACCCCGGTTTTGCCAGTTCACACCGCTATTGTTCAGCACAATGCCCGCGCCAAACTCGTGGTAAACGCTCTGGATAAAACTCACCGCGCGGCCTTCGCCGTCGATCACGCCCATCCACACCGTATCACCCGGCGTAGAGGTTTTCCTCCACGGCGCTGCACGTTGCCGATCAATAGTGCTGGCGAGTTGCTGCACGTGCTGCGCTGTCAGCAAGGATTGCGGCGCGACGCTCATGTAGGCGGGGTCGGTCACGTAACGATCACGCACATGAAACGCCTGCTTGGTCGCCTCCACGCACAGATGCACGTAGTCGGCACTGCCTGGCGCTACGGCAGCGATATTCAGCTCGTCCAATATGCCCAGTATCAGCAACGACACCACGCCCTGCGTCGGCGGCGTCATGTTGTAAAGGGTCCCGGCGCTGTGCGCAAGCGACAGCGGATCCACCAGATGCGCGCGGTGCGATTGCAGATCATCCAGCGTCAATGGACTGCCGATGCGCTGCAAGTCTTCGATCATCGAATGCGCGAGCACTCCCTTGTAGAAATCACGCGTGCCGTGCTTCGCAATGTGGCGTAACGTCGCCGCAAGACGTGGTTGTTTGAACACGCTGCCCGTAAGCGGAACAGCGCCTCCCACCAAAAACGTTTCCGAGAAGCCGGGTTGCGACACCAGTTCGGCGCGCTTATTCGCGGTATTGGCCGACTGGCTGAGCGTGACAGCAATTCCCCGTTCGGCGTAGTCAATCGCGTCTGCCAGCAGGCGCGATAGCGGTATGCGCCCGTAGAGCGCGCGGCGCGACAATTCGTACGCCGCACCCCAACCAGAAATGGTGCCCGCCACGGTATTAGCCGCAACACCGCCGCGAAACGGAATGCTTTCCGTTATGCCGCGTTCGCGATACCACGCTATCGATGCCGCTCGCGCCGCTGCGCCGCAGGCGTCAATGGCGCCTGGCGCTTCGCCCGGCACATGCATCAACCAGAAAGAATCACCGCCGATGGAATTCATATGCGGATAGACCACCGCAATGGTCGCTGCCGCCGCAATCATGGCCTCGACGGCATTACCACCTTCACGCAACACAGCAAGCGCGGATTGTGAAGCCAGCGCGTGGGGTGCGACAGCCATGCCGTGCTGGACTCTTACGGAATTCTGCATCGGGCTCTCACCACCTCACACAAGCGTGAAAACCCGAGTATGAGCTATCGCCCGAGGGAACGTAAAGACTGCTTGTGTCAGTAAGTTTTGTACTGCAAATACTTGCCGCTCATTACGATCTGCACCCGATCACCAGCCGGATCGGCCTGACGTTGCATGTCCATTTTGAAATCAATCGCGCTCATGATGCCGTCGCCGAATTCTTCGTGTATCAGCTCTTTGAAGGTGGTGCCGTAGACACTCACCAGTTCATAAAAGCGATAAATCAGCGGATCGGTCGGCACCGCCGTCGGCAGCGAGCCTTTGTAGGGCGCCTGCTGCAGCAACAGTATTGCGTACGGCGGCAAACCCAGTAGCTTGCCTGCTGCGTCAGCTTGCGCCTTGGTCATCTTCATCTGACCGAGCAACGCGGCCGTTGTCCATTCTTTGCTGGAACCCACGGCTTTGGCGATTTTTGCCCAGCTCAGGCCTTTTTTCAGGCGCGCCTCTACCACCAGTTCGGTGACATCGTGCCGGGTCATGGGCTTATGCACGGCTAATTCGTTTTTTTTCATGTTTCCTCCATTAAAATTATCTGAGATTAACGACTTTGGCTGATTCGATGGACGACGATATCGTTGGCGAAGGCGGCGGAGGCGGTGCTTCCACGCCTGGCATCACCAGCGGCGGGTTCTTCGGATCGTAATCCGCAGGCAACTCTTCGCTGAAGCGCTTGGAGCGGCTCACCAGAAAATCGACGAGGTGGTTGCGGATGGCGTAGAAGCGCGACTCTTTGTGCAGCGTTTCGCGAGTGCGGCTTTTCGGCAGGGTATTGACAACGATCTCGGCGATGCGTGCCTGCGGCCCGTTCGACATCAACATGATTTTGTCGGAGAGCAATATTGCCTCGTCAACATCATGCGTAATCATGAACACGGTTTGATGCGTCTCCGCGCAAATCTTCTTGAGCTCTTCCTGAATATTGCCGCGCGTGAGCGCGTCGAGCGCGCCGAAAGGCTCGTCCAACAGGAGCATCTTGGGTTCAATAGCGAAGGCGCGCGCGATACCCACCCGCTGCTTCATGCCACCGGAAAGCTCCGAGGGTTTTTTGTGTTCCGAGCCGGTCAAGCCCACCAGATCAAGATAGCGCTGGCAATGCGCTTCAATCTCTTTATTCGATTTGTCGGGCCAGCGCGAACGCACGGCGAATTCGACGTTTTTCTTGGCGCTAAGCCAGGGCATCAACGCGTGCCCCTGAAATACCACGCCGCGCTCCAGGCTGGGGCCGGCAACTTCGCGGCCATCCATCAGCACATTGCCACCGCTGGCGGTATCCAGCCCTGCCAGCACATTCAGAATGGTGGTCTTGCCACAACCTGAGTGGCCGATAATGCACACGAACTCGCCTTTTTCAATGGTGAAATGCACATTGTCGAAAACCGTCAAATCGGCCTTGCCCTTGCTTCCGGGAAACCTTTTTGCGAGACCATCTGCAACCAGAAAAGATGTGCTCATGATTTACTCCACGTAGGTAACGAGTTTTTGCAGCATGCCGAACATCAAGTCCAGTGCCATACCGACCACGCCAATCATCAGAATGGCAAAGATCACGTTGGTCAGCGACAGGTTGTTCCATTCATTCCACACGAAGTAGCCAATCCCCGTGCCGCCAACCAGCATTTCCGCTGCCACAATCACCAGCCAAGCGATGCCCATCGAAATGCGCATGCCGGTCATTATGGTGGGCGCTGCTGCCGGCAGAATCACCAGAAACGCCTTGCGCATGATGCTCACTTCGAGTGTGCGCGCGACATTGAGCCAGTCTTTGCGCACCGAAGCAACGCCGTAGGCCGTGTTGATCAGCATCGGCCAGATGGAGCATATGAAAATGACGAAGATCGACGATGTAGCCGAATCCTTGATGGTGTAAAGCGCCAACGGCATCCACGCCAGTGGAGATATCGGCTTTAGCACCTGGATGAACGGGTCCAGCGCGCGATACAACAACGGAGACATGCCGATCATGAAACCCAGCGGAACGGCCACCAGCGCCGCCAGCAAAAACCCGCCCATCACACGCGCCAGCGAGTACGCAAGTTGAATGCCGATCCCCTTGTCGTTGGGGCCCTTGTCGTAGAACGGATCAGACAGATGCTTCTTCACCGTCTCGCCCATTTGCGCGGGCGTGGGCAGGCCATCGCTCTTTTTCGCGCTCTTGCCCTGCAATTGTTCGTACTCGGAAAGCACGCCTCCAGGCTTCTCGGTTGTCTGCGTGGCTGCCTGCCAAATTCCCAATAAAAACAGGAAGATAACCAGCGACAACGCACCTGCTCTGATACCCATGCTTTTTTCCATGCTATTGCTCCTTGATTGCTACGCTCTCTTGATGGCAAAACTCGAAATATAGGCATCTGGCGCGGTGTGATCGAACACCTTGCCCATGACAATAATTTTTTTGTAACTCTCTGACGGCGGCTTGTAGCCCATGGCGGCCATGTGTTTGCGCGCGTCGGTCGCCAGATAAATCTGTTCGGTCAAATCTTTCCAGCGTACGTCGCCTTTGATATAACCCCAGCGTTTCATTTGCGACAAAATCCATGTCGCCATCGAATACCAGGGGAACGGATCGAAATCGACGCGCGCCGGATCGTTTTTCACATTACCCAAACCATCCGCGTATTTGCCGGTGAGTACTTGTTCCAGCACCGCTACCGGCTGATTCAGATAGTTGGCAGGCGCAATCGATTCCGCGATGGTTTTGCGGTTTGCCGGGTCGCGCGACAGCGCCGCAGCCTTGAGCACCGCGCGAAACAGCGCTGCAAACGAATTCGGATTTTCCTTGATGAATTGCGTAGACGCGCCAAACGAACAGCAGGGGTGACCGTCCCACAGTTCTTTGGACAGGATGTGTATGAAGCCGATTTCCTCGTACACCGCGCGCTGATTAAACGGATCGGGGCCGAGATAGCCGTCAATGTTACCGGCACGCAGGTTGGCCACCATTTCCGGCGGCGGCACCACGCGAATTTGGATATCTTTATCAGGATCAATGCCGTGCTCGGCCACGTAATAGCGCAGCAGAAAATTGTGCATCGAAAACTCGAACGGCACCGCAAATTTGAAACCCTTCCAGTTCTTGGGATCGCGATTGTTCTTGTGCTTGTTGGCCAGCGTGATCGCTTGCCCGTTGATGTTCTGGATGGTCGCGACATTCATCGCCTGCGCCGAGGAGCCCACCCCCATCGAAATAGCTATCGGCATCGGCGCCAGAAAATGCGAGGCGTCGTATTCCTTGTTCAGCACCTTGTCGCGGATCAGCGCCCAGCCAGCCGTTTTGATCACCTCGACTTCCAGCCCTTCGGCAGCGTAGTAACGCAGCGGATGCGCCAGAATCAGCGGCGTCGCGCAAGTAATCGGAATAAAGCCGATTTTGAGATTTTTCTTTTCCGGTGCGCGCTTGTCCTGCGCCAGCGCTTGCATTGAGCCGATCGGCAGTACACTGGCAATCGCCGCCATCGCGGTGTTTTTGCCCACGGCGCCGAGGAACCGTCGACGCGCGCTGTCATTCGGGAAAAGCGCACGCACCATCGCTGATTCGATCATTTCGCGGCCCAATGCCTCATGATCTTCTGCGGCGTGTGCCACATGCTCATGTTGCGAATGTGGCTTACCGCACGAACACGGTGCGGACAAATCAGCTTTGGCGTCATACGCCGCGTTTAATTTTGTTATATCAGTCATGGTGGCCTCCGGATTTTTGGTATGCCTTTGATTGAGCAGATTGCGTGCCAAGCGCTTATCTCAGCATTGAAAATTTAATATAACTATTTGTTTTTATTTGATTATTTATAACTTCTACAGGGCGCGCAGCGCATCAGTGCAAACCCATTCGTCGAACGACGCTCTAATTTGGTGCGTAGCGAAAGCGCGTAGCGCACGTTTGTTGTGCATAGCGGGACGCTCGACGAAAAGTGCGATAATCAATTCACGCGAAAACAAACAAGAAAACAACGCGCAAAGTCCCCTCACCATGTCCCAGCGCCATCTTCTCATCAGTCTGCTGTGCCTTGCCTGGATCGTGCCGGGACTGATCGGCCACGATCCTTGGAAGACGGATGACGCCTTCACCTTTGGCGTGGTTTACGACATGCTGCGTGGCGGCTCATGGCTGGTGCCTACGCTTGCAGGCGAGGCGTTTCTGGATGAACCGCCGCTCTACTATTTAACCGCGCTCGCCACGGCCACGCTGGCTTCACCGCTGCTACCGCTGCACGACGGCGCGCGGCTCGCCACTGGCCTGTACATGGCACTGACACTGCTGTTTTGCGGCATGGCCGGGCGCGAACTGCACGGCAAAGGAAATGGTGCGGTTGCCGGGCTACTGCTGATGGGTTGCTTTGGGCTGGTGCTGCGCGGCCACGAAAGCCTTACAGATATTGCGCCGCTGGCGGGCTTTTCGCTGGCGTATTACGCGCTGGCGCTGGCGCTGCGACGCGCTTTATTGAGCGGTATGTTACTCGGTGCATCACTCGGCGTCGTGTTTTTATCGCAAGGCACACTCGAAACGGTGATCGTCGCAATCATTGCCGCTGTGATGCCCGCCGCAAGTGCCGCCTGGCGCAGGCGCGCATATGGAGGCACGCTGCTAGTGGCGGCGCTGGTGGCCGCGCCCCTGATTGTGGCATGGCCGCTGGCGCTGCATTTGCGCTCGCCCGCACTACTCGACTTGTGGTTGCAAGGCGATGTGTACACAATGCTGGCATTGACTGATCGCGACGTTACTTTCTATTTGCGCATCATGCCGTGGCATGCGTGGCCAGTGTGGGCACTGGCTGTGTGGACTTTATGGATAGCACGGCGCGAGCAGTACGTCACACCCGCCATGGCGCTGCCGCTGACGGGTTTTGCGGTGACGCTGCTATTGTTGTCCGTGGCGGGCAATGGACGTGATTTATATGCGCTGATTTTACTGCCCGCACTCGCGCTGTTGGCCGCACCTGCGGCTCGTGGACTGCGACGCGGTGCGGCCAACGCCTGGCTTTGGTTCAGCATTACCGGCGTGACATTTTTTATTATCGTTGCGTGGTTTTACTGGACGGGCCTGGAGCTTGGCGTGCCGGTGAGGTTGCACGCACACTTGCATCGTTTGCAGCCCGGCTACACACCCGGATTCAAGTGGCTGGCGTTTACGCTGGCTGCGTGCTACACCGTGGCCTGGTTTGTGTTGCTGGTAAAACTCAAGCGCTCAGCCGAGCGCCCGGCGGTGGTGTGGGCCACAGGCATTGCCGTGCTGTGGGGCTTGACCGCGATTTTATTTGTGGGCTGGGTAGATACCGGCAAAAGTTACCGTGCGGTTTTCACCAGTATGCAGCAAAGTCTGCCCGCAAAATATCAATGTGTTTCCAGTCGCAATCTGGGCGAATCGCAACGCGCAATGGTGCATTACTACGCTGACGTGATTACCTATCGCGACGAGATCGCGGCCCGGCGACGCGATTGTGATTTGCTGCTGCTGCAAGGTATAGTGCGCGATAACAGCACACCGGCAGGAAACTGGCGCAAAATCTGGGAAAGTGGGCGGCCCGGCGATAAAGTGGAGCGCTATCGATTGTATCAACGCAGCAGATAATAAATTACTGTTTAATAACAAATACTTAAGGAGATTTACATGAGCGAAGCACGTGAAGTCGTAGTACTCGGCGGGGTGCGCACAGCGATTGGTGATTACGGCGGCGCACTGAAGGATATCGCGCCCACCGAACTGGCCGGCCAAGTGATCCGCGAGGCGGTAAAGCGCGCCAAAGTTGATCCGGCGCAAGTGAATCAACTGGTGTTCGGCAATGTGATTCACACTGAAGCCAAAGATATGTATTTCTCGCGCGTGGCCTGCATCAAAGGCGGCCTGCCGCAAGAAACCACGGCGCTCACCGTCAACCGTTTGTGCGGCAGCGGCATGCAAGCCATTGTCAGCGCAGCTCAAAGCATTCAACTGGGCGACGCCGATGTTACTGTCGGCGGCGGCGCGGAATCGATGAGCCGTGGCGGCTATCTGATGCCGACCTTGCGCTGGGGCCAGCGCATGAGCGACAGCAACGTCGTCGATATGATGGTGGGCGCGCTGACTGATCCGTTCGACACGGTGCATATGGGTATCACCGCTGAGAACATCGCAGAAAAATGGAAAATCACGCGCGAGCAACAAGATGCGTTTGCCGTGGAAAGCCACCGCCGTGCGCTCAATGCCATCGACAAAGGCTACTTCAAGGATCAAATTTTGCCGGTGGAATTAAAAACCCGCAAAGGCGTGACACTGTTTGATCGCGACGAACACGCACGCGCCGACATCTCGCTGGAAAGCCTGGCCAAGCTGCGCGCGGTATTCAAGAAAGACGGCTCGGTCACAGCAGGCAATGCGTCGGGCATTAACGACGGCGCTGCGGCCATTGTGATGATGGAAAAGAATGCCGCCGCCAAAGCAGGTTTGAAACCGCTGGCGCGGCTGGTGTCCTACGGCCTGGCCGGTGTAGACCCGAAAATCATGGGCATCGGCCCCGTGCCTGCCTGCCAGCGCGCACTCGCCAAAGCGGGCCTTACCGTTGCCGACATGAATGTCATCGAATCCAACGAAGCCTTTGCGGTGCAGGCGCTGGCGGTATCGTGCGATCTGAAATTCGATTCAGCAAAGACCAACCCGAATGGCGGCGCGGTAGGCTTGGGCCACCCGATCGGTGCCACTGGCGCGATACTCACCGTAAAAGCGCTGTACGAATTGCAGCGCACAGGCGGGCGTTATGCGCTGGTCACGATGTGTATTGGCGGCGGACAGGGTATTGCGGCGGTATTTGAGCGCATATAAGCGTCAATGACTGGGTTCTGGTTGCGTGTTCGCACGCAACCGCGCCAGAGCCCCCAATTGAAAATGGGTAAACGCCAGCCCCGTTATTAACAAGTCAACCAAACATGTCCTAGTACGTTGTTAGGGCATGACGACACAAAGCATGAAGCACATACCGGCGGTAGCACAAGACGAACTTCGCAATCGGGTGATTGCCGCGTTGAATCGAGG
>CANKUB010000174.1 GCA_947486575.1 Betaproteobacteria bacterium | reverse complement strand
GGAACTCAAGCAACGGATCTTGCAGGGCGTTCGTGAGATGAATCTTACGCCGGTGGTTTTTCGATGGAAGAAGTTCGATCTGGAGTTGGTCTGATAGTTAGTAAGTATTTTAATGAATCGTTATACTAGAAAGGCACAACAAAGGTAGGCGCGCATTTTGTACCCACGCATTGCGACACGTTCATCATACGCTGGCGTGGGCAAAACAAAGAACGTTTTGCCCACCCTACAAATTGCATTCGATTGGACTACCGGATAAAGGCCGGTCGCCACCTACCCTGCCAACCTGACATGCACGCCTTCCCAAGCCGATTTACCCATAGCATCGGTTAACTGCACACTGCGCAATCCATCCAGGCCGGACGCACTAGGCGCACCGCCTTCAAGCAGCATTTTGCTGTACCCCACCACGCAAGCCTCGTGCGCATTGATCGCCGCAAATTCCGCCTTGCGTGACGCACCGTCATTCGTAATCACCTGCAATTCCCCTCCCGCGCGGCTGCGCGTGAGCGCGCGGCCCGTAATGCGACCCTTGCTGCCATAAATCACAAAATCGTTGTGTGGATTGGGGGTAGTTTGATTGACGTTCACCTGCGCCATCGCGCCGTTGGCAAATTTGAACGTTGATAACGACACGCGCTCCATCACGCCCGCTGGCGTCTCGAACATCGACGATACCTGCACGATTTCTGATGACAGGATATAGCGCAAAATATCATACGCATGCACGCCCACGTTCATCGACGTGCCCAGGCCCGCCTGCGCGGGATCAGCGCGCCAACTCGCGGCCACGCTGGCTGCGGCTGGCCCGGCGCTGGCCTCAAGCTGCACCATCATCACGTTGCCGATTTCGCCGCTGTCAACAATGCGTTTGGTCTCGATAAAACAGGGCATGAAGCGGTTGTGAAAATTTACGCCGAGTTTTACCCCTGCTTTTTCGCATTCGCGCACAATGCGTTCGGCGTCTGCCACGTTGGTGGCCATCGGCTTGTCGCAAAATACGTGCTTGCCCGCGCGCGCGGCGGCTATCGCCTGTTCGGCATGTTGTGTATTCGGTGTGTGTATGGCAACCACCGTTACATCGGGGTTGCGCAGCAGGTCTTCGAATTTTGTGTAGGCGTGTTGCGCGTTGAAGCGCCTGGCGAAATCATTCGCGCGCCCCTGATCGCGGCTCACCACGCCGATGAGTTTGTTGCCTGCATACGAGTTGATACCGGGCAACATGCGGTCTTCGGCAATTCTGCCAGTGCCGATGAGTCCCCAGCCGTTTGTTGCGTTAGTTATTGTCATGTTCTGCCTGTCTCCCTTGAAACAATTACTCGAAAGTTATTCTTGTGTATATTCCACCATCAATGCCATTTCAGGCAAGCCATCACATCGTGGAAGGAACAATCATGGGCGCTACTGCAACTATCGCGGAATTCATCGTCAACACCACTGCGGCGGATTTCCCCGCAGGCAGCGACGAAAAAGCCATCAAGGTCATTGCTGATACCTTTGCCGTAATACTCGCGGGCGTAAGCTCGGAAGTCGCCGAGCCACTGCAACGTTACCTCGAAAGCGCGCGTGAATCGGGCGCGTCGCCCATTCTTGGCACAGGGCGCACGGCATCGCCTGAAACCGCCGCGCTGATCAATGGCACTTACGGCCACTCGCTGGATTACGACGACGTGTTGTCGATGATGCCAGCACATCCCAGTGCGGTGATTCTGGCTGCGCTGATGGCCAGCATGGACGGCAAGCCCGTGAGCGGTAAGGATTTCATTGAGGCCTACATTATTGGCGTCGAAGTCGGCGGCAAGGTTGGATTGGGCATGACCAACGATCACTACCAGCGCGGCTATCACGCCACCGGCACGCTGGCGCTGTTCTCCGGGCTGGCGGCTCTCGCCAAGCTGCACAAGCTGGATGCGCCCACCATACAGCAGGCAATGGGTATTGCTGGCTCAATGGCCAGCGGCCTGCGGCGTAATTTCGGCACCATGACCAAGCCACTGCACAGCGGACTTGCTGCACGCAGCTCGCTGACGGCAGTGCGTCTGGCGATGGCGGGCTTTACCGCAGCCGACGACATCATGGAAGCCAAGGCCGGTTTTTATTCGACGTACGGCACGGCGGATTCCGATCCCGAAGTTACAGCTAATGGCCTCGGCAAACCTTTCGTTATCAGCAGCCCCGGCATCGCTGTCAAAAAATTTCCGTGTTGTTACGCCACGCACCGCCCGATAGATGGTGTGCTGACACTGCGCGAACGCATGGGCTTTGATGCGAACTCAGTTGAAAAAGTCATCTGCCGCATGCCGCCCGGCGGCATGCACGTGTTGATTTACCCGCGCCCGGTCACTGGGCTCGAAGGCAAATTCAGTCTGCCGTATTCCATTGCTGCCGGTGTGCTCGATGGCAAATTTTCACTGTGGTCGTTCAGCGACGAAGCCGTGCGCCGCCCGGCAATTGCTGCGCTCTACGACCGCATCGACGCCCACGAAACGCACACCAGCCGTGGCGATGACCCGCAGTTTGACAAGCGCAGTTCGGGCAGCCGGGGTTTTGTAGAAGTTGAAGTGCATTTGAAAGATGGCCGCAAAGATCAAATCCGCATTGATGTGCCGCCCGGCTCGCCCTCACGCGCACTCACGTGGGATGAATTGCATTCAAAGTTCATGGATTGCGCAAAGCAGGCCCCGCGTATTTCAAGCGCCAGTGCGGAAGCCGCCTTTGCTGCCATTCGAAATCTGCAATCGGTAGCGGATATCAATTCGATTACGCAGCAGTTGCACTAACGCGAAAAATACAACACCACAACGGTCATTTGCGCGCAGACGTGACTGCATAGAATGACTCAAGTGTGGCTGTGTTATGGATTCCCGTCTGCGCGGGAACGACAGTACGGTGATAACGCGCACTGCTTTGACAATTTTTGATATTCATTCTCGTCACACCAACGCCAATACCAGGAAACTCCGCATCTCGTGAACCATCTCTTACTGGCCCTCGGTGCGATGTTCCTGCAGCAGACTTTCGTCGCGCTCGGCAGATCATTGCCCGCAGTGATCGCACCAGCGATCATCACAGACTTGCACCTGGCGCCTGCATGGATCGGTGTCTATTTCGGCGTGACAGCCTTCGCTTCATTGGTCGTGCAGCTCGGTTGCGGCAGCTTCATTGTGCGCTACGGCGCCATGCGCATGAGCCAGATTGCGCTTGTGCTGCTCGCCATTGGCACCGCACTGGCCACGCTCGGTACACCGCTGACGCTTATTCTGTCCGCCATCATCGCCGGTGGCGGTGGCGCGGTGTCAACACCGGCCAGCTCGCATCTGCTCGCGCGCTGCGCGTCGCCACGTTACCTGCCGCTGGTGTTCTCCATCAAGCAAACGGCGGTTCCGGCTGGCCTGCTGCTGGCCGGGATGCTGGCACCGCAACTGACAGAATCGACGGGATGGCGAACCACAATGCTGCTTAGCGCAGCGGCGTGCGTCGTGTACGCACTGATGCTGCAACCGCTGTGCAAAATTTTCGATACCGACCGGGTGCCGACACGCACCTTCCATCTGTCAGATTTCCGTGCGACCTTGACCTCGGTAATCGGCACGCCGGGCCTTCGCGCCTTGTCCTTTGCCTGCCTCGCCTTCAACGGTCTTCAGGCCACCGTTACGGCGTATTTTGTTGTTTATCTGACGACGATTGGCTACACGCCCGTGGCCGCAGGTTTTGTTTTTTCCGTGGCCGTGGGTGTTGCCGTGCCCGGCCGCATACTTTGGGGCTGGCTCGGCAGCAGCTATGTTTCTCCACTTGTCATGATGGCGGGGCTTGCGCTTGGCATGGCTGGCAGCGTGGCACTCCTCGCCATGTGCAGCACTGGCTGGCCGACGCTGGTGGTCGGCTTGATCGCCTGCGTGCTCAGCGCCACCGCACTGTCCTGGCACGGCATTCTGTTGGCCGAAACCGCGCGCGCGGCGCCAGAAGACATGCGTGGCAGTGTCACCGGCGGCGTGCTCTCCTTCGGCCAGGTCGGTGCGTTGGCGTTGCCTCTGATGTATTCAGGGTTGCTTGACGTAACCGGCAGCTACGGCATCGGATTCGTCATGTGCGGCGTGCCCGCGCTGCTGGTTGGCGTGCTACTGCTGCGTCAGCGCGGGCCGGCGAAGTTGTACTGAGCGCCAGTATTGGCAAATCTCCATCATCACGATTTCGATTCGGCCAGCGTTCTTTTGTAGGTCTCCTGGATTATCCACGCATCGAAACTTGCGCGATGGCGGTGTTTTTTTGCCTCGGCAAGCATTTTGTCCCTCGTGTCGTGCCAGCGCTCCATCTGCTTTTCCGACAGGATCATCTCCAGCGGACTAACGCTGAATTTCATCGTCATTTGGGCTCGATGGAAAAGCGTCGTCAGCCACGGCTTGTCGACGACCCAACCGTCGCTATACAGCGTCTTGCCATCGAGCAGTTCATTCAACTCTGCGGCTACCTGGTGAAGGGGCTTGCCGTAGGTCTCCAGAATATCCCGCGCGATTCGATGTACCTTTTCCGCGTCATCATCCCAATGCTCCCAGTCCGGTGCGGGCATTATCAGGGAGCAGTATTTAGTGTCATCGTCGAGGGCGATGCCGACCTCAATCGGGTAGCTCGTCCCACCAAAGCCGGATGCCTCAACATCAATAATGATCGGTTTTTCCGGGCCTCGCATTTACGTTCTCCGAATAAATCGCTGCTGCATGAACTATGCGTAGCGTCAGGCCGCACCAATCATGCACGCTAAAAAATAGTACGTAACCTGTTGTATTTATTGAATTTCTATCTTTTTCACGCTGGCGATTTTTTTCCACTTGGCGATTTCGCTGGCCACGTGGCGGCCAAATTCCTCGGGTGTCGTCGAAATTACGGTGCCGCCTAAATCGGTGAAGCGCTTGCGAATGTCAGCCTGCTCAAGCGCCGCACGCATCTCGCGATTGAGCCTGGCAATTCTTTCCGGCGGCGTGCCGCGCGGCGCAGCAAAGCCTGAAAACGACGTAACTTCATAACCCGGCAAGGTTTGCGCCACGGTGGGCACATGGGGCAACTGCTGCGAGCGTTCAAGCGATGTCACCGCCAGCGCACGTATCTTTCCCGCTTGCACATAGGGGTACGCGCCGGTGAGCGTGTCAAACACCACATCTATGCGTCCACTCATCAGCTCCAGCATGGGTTCAGCGCCACCCTTGTACGGAATATGCGTCATCTCGACGTTGGCCGTGGCACTGAATAACTCTACTGCCAGATGCAACACGGAGCCAATACCCACCGACGCATAGTTGAGTTTGCCCGGCGATTTTTTCGCCACCGCAATCAGGTCATTGATGTTCTGCATGGCGGCATCCGGCTTGACGATCACCGCGAACGGATAACTCACCGCATTGCTGATGAACGCAAAGTCGCGAACCGCATCGAAGGGCAGCTTTTTCATCACTGCCGCCTGCGTGGTCACCGCGCCGCTCACCAACAGCAAGGTGTAGCCATCGGGCGTGGCCTTGGCCACATAGTCGGTACCAATCATGCTGCCCGCACCGGGCCGGTTTTCCACGATGACTTGCTGGCCCAGACGTTCAGTCAGCTTTTGCGCCATCGCACGCGCGATGATGTCGGTGTTACCGCCCGCCGGAAAACCGGTGACGATGCGCAGCGGACGCGTGGGGTAATCCTGCTGCGCCCGCAACGGCATTGCCACCACGCACAGCAGCGCTGCGGTAGCAACACACTCCCTTTTCACGCCTAATTTCATTGGATTGTCTCTGCTATGAAAAACTAGCGCGCCGGCCAACCCGGCAACTTCTTGCAACGTTCCATCCACTTCACGATCGCCGGATAATCTTCCAGCGCGACTTTTGCCTCAGGTGCGGTTTCGATGTACGGAAAACACGCAGGCTCGGCAATGGTAGGCCGACCCAGTGCCAGCCAATCGTTTTTCTGCAGGTGCGCCTCACACACATCCAGCGCCACGTGGCCAAATTTTTGGCCATCTTCCAGCGTGCCTAATGTCCAGCGACCCATCACGACACCGCGCCGCGCGTATTGCAGGCCGCATTGCAATTCCGTCGCCGCCAGCGCGATCCATTGCATCACTTCTGCCATGCCTGCCGCATCGTTGGGCAACCACTGCTCGCCGCCAAATTTGCGCGCTACGTAGACCAGACACGCAGCCGAATCCCAAATCACTTTGCCGCCGTCTTCCAGCGCGGGCACTTCACCGCGCGGATTGATCTTCATAAACTCGGCGCTCTTGTGCTGCTTGTTGGGCATATCAATAATCACCACCTCATGCGGTGCTTTCAGCAGCGACAACAAAATGCGCAGCTTGTAGGAATTGCCCGATACCGTGCCCAGATAGACTTTCATGCAACTCTCCCGTAACTATTTGTTTTTAAATGATTATTTTTAACAATTGGCAATTACGCATTGCACAAAAACGGCAGCACTTCACCGATTGAAGTGTTTAACACTGCGTCAGCAATACCGTCAAACTGCGTGGCCTGCGCATTGAGTATCACCAGCTTCGCGCCCGCCTGCTTCGCCAGCGGTACCGCGCCCGCCACCGGATACACCTGCAGCGTGCTACCTACGGCAATCAGCACATCGGCCTCTTCCGCCACCTGCAGCGCGCGGTCGATCACCTCGGGAATCAACGCCTGCCCGAATGAAATGGTATCGCTCTTCAGAATGCCGCCACATTCGGTGCAATGCGGATCATCTTCGCCCGCGCGTATTCGCTCAAGCACCAACTGCATGTCGCCACGCCAGCCACAGGATAGGCACATCGCCCGATGCAGCGTGCCATGCACTTCAATCACCTTTGCTTCAGGTATGCCCGCGCGCTGATGCAAGCCATCAACATTCTGCGTAATCAGCGCGTGCAGCTTACCGCGCGTTTCAAGCTCCGCCAGCGCCAGGTGACCGTTGTTGGGGCGTGCCTTCCATGCCGGGCTGTCCAGCCGGTTTTGCCACGCCAGCTTGCGCACCTCCGGGTCAGACACGTAATAGCGGATATCCGACATTTTTTCGGCCAGCGGATTTTTCGTCCAAAGGCCCTGCGGCCCGCGATAATCCGGGATGCCGGAATCCGTCGAAATACCCGCGCCGGTGAGCGCCACGATGCGCTCGGCCTTGGCAATCCAACTGCGAACCTGATCAATAGGCGTAGTCATAAGTGCTAACCCTACCTGTTCTTGGCCCGCGCGTGAAGAGGGGCCGCATCTTTACATTCACCGCGCACCGCCTTAGAGTGCGTGGCGAATAATACCGCTTCAGATTTTTCAGTCTTATTTCCTAGGAGATTCACATCATGGCAGTCCAGAACAAGGCCGCGATACTGGCTTCACTACCCGTACGCCCCGACGAAAACCCGTTTGCCGTCACCATCGGCGGTTTTTACCGCCGATGGTTCAATCTGGTGAATGATTTGCAGGCGCTGATCGACACCGTTGCCACCATCAAAAGCACCGAAGACGAAGACTGGGTGCCCGCGTGGAGCGCGGTTGCCGAGCGCTTCGAAAAGAAGGCCGATGCGGCGCTTGCACGTGGCGACAAAGTTAACGCACGCAAAAATTTCATCGAGGCCAAAACGTTTTATTCGCTGGCACGATTTCCCGCGCCCTATCACGGCGGCTCGGCCATCTGCCCGCCGGATATGAGCCCGATCAAGGCACAGTCATACCAGAAATATCTCGATTGCTTCCACAAAGCCACTGCGCTGCGCGATGAGCCACAGGAAGTGCTGAAGGTGCGGCGCAACGGCAAAGAGGCCGTCGGCTATCTGCGCCTGCCCAAAGGCGCGTCCGCAAAAAACAAGGTACCGGCCGTGCTGGTGATGTGCGGCGGCGACATGTACAAGGAAGACCGCGAAAAATACGCCGATGGCGCCACCAACGAAGGCATGGCCGCACTGGTGGTCGATGCACCGGGCACCGGCCAAACCTCGTTTGCGCACTCGCCCGAAGCCATCGTCGCGTGGCAGGCCGCGCTCGACGCGCTGCAAGCCCGCCCGGAAATCGATGGCAATCGTCTCGGCGCGTTTGGTGTATCGCGCGGTGGCCTGTGGGTCATGCGTCTCGGCGCGCAGGATAAGCGCATCAAAGGCCTGATCTCCTGCGCCCCCGGCGGCGTAGGCTATTGGGGCACGGATGAAGAACGCGCCGAAATGCGCCGCGCCGCCTTCGAGCGCTACAAAACCAACTGGTTCGGCCCGCGCGGTACCAAACCCGAACCCAAGGCAATGACCGAGGAAGAACAACGCAAAGAATTCCTGCGCTGGTCGCTCAAAGACAACGGTTTGCTGGATAACCTAACCATGCCAATGTTTCTGGTTAACGGCAAAGTCGATCACCTGACGCCCATCGGCAATCTCTACATGGCGCTGGAAAGCGGGCCACCTACCGGGCGTGTTGCGCGTGTGTACCCGGATGATGGGCACATTGCTGCGCGCAATGAGCGGGAATGGGGGCCGGCGGCGTGGAAGTGGCTGGCTGGGGTGTTGATGGACGGGATGAAACCGGCTGCGCCCGCGACAACTGCCAAGCCTGCTGCAAGAAAAGCCGCCAGCAAGGGCAAGAGCAGCGTCAAGAACATTGTCAAAAAGATCGCCAGGAAACCCGTTACGAAGTCGAATAAAAAGTAATCCCCACTCAAAGAGCGCAATGGCTGCTATGAAGTTCTCATATCGGCCTATTGTGTTGAAAAACTCGGTTTTGCATAGACGCCAATTTCTAGCGTGGACGCATTGCAGTCGGTTATTGCCCCGAAGAATAATTCGAGGATTGAACAGGTGAGCTATGGATGCACGCAGGAGTAAATTACGATCCCTTCCGCATCCAGAAAGCCACAATGTCGCTATGGGCCTGGAATTTTTCGGTTGGTC
>CANKUB010000173.1 GCA_947486575.1 Betaproteobacteria bacterium | reverse complement strand
TCTAACCCGCCGCCGCCCTCCGACTTAATGGGTAGGGTAGACTGCGCTCGTCGTTCTGAATTGTCGCGATTTCAATTCCACACCATGCCAAACGATTGAGATCGCATTGTTTGTGCAACATTCGGGCTAGCTCTTTGCTCCGCCGCATATCACGTGCAAGTATGCATAACGGTTGCCCGGGTTTCATCGTGAAATTGGCCCATGTTTTAGTCGGTGGGCGAGCATCTGTCTTGATGTACGCGACATACCCACCCAAGTAGAACCGACAATATTTGATTCCATCAAGTCTGTCAGGATGGGGATCGAGCATTGCCGCGCCTGACGAGTCAGTAAAGCGGGCTAAAACCACCCCGAATTCTTCCGGCTACCCTGGGTTAGTCTTTAAGACCATTTCTTTGGCTTTGGACTCGAAGATGTTCAGTTTGATACGATGGTAAAAACTGTGCTGAGAAACTGATGCGCGCCAAAGTAGTGATATAAAAAAGAGCTTCAGAGAATCGTATCGATAGTTGGCGATTGTCCAACCTCCGACCTTCGTTCCAATCATGATTGCATTTGCGGCATCTAGTTCCCGAGGTAACACTTTCTGCGCGTAGTCATCCCAAGGGGCAAAGATGGCATCGCATTCAGCACAGAGAATCTCAGGGTCATAGATGCCGATTGGAGATCGCCTTATGTGCTCCCTTTGTTTTACAAGTAATGGAGATTGCTTGCCCTCCCGAAGACGGCGGAAGAAAGCCTCTGGAATGAAGTGGGCCTTGATAAGTCGTCTCGGTTGCTCGCAAAAGCGACAGATCATTCGGCGTTGGAAAGCAGTAATTTTGAATACTTACAGTATAGCTGAGGCCGTGTAGTCGTACTGTGGCTAGGTAGATGCGGCACACTGGTGTCTGCTGCTGAACTATGTCAACATCCTGCCCCCTAAAGTTACCGAGCACGCCCATGCAACCCGAAACCTTCATTCCCAGCAAAGACGCCTCGCTCGAATCCACCATCGCCACCATGCAGCAAAAGCTGTCATCGCGCGGTTTCAATCTGGATGAATCGTCGTGGCTGAACCCGGTCGAATCGATTTGGTCGGTGCATGTGCGTGATCACGAATGTCCGATGCTGTTTGCCAACGGCAAGGGCGCCACCAAGCTGGCGGCGCGGGCGAGTGCGCTGGGGGAATTTTTTGAGCGACTGAACACGCATTATTTCTGGACGCATTTTCATCTGGGTGAGACGCGGGCGAATCGTCCGTTTGTGCACTACCCGCAGGAGCGCTGGTTTGCGCCGACCAAGAACGGCAAATGGCCGAAAGATTTACTCAATCCCGAACTGCGCAAGTTTTACAACCCCGATGGCGACATTGAAGATCATGTGCTGGTGGATTTGAACTCGGGCAATGTGAAACGCGGCATTTGCGCGCTGCCGTATACGCGCCTGCGTGATGGCGCGCAGACGTGGATACCCGTCAATATTATCGGCAATCTGTATGTGAGCAATGGCATGGCGGCGGGTAACACGCTGATGGAGGCGCGCAGTCAGGCCCTGTCGGAAATTTTCGAGCGCAATATCAAGAACCGCATCATCAGTGAGGGTCTGTGTCTTCCCGAAGTGCCGGACGAGGTGATTGCGCGATATCCGGGTATTGCTGCCGGTATCAAGGGACTGCGTGATGCGGGCTTCGGCATTCTGGTGCGTGATGCCTCATTGGGTGGGCGCTACCCAGTGATGAATGTGACGCTGCTGCATCCGAAAGATCAAGGCTGCTTTGCCAGCTTCGGCGCGCACCCGCGTTTTCAGGTGGCGCTGGAACGCGCGCTGACCGAACTGCTGCAGGGCCGTGCGCTGGATGCGCTGGAGAGTTTTCCCGAGCCGGGTTTCGACATGGATGAAATTACCATGCCTTCCAATCTGGAGATTCACTTTGTTGATTCGAGCGGCGTGATTAGCTGGAATTTCCTCGGTGACAAACCGGACTTCCCGTTTGTGGACTGGAATTTCAGCAACACCACTGCCGAGGATTATGCGTGGCTGTGCAACTGCATTAAAGAAGAAGGTAAGGATATTTACGTCGCCGATTTTGACGAACAAGGTGCTTACAGTTGTCGCATTCTGGTGCCGGGTATGTCCGAAATCTATCCGGTGGAAGATCTGGCGTGGGAAAACAACAGCGTCGGCAATCAGATACGCCCAATGCTGGTGAAGCTGCCCGCGTTGAGCGATGCCGAATCGAACGCGTTGCTCGACGATTTGCAAACGCTGAATCTAAATGACGAACGCCCGCTGTGGGAAATTCTGGGCCTTGCCATACCTTTGGATACGGTGTGGAAAGAACTGCGCATCGGCGAACTCAAAACGCTGCTCGCGCTGGCGATAGGGGACGAGGACGCCACACGCGAAGGCTGCGACTGGATACACCACTTTCAGGAAATGAAACCGGCACGACGGCTGGTGTATCGCTGTATTGAAAGCCTGATGAATCTGGATGACACAAATAATTACCGTCGCTCACTCGATTTGCTCTACGGCAAAGAAACCGTGCGCCAAGCCGAAGCACTGCTCAATCGCAGCGAGAAATTTTTCGGGCTGGATACGCTGGGGCCGAATATGGAAGGCAGCACCATGCACCAGACGTTGTTGGCGGCTTACGACAAATTGTTTGCCAGTTAATTGGCGGCTACTTGCTTCAGCCGTTCGGCCAGGGCATCGAGATAGCTGGGAAATTGATGAATATCGTTGTGCCCCGCGCCATCGATCATCAACATTTCAGAAGGCGAAAATACCAGCTTGCGCAATTGCTCGCTGTCTGACGGCGGTATCAATTTATCCAGTTTGCCGTGAACCAGTAATATCGGGCTTTTAACATTGCCGATCACGCTATCGGTGCGCAACGGGTACTTGAGCAGCCAATCCGGTGCGATGGCGTACGCGCGCTTGCTTGCCGCCAGAAGACTGGTGTACGGCGACACCAGGATCAGCAGCGCGGGCTTCACCTCGCGTGCGAGATAGGTAGCCAACCCACTGCCGAGCGAGCGGCCATAGATCACAATTGGCACATTGCGATCACGATATTGTGGCGCGATCAAATCCCACGCGGCGCGTACGTCGGCATGCAGCTGCGCTTCGTTCTCGATTTTGCCGGTGCTTTTGCCGTAACCGCGATAGTCGAAAATAAACAGATCGTAGTTAACCTTGCGATAAAAATCGAGGCCAGTAGTCCATGTGCTCAGGTCGCCCGCATTGCCATGCAGAAAAAACACCAAGCCGCGCGGCGCGGGCTGCGTGATATGCAAGGCGTTGAGGGATGCGCCCGGCACCGATACCTGCACTTCTTTGAATGCGTGGTCGAACTTGAACTTGTAGTCGAGTGGCAGCTTCGACGCGGGAAAGATCAGCCGCTCCTGCATCAGATACAGCGCAGCGACTATGCCGGTATAACCCAACAACGCCAGCGCAGCCAAAGTCATCAAGACTTTGGTAATAGCGTATCCCTGCTGAAAAATATCCTGTGACACGACCTGTGATTGCTCCGTAAACAATGGCGTAAATGGCATACCAGCAGCAAGCGCCAAAGTATCTCCGCTTAACGAAGCACGGTCAATGCGGGATATAGCCGCGGCCCCTCAGCGCTGCGTGACCGGTGTTTACTGTGTCAGAATAGCTGAAGAATAGAACGATCATGGATACACGGAGATGCGAATAATGAAGACTTTTCTTGCCCTGTTGGGCGCTGCGTTGTTGGCAAGCTATGCGGCACTGGCGGTATCTGCTGATGTCTGGCCGTCGAACCCGATCAAACTGGTGGTAACGTTTCCGCCGGGCGGCGCCACGGATGTTACCGCACGGCTGGTCGCGGATAAATTGCGTGCTGATCTCGGTCGCCCGGTCATCGTTGACAACAAACCGGGAGCGGGTGGCAACATCGGCGCGGATTTTGTGGCGAAGGCGGCACCCGACGGTTACACCCTGCTGATGGCCACCAGCTCACACGTGACCAATCGCACGCTCTACAAAAGTCTGCCGTACGATTTTGTGCAGGATCTGGCGCCGGTGTCACGCGTTGCTTTTATACCGAACATGCTGGTGGTGAATCCGTCGAATACGCGGGCCACTACGCTTGCGGAATTCATCAAATCGGTGAAGGATAGCAGTGGCAAAGCCCGGCTGAATTATGGGACTGGTGGTAACGGTACATCGCATCATCTGGCGACCGCATTGTTCAACAGCATGGTCGGCGTAGAAATGGAGCACGTGCCCTATAAAGGCGGCGCGCCTGCGGCGGCGGCCTTGATGGGCGGACAGGTGCAGGTGCTGTTTGCGCCGTTGGTGGAAGTTCAGGGTTTCGTCGAGGCGGGCAAGCTCAAGGCGCTGGGCGTTACCACGCGGCAACGCTCGCCGCTATATCCCGACATTCCGGCGATTGGCGAAGTGCTGCCGGGTTATGAAGTGGCGCTATGGAATGGCATCATGATTCCTGCCAACGCGCCTGCGGATATCACCGCTAAACTGAACAGCGCGATAGTGAAAGCACTGGCGCAGGCGGATATCAAGCAACGCTTGGCCGAGCAGGGTTCAGACCCGGCAGGCAACACGCCCGCAGAGTTCAGGCAGTTCATTGCAGGTGAAGTGGGTAAATGGGCGAAGTTGGTGCAGATTTCAGGCGCTAAAGTGGAGTAGAGAATGTCAATTAAAACAAATACTTACAACGAGCCCTCGGAAAGCAATTCGCCGCGCTTCGGGCCGCTGCCTGAAAGCGAAATGACCGAGGCGCAAGTCAAGGCCGCACGTGAACTGGCGAGTGGCCCGCGCGGACGCATGAGTACATCCGGGCCAAACATTGTGCTGTTGCGCTGCCCGGACCTGATGAGCCGCACGCAGAAGGTGGGCGAGTATCTGCGTTACAGCAGTTCGCTGCCGGCGCGGCTCAGTGAATTCGCCATCATGGTTACCGCCCGCGCGTGGACTGCTCAGGTTGAGTGGCTGGCGCATCAACCGCTCGCCCTGAAGGCTGGTCTTGATCCGTCAGTGGCCGATGATCTGGCACAGGGCAAACGCCCCGCCGCGATGAAGGAAGATGAAGCAATCGTCTACCAATTCTGCAAGGAACTGCACGAGACCAAAGCTGTCAGCGACGCCACCTATAAAGCCACCGTGGATAAATTCGGCGAACGCGGCGTGGTGGACCTCATGGGTATAACGGGTTACTACACCATGCTGGCGATGGTGCTTAACGTCGCCCGGCAGCCCTTGGCTGATGGCGTGTCACCGCCGCTTCCGGTATTGCCACCGCTGGCGTGATGATGTGGCGCGCGTTCACGCTTTGCATCGCTGCGTGCGCGGCGGCATGTGCAACCGCCGCTGATTACCCCGAGCGCCCGCTGCGTATACTGACGCCGTTTTCCGCTGGCAGCACCACGGATATTGTGGCGCGTCCGCTGGCCGTTAAATTGAGCGAGGCCTGGGGTCAGCCCGTAGTTGTGGACAATCGCGCGGGCGCGGGTGGCAGCATCGCTGCCGAAATCGTTGCCAAAGCCACGCCGGACGGACACACGCTGCTGATCGGCGCCACGGGCCCGAACGCGATCAACCCGAGTCTGATCAAAAACATGTCGTACGACAGTCAGCGTGCGTTTGCTCCCATCACGTTGACATCGAGCAATAATCTGTTGCTGGCGGTGTCGATGGCGGTGCCGGTGAAATCGGTGCGCGAGTTGGTTGATCTGGCGAAAGCGAAACCGGGCCAGCTGCGTTTTGCGTCGCCCGGCACGGGCAGCTCGCCGCATCTTGCCGGAGAGCTGTTCAAGTCGCTGGCGGGTATTGATCTAACGCATGTTCCGTACAAAGGCAGCCCGCAATACGTGATTGACCTGCTCGCCGCGCGCATTGATTTATCCATCGGTGCGGCGGGGCCGGTGCTGCCACATGCGAAGTCGGGGCGTCTGCGATTGCTGGGTACCAGCGCCAGCAAACGCGATCCCGCCATGCCCGATGTGCCGACCATCAGTGAAGCGGGCGTGCCCGGCTTCGAAGTGGTTGGCTGGTACGGCTTGCTCACCACGGCGGGTACGCCGGTTGCAGTCGTTCGCAAATTACACAGCGAAGTCGTGCGCATCCTGGCGCTGCCGGACGTGAAAACCATTTACGCCAACGGTGGTATGGACGTTGCAGCGAGTAGCAGCCCGGCTGCATTCGACGCATACATTCGCAGCGAGCGCGACAAGTGGGCGAAGGTGATCAAGACGGCAGGCATTCGTATGGAATGATTGCAATCAGCGTTACGCAACGACGTTCACGCCGCGCCAGAAAGCGATGCGTCCCTTGATCTCGCTGGCTTCTGGCTTGGGTTCGGCATAGTACCAAGCCGCGTCTTTGTTAAGTTCGCCGCCGACGTTGATGGAGTAGTAATTGGCCGTGCCCTTCCAGCCGCAAATGGAGGTGTGTGTGCTGTCCTCCAGATATTGGCGCGCTACCGCTTCTGCGGGAAAGTAGTGGTTGCCTTCGACTACGATGGTATCTTGCGATTCAGCGATGGTTGATCCGTTCCAGATAGCTTGCATGTTGCGTTTTGCCTGTTTGAGTGATTGAAGTGTGTTTTTAATCGACGCGTATTCCCGCTGCTTTGATAACCCGGCTCCATTTCGCGGTCTCGACCGCGTTACGTTTGACGGCGGCTTCCGCCGTGCCGCCCAGTGGTGTGATACCAAGCTCGCTCCAGCGTTTTTGTAAATCCGGCGCTTTCACGAAGGTGTCAGTATCGGCAGCGATTTTGCGTACTATTTCAGCCGGTACCTTGCTCGATGTAGACAGCGTGTAGTAAGGCACTGCTTCATAGTCTAGCAGGCCGGATTCGGCGATGGGCGCAATATCCGGCAGATTCGGCGCGCGACTGCGGCCCGTGACACCGAGCGCACGTACTTTGCCGCTTTTGACAAACGGCGTGGCGGTGGCGACGTTTTCAAACATTACCTGAATGTTGCCGCCGATGAGATCGATCATCGCGGGTGCGCTGCCTTTGTAGGCGATGTGCGTGAGGTTGACGTTCGCAACCCATTTAAAAAGCTCAGCAGCCATGTGGATGGCGGTGCCCGCACCTGCCGAGCCATAATTTAATTCGCTAGGGCGCGCCTTGGCAAGTGCGATGAAATCCTTGACGTTGCGCACCGGCAACGATGGATGCACCACCAGCGCGCCTTGTGATTCGCCCAATAAAACCATCGGTTGCAAATCACGGCCCGGATCGTAGGTGAGGCCCGAATACATTGCATACGCGGCATTCTGGGCGATGGTTGCCTGCAGCAGCGTGTAGCCGTCGGGTGGCGCTTTTGCCACAAGATCGCCCGCGAGGTGCCCGCCCGAGCCGGGGCGATTTTCAACGATGACCTGCTGATTGTAGATTGGTGTCAGACGTTGCGCGGTAATGCGGCTGAGTAGATCAGAAATGCCGCCGGGCGCAGCCGGACAGATGATGCGGATAGGCTTGGCCGGATACGTCGTGATTTGCGCATGCGCGGATGCGGCGATGCCCACTTCTGTCAGGAGCAACGCTGTAACGGTTATCAACTTGGACATAGCGCCCTCACTTTCTAAAATTCACCCGGCATTCTCCCGCAGGCAGCAACGCGTGACCAGCAAAATGGCGATGCGTGTCAGCGTTGGGACGATGGCCAAGCAGCGCAAGACGCGGGCTTTAAATTGAATTAAAATATCAATAAAAACAAATAGTTATAAATTTTTACGGGTAACGTTTATGACCATCGACTTCAATGCCTTTACACCAGCCACCGCACTTGCGGGTGGCGCGCTCATCGGTTTGGCCGCTGCGCTGTTTGTATTGTTCAACGGGCGTATTGCCGGTATCAGCGGCGTGCTGGGTGGTTTGCTGCGGCCGAAGGCAGGCGATGTGGGCTGGCGGCTGGCGTTTGTGATGGGGCTGATGGCGGCACCGGTGTTGTATCAGTTGCTGGTATTGCTGCCTGCGAGCCGTTGGCTGACGGAAAGTGCATACCCCCGGCTTGTATCGCTGACGCTGCATCAGATTGATGCGGGCACCCTGATATTAATCGTTGCAGGTTTGCTGGTGGGCGTCGGCACGCGCTACGGCGCGGGTTGCACCAGTGGCCACGGCGTGTGCGGGTTGTCGCGCTTTTCGGCGAGATCGCTGGTGGCAACGTTAACCTTCATGGCGGCAGGGTTCGTCACGGTGTATGTGATGCGCCATGTTGTTGGTGTTGTCTGAGAACGTAAGTAAGAACACAACAGAGAGCGCCATGAACACATTGTTTTCTTTTATAGCCGGTCTGGTATTTGGGTTGGGCTTGCTGCTGTCCGGCATGACCAATCCGGCAAAGGTGCTGGGATTTCTCGATCTTGCGGGCGCATGGGATCCGTCGTTGGCGCTGGTGATGGCTGGCGCAATCGCGGTGGCGCTGGCGGCATTCATGCTTGCTAAACGCCGTCAAACCACGTGGCTGGGGTTGCCGATGTTGCTTCCCGTTGCAACGCATATCGACCGGCGGCTGGTCATCGGCAGCGTGCTGTTCGGCGTGGGCTGGGGGCTGGCCGGTATATGCCCTGGGCCAGCGCTAGTGCTGGTGGTGGCAGGCGGGACGAAAGGATTGATCTTTTTTGCCGCTATGCTGTTGGGGATGGGGTTGTTTGAGTGGATTGAACGGCCTGTGGAAAAGTCTTAACGCGTCGTTAAATTTCTAGATTAAAACAATGAGTTACATAATTCCGTAACTGGCCTGGTTTTCCGTATCGGTAAGCTTATGGACAGCTTGAATTCATATAATTCTTCGACACTAAAATTCGCTGAAATCCGAGTCAGAAATTTCAAGAATTTTGTTACCCAATGATTTAGCCCGAATGTTGCACAAACAAAATTATCTCAATCGTTTGGCATGGTGTGGAATTGAAATCGCGACAATTCAGAACGACGAGCGCAGTCTACCCTACCCATTAAGTCGGAGGGCGGCGGCGGGTTGGACGGTGATTGGGAGGGATGGGTGGTCTATTCTCGACT
>CANKUB010000172.1 GCA_947486575.1 Betaproteobacteria bacterium | reverse complement strand
GCTTTCGCACACTCAAGGGCGCGCAAGACTTCTGCACCATCCGCTCTTACCTCGATACCATGCATAAGCAAGGGCATAATCTGTTCGAGGTGCTACGCGCTACATTCATGGGCTGCGCGCCTTTGCCTGCTTCACGCTGAGCTGTCACACATTTTCTTTAAAAACATATGGTTATGAATAACTCTCTAGACATTCTCCGGCAACAAGTCTTCTCCCCGCTTGCGGTCGCCCTTATCGGCGCATCCAGCGACGCCACCAAAAACACATCGCGCCCGCAGCGCTACATGCGCAAGTACGGCTATGCAGGCAAACTGTTCCCGATCAATCCGGGCCGTGACGAAATTTTTGGCGAGAAGTCCTATCCTGACGTCACTGCTGTGCCGGATGACATTGATCACGCTTTCATCATGGTGCCCGCCAACCGGGTCGCCAAGGCACTGGAACAATGCGTGGCAAAAAAGGTGCCGGTGGTGACGATTTACACCGACGGCTTTGCCGAAGTCGGCGCAGAGGGCCGTGCCATGCAGGAAGAATTGCAGCACATCGCCAAGGCGGGTGGCGTGCGCTTGGTGGGGCCGAACTGCATCGGGCTTTTTAGCAGCCAGACGCACCTTGCGCTGTCAGTCAATGCCGTGCTGGAAAACTCCGAAATCAAGCCCGGCCCCATCGCCGTGGTGTCGCAAAGCGGTAGCATGACCGGCGGACTGCTGTCGCGCGGCCTTGGCCGCGGCATGGGCTTTTCGAAGCTGGTGTCGGTGGGCAACGAGGCCGATATCGGCATCGGCGAATTCGCCGATATGCTGGTGGATGATCCGCACACCGGCCAGATACTGCTGTTCATGGAAACGATCCGTGACGCCCACCACCTTGCGCGCGCGGGCGAGCGTGCCTATGAACGTGGCAAGCCGATTATCGTGTTCAAGCTCGGCCGCTCGGAAATCGGGCAGGATTGCGCCGCGTCGCATACGGGGGCCATGGCGGGTTCCGACGAACTGGCGGATACTTTTTTCAAGGCGCACGGCATTCTGCGCGTCGACATGCTTGAGACGCTGTTTGAACTGGGCCCGATGATCACAGGCACCAAGCCCAGCAAGCGTCACCGCGTAGCCATCATGTCCACTACCGGCGGCGGTGCTGCCACAGTGGCGGACCGCCTCGGTACGCTGGGTGTGGATGTGGTGGGGCCGACGCAAACGGTAATCGATAATCTCAGGAACCATCATAAAATTGTCATCAGTCCGGCACGCGTAACGGACCTCACGCTCGCTGGCGCCAAAAAGGAAATTTACAGTGCGGTGTTGAATGAATTGCTGGCGTCTGATCATTGTGATCTGGTGTTGCCCATCGCAGGGAGTTCGGCGCAGTTTCACCCGCAAATCGCCGTAGCGCCGGTGGTCGAAGCGGATCGCCGCGACAAGCTGATTGCGGTGTTTCTCGCTCCGCATGCCGAGAAATCGTTGAGCTTGCTGACCGAGGCAGGCATCGCGGGCTTTCGCACGCCGGAATCCTGCGCGGATGCGATTCGCGCCTGGTGCGATTGGACCGCGCCGCAGAAAAAGCCTGCGATCGACACCGCGCGCGTTGCCCAAGCCAAAAAGCTGCTGGCTGCCGCCAACTCGAAACAGCTAAATGAATTTGATGCCTGCCGCGTATTTGGGGCATTGGGGGTCACGCAAGCTGCGACGGCAGTAATCAAGTCTCCGGACGAGGCGGCCAATGTGCAGTATCCGGTAGTGGCAAAAATTCTTTCACCTGACATTGCACACAAAACCGATGCAGGCGGTGTAGTTCTCAACATCGCTGATGCGGCTGCGCTCAAGTCTGCCGCGCGCGATATTCTGGATCGCGTTGGCCAAAAGCACCCGCAAGCCAAGCTCAATGGCATTCTCGTGCAGCGCATGGAAAGGGGTCTTGCCGAAATCATTCTTGGGTTCAAACGAGATCCGCAGGTCGGGCCGGTGGTGGTACTCGGCATCGGTGGCGTCCTCGCTGAAATCTACAAGGACTTTGCTGCGCGCCTGGCACCGGTCAGTGTGGAGGATGCCGCGAAAATGATCGAGCAGGTGAAGGGACTCGCGCCCATACGCGGTTATCGTGGCATGACCAAGGGCGATTGCGCGGCACTGGCCAAAACGGTGAGCGATTTTTCGCAACTCGCCTATATCGACAGCATTGCCGAAGCAGAGATCAATCCGCTGATCGTCAAGCGGGAGGGTGAGGGCGTGGTGGCGGTGGATGGGTTGATCGCACAACAGTAGATACTTAACCCATTGTTTTAAAAGATTTTTATGTGGCGTGTAAACGCTGCATATAAGCGCTTGGCGCGACGCCTCGTTTATTGACCGCTGCTGGCCCATCTGTCATAGTGATTTTGATAAAAATAACAAGTTTGGGAGGCGAGTGCTGTGGATTTCGTCATCAAATTTCTGCGCAAGATGAAAATAGGTCGGCGCCTTGCGGTGGGATTCGGCATTGTGTTGACGCTGATGGCGATACTCACGGGCGCCGCGCTGTACGGCTTTACGCTGCTGCACCGTCAGGCAGGAGCGGCTGCCAACAGCGAGCTTTACAACACGTTGTGCGTGACCATTTTGCTGCTGGGCATCGCGGCGCTGATTGTCGGCGTGTTTTTCTCGTGGCGTGTGGGACGCATGATTGCACGTCCGATCAACCGTGCGGCCACCGTATCAGAAGGCATCGCGGCGGGTGATCTGACGCAACTCATTGAGGTCAATCACCATGGCGGCGAACTCGGCCAGTTGCTTGCAGCACAGCAACATTCCGTGCTGCGGCTGCGCGAACTGATAGAGGCTGTACGCGACAAAGCGGCGTTGGTGCGCAGCGGCGCTGAAGAGATTGCCCAGGGCAATGCCGAACTGTCAAAGCGCACCGAGTCACAGGCCTCGACGCTTGAGCAAACCGCAGCGTCGATGGAAGAACTCACTTCCACGGTAAGGCAAAACGCTGAAAATGCACGCAATGCGAAATCGCTTGCCGGGAACGCATCAGAAATCGCCATGCAGGGTGGCAAGGCCATGTCCAAAGTGGTGCAGACCATGGTCGGCATCGCTGATTCATCGAAGCGAATTGCTGACATCATCGGCGTGATCGACGGCATCGCATTTCAGACGAATATTCTCGCGCTGAATGCCGCTGTGGAAGCCGCCCGTGCTGGTGAGCAAGGGCGCGGCTTTGCCGTGGTGGCTGCCGAAGTGCGCAGCCTTGCTCAGCGCAGCGCCGAAGCGGCCAAGGAAATCAAGGGCCTGATCAGCGCCTCTGTAGAACAGGTGGGTACCGGCGGAAAACTGGTGCGCGAGGCCGGTGACACCATGGCCAAAGTGGTCGATGCGGTGCAGCATGTCACCAGCACCATTGGCCAGATTACCGATGCGTCGCGCGAGCAGGCGGGCGGCATTGAGCAAGTCAACAGCGCGGTCGCACACATGGATGAATCCACGCAGAGAAACGCCGCGCTGGTGGAGCAGGTGTCCGCCACCGCCGAAGCCATGGCCACGCAAGCGCACGAGTTGATGCAGGCTGTCAGTGCGTTTAACCTCGGTGAAATGGTGTTGCAGGATCGCGATGAATCAGCGCGTGCGCTGCGGCGAGTGGCCAGAGCGCCTGGTAAAGCGTTGGCCAGGGGCTTTATCGGGGCGTTACCCGGCAATCCGGGGCTGCGTGATTTACCCCGGCGTGCGCGGTAACGGCTGGCCCCGGCAAGGCGATTTGTTAACGGAAAGTTTTGCAGAGAACGCTTTGCTTAGCCGATGCCCTGGGACACATTGTTAGCGTTCTCTTTGTTCGCGATGGTTACTTCCATCACGCCCGGCCCGAACAACCTCATGCTGTTAGCCTCGGGCGTCAACTTCGGTTTCCGGCTGACTGTGCCGCACATGCTGGGCATCAGTTCCGGCTTTTTGGTGATGGCGTTTGCGGTGGGTCTTGGGTTGGCGGAAGTGTTTTCTCGGCTGCCGTGGATTTACGGCGTGCTTAAGTGGGCGGGCGCGATTTATATGCTGTATCTGGCGCGGTGCATTGCGAACTCCGCACCACCCGATGATGTGCTACCAGTCGGGCAACCGGCGGCGCGCCCGGCGATGCCATTGGGCTTTTGGGGTGCGGCTGCGTTTCAGTGGGTTAACCCGAAGGCATGGGTGATGGCCATCAGTGGATTCAGTACTTATGTGCCAGCCACCAGCGGACTGATGATCGTGGCAGGCGCCGCCGTACTGTTTGCGGCAATCAATCTGCCTTGCGTGAGCGTGTGGGCGCTGTGCGGGGCGCGCTTGCGCAATGTGCTGCGTATGCGGCGTAATCTCATCCTGTTCAACAACGGCATGGCGGTATTGCTGGTGATCTCGCTTTACCCGTTGTTGCGCGCCTACTGAGTTTTCCATGAAACCCGTGTTTCAAGCCCCGGTAAAAGCCCTATTGTTCGATCTAGGCGGAGTGCTAATTAACATCGATGTTGCACGCACGCTGAGTGCGTGGGCGAAGTATTCGGCGCTGTCCATCGCAGAATTGAGTAAGGCGTTTCAGCAGGACTTGGCCTATCAGCAGCACGAGACCGGTGAAATCACAGCAGCGGAATATTTTGATCACCTGCGAGTCAGTCTCAAGCTGGCGGCCAGTAATGCGCAGATCGCCGCAGGGTGGAATGCCCTGCTGCTGGACGAAATCGTGGGTACGGTACAAGCCATTCGCGCAGCGCGTGAGCAGTTGCAATTGCCTTGCTATGTATTTACTAATACCAATCCTACGCATCAGGCCGTGTGGCAGGCGCGGTATGCGCAGATGTTTACGCTATTCGAACGTGTGTTTGTGTCGTCGGAGATCGGCCTGCGCAAGCCGCATCGGGCGGCGTTTGATTATGTGGCGCGCGAGATGGGCGTCGAGGCGAATGCTATTTTGTTCTTTGACGATTTGCCGGACAACGTCGCCGGCGCCACGGAGGCAGGCTTGCGCGCCGTACAAGTGCGGGAATCTGCCGATGTACGCCACGCGTTGGGTGGTTTGGGATGTGTGATCCCTATGTAAATAGTCAACAAAAACAATTAGTTTCGATAATCCTCGTGTCTTGTCGGCCAACCAGGCAGGACGCAATGGTTTAAACTTCGCAATGCATTTCAACCCAAGGGATAAACATGAAAATCAAGCGTATCGAACACGTGGGCGTACTGGTGAAAGATGTCGAGAAGAGCCGCGCGCTTTGGGAAGACTGTTTCGGCATCAAGCTCGGCGGCGTGGAAACCAACCCAATACGGCCGGTGAAGCTGGCGCTCTATCCGGTGGGCGAATCCATGGTGGAATTGATCGCCGGTACCACGCCCGACAGCAAACATGCCAAGATGATCGCCGAGGGTAAGGGCGGCATCAATCATATTTGCTTTGAAGTGGAAAACATCGACGAAGCACTGGCTGAGTTGAAAGCCAAAGGAGTGCCGTTGCTGGATGAAACGCCGCGCATCGGCCACGCGGGTTGCCGCATTGCGTTTCTGGACCCGGCAGGGACAGAGGGTTGCTTGATTGAGCTGGCGCAGCTACCGGAAGGACATCACGCGTGAGCTTTTACGCGCGGCGAAGATAAGCCAGCATGTCGTGCCCGCGTCCGGCCAAACGCGCGGGCACATTCAGCAACTCAGCAGCGACCTTACCCAACCTGTAAGTCACGCTCGCAACATCGCCTTTTTCATGAAATTTCACGCGGGCTGTTTCGATGCGCTCGACCTGAAAGCCTGCGTTTTTGGCCATGACGGCCATCGACTCAGGATTGAAAAAGCTGATGTGCCCGCCATCTTTTTCAATGTGAAAATAATCCCAGCGTGCGCCCATGGCGGCCACGGTCCAACTCGCTGCGTTGCCCGTGCTGATGAGCAACACGCCGCCGGGCTTGAGGATGCGTCGGCATTCCTTTAGCAGGGGCAGCGGTTCGCGCAAATGCTCCACCACCTCAAACAGCGATGCGGCGTCGAAGCTCGCATCGGGATAATGCCGATGCTCCAGCAGGCCGCTACGTACGTTCAGCCCTAGGTCACGTGCTGCGGCCGCGATATCCGGTGCGGGCTCCACGCCTTCCGCCTGAAATCCGGCCTCGCCCGCAAAACCGACAAACTGTCCCCGCGAGCAGCCGATATCCACCAGTCGTGATGCGGCAGGGGCCTTGCCAAGGAGCCGTGCAATGGTATGCAGGCGGCGGTTGGCGACCGAACGCCGCCGTTCCATTTCATGGGCGGGCGGCTGATTGAAGTCAGGGGCATTGAACGACTCCATGGTTTCCCAGTAGCGCTTTTCGCCAACGGCACTGAGCAATTGCCCGCAGCCGCTACAACGCCGCAACGGGCCCTCCGGCAAGGCATAGGCGGTGGTCTCCAGCGGTGCGGCACAGCCAACAGGGCATGACATCACATAACTATTTGTTTTCATTGTATTTTTAATAAATCGGCCAATGCGTCAATCACGCGTTGCGGCGGCAACTGCAACAGGCAATCACTGAAGCTGGCGATGTTACGCTCGCAGCCTTCCTTGCCACAGGGTACACAGGTTGCGCGCCCTTGCAGCAGGCGCACTCGCCCGCAAGACTGATCGCCAAAACGCTGCCATGGCGTGCGGCTTAAATCACGATACTGCTTCGGCCATGGGCCCCACTTCACCGGATCGGTAGGACCGAAAAGTGTGACCGTGGGCACATCGAGTGCAGCGGCCATGTGCGTGACGGCGGTGTCAGGGCCGACGTAGGCAACGGCACGTGCCAACACACAGGCGGTCTCGTTGAGCGATAACTGCCCTGCCAGATTAAGTGGCGCAGTCATGGCGTTGGCGAGGTGGCTAACGTATTCAAGTTCAGCAGCGTCATTGCCGCCGGTAAGGACGATGCGCAGCCCGCGCGTCTCGATCCATTGCGCGAGCTGGATCCATCCCGCGTCACTCCACATTTTGTAATTGAACTTGGGGTACAAATGAAGCACGACGAAACGTTGTTCCCTTATGGGCGCGAGCATTTCATTGGCGCGTTGTTGATCAGCTTCCCGCCAACTCAAAGTTATTTCTGGTTGTGCCGGAACCTGCAGAGTTTGCAGCAATGAAAGGTAAGTCAGTACCGTGTGTTTCTCAGCGAGATCGTACGCAACCCAATCATCGAGAAAATGCTGCTTCCAGCTTTCTTTGGGTGTATCCAGGAGCAAGCCCACTTTCTTCCGGCCCGCAAGAAAGGCGTAAAAAGTCGGTCGGTCACCTGGCACCAGAGACAGGGCGAGGTCGTATTGCTTGAATATTTTTGCAATAAAAACAATATGTTGCGTGAAGGTTGGTCGTTCAGTTATTGCGTGAATATGCGTGATATCCGGGTTGGCTGCAAGCACGCTGGACGTGCTGCTGAACACCAATGCGTCAATCGTTGCCCCGGGCCAGGCAAGCTTCAGCGAATGAATCACGGGTGTTGCCAGCAGCACGTCGCCAATACGCCGGGTCACAATCACGAGTACGCGGCGTGGTGGCGGATTCATGCGTACTGGCTGACGCCAAGGCGCGCCTCTATGCGTTGCGACACGATGATTTCGTCCAGCAGCTTTTGATTTTCCGTGAGGCGGCTGCGGTCATTTTCACGATGCCACAAGTGAAAAACTGGCGTGGCGAAACGGGCGCTCTTGTGATGCACCCCGGCGTGAATCAGCCGGATGGCGAGATCGCTGTCTTCAAGGCCCCAGCCGGAATAAGATTCATCAAAGCCATTCACACGCATAAAATCAGAACGCCACAACGATAGATTGCATGTTTTTACGCCTTCCCACCGATTGGGCGAGCGCTTGCGAAACGACACGTCGGGCAGCTTGAGCAGCGGCAACAGGCGATTCACATCCCGTGTCGCCCATGCGCGCAGCCACCGCGTGGCAGGCCATAGATGAATGGGCGCGTGTTCATCGAGAACGCGCTGTGTAAACACCGGCGACAACAGAACTCGGTTGCCAGACAGAAAGTAACTTCTCTCCGCCAGCGCCAGATGTTGCCGCACGAAATCACGCGCGGGCACGCAATCACCATCGGCAAAAATCAGGTAGTCCGCAGCCGTGCGCGCAGCAGCACGATTGCGCGCGGCACCGGGCCGGAAGCCCGAATCTTCCTGCCAGACGTGATGTAACGTGAACGGTGCGCGCGCGGCGTGTTCTTCCACCAGCTTGCGCGTGCCATCAGTGGAACCGTCATCAGCAATCAGCAACTCGAAGTTGTGATTGTTCTGCGCGCAATACCCTTCAAGCACTGCCGCGAGGGCGTCAGGCCGGTTGTAAGTAGTGACAATGACCGCGGTTTTCACCGGGCCTTGTCTCCGAGCAGCATCAGCTTGAGATAGCGATAGTACGTGCCTTCGGCGTTGGATATCGACAGCATGAAGCCTTCACGCCCATCGAGAAAGCCCGCCTGAAACACATAGGTGCGCATAAACGCCCACCACCCGTGAAAAATGGCTTTGCCGAGTGATGCGCTTTTGCCATGCTCAAAATTGAATTTGGCTCCCGAGGAAGAGTAGCCGTTCATTTTGTTGATCACATGTTCCAGCGTCGGCATCGGCATATGGCGAAGCGGATTGCGCAACTTGCCGATCTTGCCAGTGACGAGAATGCGGTCGTGCAAATGGTCTTCGGAAAAGCGAGCGGCACCCTTGCGAAACAGGCGCGTAACCGGATCAGGCCACCAGCCGCAATGGCGCATGTCCCGTCCACAAAAATTGGATAGTCGCGGCATCGTGAACGCCACAGCATCACCCGGGTTTTTGATAGTGGCTTCGATTTCTGCGCGCAGTTCTGGCGTGACTGTTTCATCATGATCGAGTGCCAGCACCCAGTCGCCTGTGGTGCGATCCAGCGCGCGATTTTTTTGTTGTCCAAACCCGGGAAAGTCTGGCGTTTGCGTGACTTTGGCGCCCAGCGCTGCGCAAATCTCACGGCTATTGTCGGTGCTGCCGGAATCCACCACGATAATCTCGTCCGCCCACGCAACGGATGCTACGCAGTCGTGAACCAAGGGAG
>CANKUB010000171.1 GCA_947486575.1 Betaproteobacteria bacterium | reverse complement strand
CTTACTTTAGCGGGTAACGCTGGCTTCGACATGGCGCACGAGCTGCTGGATGCGCTGCTGCGCGCGGGACTCACTGAAACCGATGAGTCACGTGAGCGCGGGTTATGGAAAATTCATCAAGTCACGTTTATTGAACGTGCGGCTTTGCGCGCAGCACTGGGGTTGCCCGACAATGATGCTTTGCGCGCGCAGCTTGCCCACGAAATTTCCCAACCACCGCAAGACGCGCGCCTCATGCCGCTGTGGGCGGAACTCGCAGACTATCCACCCGCGCGCGGCCTTGAACGCTGCGCGCTGCTTCGTAAAGTGGACGATTGGATCGCGGCAAACCGCTTCGGCACGCGCCGCGACTTTGCCTTGTTTGCGCGCGGCGCCACCAAGGCTGTGAGCAGCGCAGAATGGCTGTGGCTTGAAACGCTCAGCGAATTTGCCGCGCTCGGCATTGAGCGGCACACGCCTGCGCTGTGGTTGCGCGCACCGCTGACTTTGCGCTGCGGCGAAAAAAGTATTGATCTATCAGCCGTGCCCGACATGATCGGCATTTCACCAGAAACATTGAAGCAACTCGATAGAGTAGATGGCCACATCGGCTGCTGGCGTTTGATCGAGAACCGTACCAGTTTTGAGCGCGCGGCGCGTGAGCATGGCGGCACCGATGGTGTGATCTGGTTGCCCGGCTTTGCGCCGGGCTGGTGGAAAACAGCCGTGGAACGCCTGCTCAAGTGCAATCCCGCAGCGGCGAAAATCGCCTGTGACCCCGACCCCGCAGGCATCCACATCGCGCTGGACGCCGGGCGCGTGTGGCGCACGCATGGCCTGGATTGGTCGCCGTGGCAAATGAATGTCAGTGATTTGCTGCGGCTTGATGCGCGCACGCCTTTATCCAGCCACGATAAAATCCTGCTGGAACAAATGGTAAAGCACGATCTGCCGCCGGTGTTGCAAGACCTTGCGCAGTGGATGCAGGCCCACGGCGAGAAAGGCGAGCAAGAGGGCTACCTGTAAACAGTGAACGGATTTCCATTGCGCGTTATAATTATAACTATTTGTTTTTATTGGATTTTTAATGCCGAAGCTGATCGAAGTTAAAGTCCCCGCCATAGGCGACTTCAAGAATATTCCGGTGATTGAAGTGCTGGTCAAACCCGGCGACACAGTTAAGGCCGAAGATTCTCTGGTCACGCTGGAATCCGATAAAGCGACGCTGGATGTGCCCGCGCCTGAGAGTGGTGTGGTGAAGGAACTCAAGGCCAAAGTTGGCGACAAGGTTTCGCAGGGCACGCTCATTCTGATGCTGGAAGTTGCGGATTTTGGCGCAGTCGCTTCAACCCCAGCGCCTGCGACTAACAATACCGCAGCAGCGCCTGTGCCATCCGCGCCCGTGCCAGTAGAACCTGCGGCGACAACCGTCTCCACCACCGACATCAAGGCCGACATTCACGCCGAATTGGTCGTGCTCGGCGCAGGCCCCGGCGGCTACACCGCAGCCTTTCGTGCCGCTGATCTGGGCAAAAAAGTGGTGCTGGTCGAGCGTTATGCGTCGCTCGGCGGCGTGTGTTTGAACGTGGGCTGTATTCCGTCCAAAGCGCTGCTGCATGTGGCGAAAGTGATTACCGAGGCTGAAGAATCAGCGCATACCGGCATCACCTTCGGCAAACCCACGATTGACATTGACGCACTGCGCGCATGGAAATCCGGCGTCGTCGGCAAACTCACCAAAGGTTTGTCGGGGCTGGCGAAGCAGCGCAAGGTGCACGTGGTTACCGGGCGCGGCGAATTTGCATCACCCAACACGATCAAGGTTGAAACTGCCGAGGGCATGAAAACCATCGCGTTTGAAAACTGCATCATCGCTGCGGGCTCGTCGGTGGCGCGCATTCCCGGCTTTCCGTATGACGATAAACGCATCATTGATTCGACCGGCGCGCTTGAACTCGGCACGATTCCCAAGCGCCTGCTGGTGGTGGGCGGCGGCATTATCGGTCTGGAAATGGCTACGGTATACGACGCGCTCGGCAGCAAGATCACGGTTGTTGAGTTGATGGACGCGCTGATTCCCGGCGCCGATCAAGACATCGTTAAAGTGTTGCAAAAACGCATCGCCAAGCGCTACGAAAAAATCCTTTTAAAATCAAAAGTATCCTCAATTGAAGCGCTGAAGGAAGGCCTCAAGGTTACTTTCGATGCGGGCGGCGTGCAAAGCACCGACACCTTCGACGCAATCTTGATGGCGGTGGGCCGCCGCCCGAACGGGCGCGAGATCAAGGCGGATGCAGCGGGCGTTACGGTGAACGAGCGCGGCTTTATTCCTGTCGATAAGCAGATGCGCACCAACGTTCCCCATATCTTCGCCATCGGTGATATCTGTGGCGAACCGATGCTCGCGCACAAAGCGTCGCACGAAGCGAAGATCGCGGCCGAAGTCATCGCTGGACACAAAGCGTTTTTTGATGCGCGCACGATTCCGTCAGTGGCATACACCGACCCTGAAATCGCCTGGATGGGACTTACCGAAACGCAAGCCAAGGCGCAGGGTATCGATTACGACAAAGCCGCCTTCCCGTGGGCTGCGAGTGGCCGCGCGTTATCCACCGGGCGCGACGACGGCATGACCAAGCTGTTGTTCGACAAAACCACACGGCGCGTGCTGGGTGCGGCGATTGTGGGTGTGAACGCGGGCGAACTCATCGCCGAAGCCGTGCTGGCGCTCGAAATGGGCGCGGATGCCGCTGATCTTTGTCTGACCATACACCCGCATCCCACGCTGTCTGAAACGGTGGCGTTCGCGGCTGAAATGGCGGAGGGATCGATTACCGATTTGTATTTCCCGCCTAGATCACCCAACGTGCCCAGCGCGCCCAAAAAATAACAGCATGTCTTCAGCGTCAGTAACCACTGAGTCGTCCGTCGAGCAGCAGCAGACGGTGCGGGTGCGACGATTTTTGATGGCGTCGGTCACGTATTTGCTGGCTATCGCCATCGTGATGCTCGGCGTTTTGCTGGATATCTGGAGCAAGGAAGTACTGGTGGTGTACACGGTGGTGGTGGTTGGCACCAGTCTGATTTTTTATGTGCTAATCCGCACCGGACTGAATCTGCGCTTCGCCGATCCCAGCCTGACCGTGCCGCAGATTACCACCGCTATCGCGGCACTCATGTATATCGCCTACAGCGCAGGGCCTGCGCGCGGCATCGTCATGCTGTGGGTATTGATGATCTTCATGTTCGCCGTTTTCCGGCTGAAGTCGCATCAATTGTGGCCGCTGGCGGCACTGACGTGGATCGCTTATGGTCTGGTTGTCGGTCTGATTTTTCGCATGCAAGGCGAAAGTGTTAATACAGCGCTGGAGATTTTTCAGTGGCTGGTACTCGGCGCCGTGCTCACGTGGTTCACCTTCATGGGCGGGTACGTCAGCAATATGCGCTCGAAGCTGCGCCGCAATGAGATTTTTTACCGCTCCATGTGGGAAACCGCGCACGACGCGATTGTGATCGTGGGCCCCAGCGGGCTTGTCGAATATGCCAATCCAGCCGTATATGACGTATTCGGCCGCAGCGCCGAGCAGATCACCGGCACGGCCTTGACTGCGCTGCTGGCAAACACAACTTCCTCGGCGCAAACCGATGCGTTTCGGCTGTATATCGACGGCGGGCAGTCAACGCGTGACTGGAATGCAACGGAGTTAATATTCACCCACCATGACGGCACGGATTTCCCGGCGGAAGTTTCCATCGATGAAATGATCGTTGAAGGCCGCCGCTCGTGCCTGATGTTTCTGCGCAACATCGCCACACGCAAGCAGACTGAGCAGGCGCTGGTCGCTGCGCGCGTCACGGCTGAGACCGCAAATAACGCGAAGACACAGTTTCTCGCCAACATGACCCACGAAATGCGCACACCCATGAACGGCATTATTGGCATGGCCGAAATTCTGCACCAGGAGCCTTTAACGGACACCGCGCGCGGCTACGTCGAAAAAATACATCGCTCAGGCCGTGCGTTACTCGGGGTGGTGAACGATGTGCTCGATTTCTCGAAAATCGAATCGGGCCATCTCGACATGGAGCGCGTGGTGTTTGATCTGCCTAGCGTGTTGCAGGACGTGTACGATCTTTACGTGGAATCGGCGCAGGCCAAGAACATTGAATTGCGCTGGAACGTGCCACGCACTTTGCCGCCCTTCGTGTTCGGCGATCCATCACGGTTGCGGCAGATGCTGTCGAATATTACCGCCAATGCGGTGAAGTTCACCGAAAGCGGCCATATTGAATTGCAGGCCTCGACCGAAGGCGCCGACAACATACGCTTTGAGATTCGCGATACCGGCATCGGCATTCCTGCTGAAAAGCAAGCCGTGATTTTCGATGCCTTTGTGCAGGTTGATGGCTCATCAACACGTCGCTTTGGCGGCACCGGCCTCGGGCTGACGGTGACACGTCAGATCGTGCTGCTGATGGGCGGCGAAATCGGCGTCAACAGCACGCCGGGTAAAGGCTCACAATTCTGGCTCACCGTGCCATTGCCGCGCTCGGCCCAGCGCCAACTGGCTGCTGCACCAGCGCCCACTACAGCGGTTAATGCACAACAGTTTGCCGGCAAACAGATATTGCTGGTCGAGGACGACGAAAGCAACGCTGAAATCGCCACAGTGCTGCTCGAATTGTTCGGGCCCACGGTGATACACGCCGTCAATGGCGCGCTGGCAGTAGCAGCTTTCCGCAACGCCTCGTTCGATATGGTGTTTATGGATTGCCAGATGCCGGTGATGGATGGCCTTGAAGCCACGCGCCAGATCCGCACACTTGAATTGGCGGAGCCCGCAAGGCGGCGTACGCCCATCGTGGCGCTTACCGCGCACTCTTTTGATGGCTATCGCGACGAATGTATTTCAGTTGGCATGGACGACTACATGACCAAGCCCGTCAGTACCGAAGACTTCCGAGCCATGCTGACGCGCTGGATACAGTAATTCAATAACCAGCCATAACAAGAACCGATCTGCAATTTTGGAATCCACATGAAACTACCCCTCGAAGGCGTCAAGGTTCTCGATTTGACGCACGCGCTCGCAGGCCCTTTCTGCTCCACCATGCTCGCCGACTATGGAGCAGAGGTGATTAAACTCGAGGCGTTCGGCGCAGGCGATATTGCCCGCAGCTGGGGCACACTGCTGCCGGGCGGCGAAACCGCCTACTTTGCGTCGCTCCATCGCAACAAGAAGGGTATTGAAATCAATCTCAAGCACGCGCGCGGCAAGGAGATTTTTTTCGATCTGGTGGAGCGCTGCGATATCGTGATTGAGAACTTTCGTGTGGGCACCCTGAAAAAACTGGGTCTCGACTATGAAAAAGCCAGGGCGCGCAATCCCGGCATTATTTACTGCTCGATTTCCGGCTTTGGCCAAAGCGGCCCCTATAAAGACCGCGCGGCGCTTGATCTGATTTTGCAAGCCGAAAGCGGCATGATCAGTGTCACCGGCGAGCCGGGTGGACGTGGTGTGCGCTGTGGCGTATCCATCGCCGATCTGACGGCGGGCCTGAATGCCGCGTTCGGCATCATGGCTGCGCTGCGTGTCAAAGAGAAAACCGGTCGCGGGCAGCAAGTCGATGTATCCATGATGGAAGGCCAGATGTCGCTGCTCAACACCATCATCGGCAACTATCTGGCTGACGGCAAACTTCCCGCACAGATGGGCACGGCGTATACCGCTTTAACGCCGTATCAGACGTTTCACACCAAGACCAAGGACTTCGCCCTGGCCGTGGGCAGCGAAAAGTTATGGAAAACGTTTTGTCCCGCCATCGGCCATCCGGAACTGACTGACGATCCGCGCTACGCCAAAAATCCTGCGCGCACGAAAAACCGCGGCACGCTGATACCCACGTTGCAGGAAATTTTCATGACGCGCACCTTCGACGAATGGGAAAAAGTGCTGTTGGGCAGCGGCATTCCGTTCGGTGCGCTGAACAACATCGCACAACTGGTTGAGCACCCGCAGGTCAAAGCGCGCGGCTCCATGGTCGATATTGATCACCCGAAAATTGGCAAAACCCGTGTCGTCGGCCCTGTGGCGAAATTGTCCGAAACGCCAGCCACCATACGCAGCCTGTCACCTTCATTGGGTGAGCACACCGCTGAAGTGCTGCATGATTTTTTGGGGCTGACAACCGAGGCCATCGCAGCGCTACGGGTGGATGGCGTGATTGCGAAGGCGTGATGCCATTACTTTTTTAATGTGGCGTTATGTTGTAAGTATTTGTTTTTATTATATCTTTAACCAACTCACTCGTAAGGAGCATCCCCATGTTTAGCCGTAACTTTATTGCCCGCACCTTACTCGGTGCCGCAGCAGCACTGTGCATCACCGTGGGCGCACACGCGCAATCCTTCACGATCACCTCGTCCACCTTTAAGGATGGCGAGATGCTGGCCACCAAGAATGCGGGCAATAACAAAGCCAATCCGAACTGCGTGGGCGACAACGTTTCGCCACCGTTCGCATGGACAAACGTGCCTGCGGGGACCAAGAGCTTTGCGCTGGTGATGGTGGATCCCGAAGGCCGTGGCGGCCTTGGCGTGGTGCATTGGGTGGCGTATGGCATCCCCGCCTCGGTGACTGGTTTTGCCGAAGGCGAAGTCAGCCAGTTGGGCGACAAATACGTGGGTGGCATGAGCACCATCAAGCTGGGCCATTATTTCGGGCCCTGTACTCCGCCGAAGACGGGTTTTCACCACTACACGTTTACGCTGATCGCCACCGATATGGAACCGGGTGAACTGCCGGCTGGCCTCACGCGCGAGGATCTGTTCACGAAACTCAACGGTCGTACCAAAGGCGCAGCGGGTATCGTCGGACTGTTCGGCAAACCTTGATTCGCATCCGGTAAGTCCCGAAATCAAGACGGCTACTTCAACGCTGCCTTGATCAAATCAACCACCTGCGGAATCGCCACCAGCGCACGCCCCTGCACCTGCTCGAACGACAACCCGCCGAGCGGGTGCGCGATCATCACCAGCGGCAAATCCGGCGCGCCAAACACCCGCGCCTGATTTTTGCCGAGCGCGCGAAATGGCTCAGAACAAATTACCGCGGTGGTAAGCCCGCGTTTTGCCAACTCTGTCATGTCGTGGACACTCCACGACGTGCATGCCCCTCAATCCGCCATGGCGCTGATAACGATATCCGCCTCCAGCGCCAGCTTGTCCAGAATTTCAGGGGGCGCAGCCATCGACACAAAGGGCTTGCGCGAGAAATAGACTGAGGCCAATGGAATCTGCGCACGCACCCCCTCGACAATCATTTGCAGCAGATGATCCGCATTGCCTTTGCTGTTGTCGAGCACGCCCAGGCGTATGCCTTTTTCACCGACGCGGCGCTGCGCGGCGTTATCGCCCGCCCCCTGCGCGGGCACTGGTGCCGCCGGTATAACCAATCGGATGCATTGATTCATTGTTTTCCTTTTTGCTGAGACGGCGCAGCTTACAAGCTGCATCCGCGATTTTGACACGCCTGCGCGGGCATAACATCGCCGTACGCATTTCCGTAATCGCAGGGTCGCCCGGCAGAATCGCTATGGCAGCCCAATGCGGTGCGGCAACCTCTTGCGCCGCTTCGTTTCAGTGCGCGCCGAGACAGGCAGTCTCGTCCGCAGCACAGTACCGCTTTCGCCCATCACAGTTTGCCGGTTTTAACGCAATGACATTTTGATTCAGGTCAATGTGCCGACAATTTTAGTGTGGCATTGTTTTTGCTCACCTTACGTCAAATAGCTCAAAACGGACGGCCGCAGCACTATTTTGCATCGAACGTGAACAAAGTCACGAGGGCGACAGTGACAAAGGTCACAGTCGATAGCTTGATACCAGTATCGCAGGACATTTATTTGTCAATATAGGGTCGCAGTCAAAGGCACACCGAATCGTACCAGCATGGTTGAAGGTGAAGCCCGCAAGTTAATCGCTGACCTGATAGTGCAGAGGTAGAAAATGGCAAATGCAACCCTGGCAAACCCATCGCCACCGGATACGCCCGCAATTGCGCGAGCCTATAACGGCATGCCGCAACGCAACGCCCCCAAATCGGCAAGCGAAGCGCCGGAAGTACGCAATTTACCCACTGCACCCGCCCTCGCCTTTCAGCAAGCAGAAAACGACAGTGAACGATTCATGCAAATCGTGCAGAACGCCACAACCGTCAGCAGCCACTATGATCTGCTTCTCTTTCTGCAAAGCAAAATTCAGTACTTTATTCCGCATCAGATAATGATCGCCGCGTGGGGCGATTTCCACAGTCCGACGCTGAAATTCGACTTGGTTTCTGCGCTGCCCGGCGTACGCACTGATCTGCTTGCCGAGTGCGGCATAGAGTCCATGATCAAAGACTACTTCAAACGCTATCTCGCGGGCGGGCGGCAGCCACAAGTCATCAAAGGCGCGTCGATTGATATCGATAAGCATGTGAGTTGTGGCTGTGCGCTGCATACCGCAATGAAAGAAATGAGTTCGGTCAGGGTATTTGGCGTGCGCAACGAACGCGACAATCAGGAAAGCCTGTATATCTGCATAAATCCGGTGCGGGTCAAAAACTGCAAGCGCAGTGAGTATTTCTCGTTTCTGGTGAATTCGGTGGTTTCCCAGATAGATGTGGCGTTTCGCAAGGTGGCGGCACTCAAGCGGCCCGATTGCGCCCTCGCTGAAGAGATCATGCCCATGCTCGACAGTTTCAGCGAGCGCGAACAGCAAGTACTCAAGTGGCTGGCGCTGGGCAAAAGCAACGCCGAAATCGCCGAGAAATTATGCATCAGCGCGTTTACCGTGAAGAACCATACGCACCGCATATACAAAAAGCTCGCGGCCAACAATCGCACCGAAGCAGTGGGTAAGTTTCGCCAGTTATGTGCGTGATGCAGATGATCTTTGAAATCAAGCGATCACACTAACCTACTCAAGAGTGCGGAGTTCTCCCGCGTTTTCCGGCGGCCTCGGCCTGCCGCTGGTGATCATCGACCCACTTCTCGGTGAGCCGGTCTAGCTCGTCCAGTTGTTTTTCAGAATAGTCGGGCGGCGCATATTCCATCTGCAGCCATCCG
>CANKUB010000170.1 GCA_947486575.1 Betaproteobacteria bacterium | reverse complement strand
TGCCATTGCGGCGCGGTTGAGCTGGAACTGGATTTGCCCGACGGCATCGTGAATCCACGCCGCTGCGATTGCTCTATTTGCCGGCGCAAGGGCGCCATCGTGGCGTCGGTGCCGCTCGCCGGAGTGCGCATCGTCAAAGGCGAAGACGTGCTGCGGCTTTATCAGTTCAACACCAGAACCGCGAAGCATTTCTTTTGTTCGATCTGCGGCATCTACACCCACCATCAGCGCCGCTCGAACCCGGATCAATACGGCTATAACGTCGGCTGTCTGCTAGGCGTGAGCCCATACGACCTTGACGATGTGCCGACCAACGATGGCGTGAACCATCCGGCGGATCGCAAAGCGTCTCCGTAGGCGGTGCCAATATTTCCGGCAACGCCATGCGTCATACCAAACACACGCATTTGCCATTTCCCGCTTGCGTCGTATCGGGTTGGTGTCACAATACGCGCCATGAATGCCCTCTTGCTTCACACCATTACCCCAAATATTGGCTCGCAAAAATAATAAATGAAAACAATTACTTACAATATACTCACTGCTCTCATCGCGGCCTTGGCTGCGAACCACGCCGCAGCACAGCAGTTCCCTTCCCGCAACATGCAGGTGATCGTGCCCTATGCGCCAGGCGGCTCCATCGACGTAATGACCCGCACGGTGATGGTGGAGCTTTCGAAAGCGTTGGGCCGGAATATTGTGGTCGACAATCGCCCCGGCGCGAGCGGCATGATCGGCACGGAGCTAACGACCAAGGCTGATCCAGACGGGCACATACTGCTCGGCCATACGTCGTCGTACACCGGCACCGCTGCCATCCGCGAGAAGCTGCCGTTCGATCCGGCGCGCGCCATTGTGCCGGTGGCAGGCATCGGCAAATCGTCGCTGGTGATGGTGGTGCATCCCTCGGTACCGGCCAAAACCATCCGGGAATTTGTCGATCTCGCAAAAAAGAATCCAGGCAAACTCAATTACGGCTCATCGGGTATCGGCGGCAACAATCATTTCTCCGGTGCGTTATTTGATCTGGCTGCCGGCACGAAAATGCTGCATGTGCCGTACAAAGGCATTTCGCTGGCGATGACGGCGGTGGCGTCTGGTGAAGTGGAAGTGGTGATCGCCAGTTCCGCCGCAGTAAACCCGCAACTGCGCGCGGGACGTGTGCGTGCGCTGGGCATGAGCGGCACCAAACCTTCGCCGCTACTGCCGGGCCTGCCATCCATCGCGCAATCCGGCGTGCCAGGATATGAATATGAATTGTGGTGGGGGATATTTGCCCCCGCGGCAATTCCCGCCGACCGACTTAACTTCCTGAATTCTGCCATCAACAAGCTGCTCAACGGGCCCGAGTTAAGAAAATTCCTCGAGCAGGAAAGCGCCGAGCCGTGGATCGCCACTACACAGCAACTGGCCGATCTGCTACCGCGCGAAATTGAGCGGTACCGCAAGGTTGCCAAGGCCGCGGGCATAGCGCCACAGTAAACCCATTCCACAATTCATTTTATTGACTGGAGGAGTCATCATGAAGCAAATTGGCTGTCGTTTGCTGTGGGGCGTAATGCTGTTTCTGGCCAGCTACCGCAAGCGCAGCGGAGACGCTGCCGCCCGGCGTGACGCTGGTCGATCTGGACAATGTTAAGTGGGTCAAAACCGTCAGCGGCCGCGATCAGGCTTACATCATGGGGCACCCGGGCAAGTCCGGTGCTTATCTTTATCTGGTCAAGTGGGGCCCCAACGATAAAGCTGGCGCGCATTTTCATCCCGAAGACCGCCATGGCGTAGTGCTGCGTGGCGTGCATTACATAGGCTACGGCGACAAGTTCGACGAGAGCAAATTGCACGAACACAAAGCCGGCACGTTTTTCACCGAGCCGTCGAAAACCGCGCACTTCGGCATGACCAAGAGCGAAGGTGCTATTCTCTATTTTTACGGAGTGGGGCCTACCGGCAGCACGCCGCTGGAAAAACTTCTCGCGGGCGACCGCAAATAATCGTGACTTGAAAGGAACACCATGGATCAAAATACGACTCCAGTTCTGCCGCCCGGCGTTGAATTGAAGCACCTGTCTGAAATGCAGTGGGTGCCCAGCCAATCTGGCCGCGAGAACGCGTATCTCTACGGCCATCCCAGCAAACCCGGCCCTTATATCTATGCCACCAAATGGCCACCGCACAGCAAGGCGCTCGCGCACAAGCACCCCGATGCGCGCTACGCCATGGTGCTGCAAGGCGTGCACTACATCGGCTACGGCGATAAATACGACGAATCCAAGCTGAATCGGCACACGCCGGGCACCTGGTTTACCGAGCCAGCCAACCAGGGCCACTTCGGCCTCACCAAGGACGAGGGCACGGTGCTGTATTTTTACGGCATGGGGCCGAGCGCGTTTGAGCCGCTGGAGTAGCTGAAAACGTTGGAATGAGTAAGGGCGCCCGCTGAATTCACACGGCAGTCAAGGCAACGGGGATTGCCTCTGTCGCCTTCCGGCGGAACCTAATACCTTGGATCAAACATCTGCGACCGGACGTCCTGCAATACATCCATAGGTTTGGGCTTGCCAGCAATCTTGCGGCTATAGGCGCTTTCGGCAATCGCCACGGCAATGCCTTCCGATACTTCACGTATGCGTGGCAGTGCCGGATACAAACTGCCCTGTTGCAAATCGGATTCCGTCACCAGATGTGCTAGCGTATGTGCGGCCGACATGAACATATCGTCGGTAATCGCTTTGGCACCACTGGCGATAGCGCCCAGCCCGATGCCGGGGAAAATATACGAGTTGTTACCCTGTCTCGGCACATAGGTCTTGCCATTGAGTTCAACCGGATCAAACGGGCTGCCGCAGGCGAATAGCGCACGCCCACCCGTCCAGCGATAGGCTTCCTCGGCTGTACACTCCGCCTGCGATGTCGGATTCGACAGCGCGAATACAATCGGTTGCTGATTGATGCGCGCCATTTCTTCAAGCACTGCGCGCGTGAAGGTGCCGCCCACGGCGGATACACCAATAATCGCGGTGGGTTTCAGTGCCTTGATCGACGATAAAAAATCACCCGCTGGCGCATGCTCGTGCGCGTACGCCAGCTTGTGCTGCGCAAGGTCTTTGCGGCTGGCTACCACCAGCCCTTGCGAGTCATGCAGCCAGCACTTGCGCATCGCCTGTTCGTGCGTGAGACCCTGCGCTGTCATGGCGGAAACAATCAAATCCGCGATGCCCGTGGCGGCCTCGCCTGCACCTAAAAACAACACCTTCTGTTCTTCCAGCGGCGCGCCGGTAATACGCAGCGCCGAAAACAGCCCTGCCAACGCCACCGCTGCCGTGCCCTGAATATCGTCGTTAAACGAGCAGATGCGGTCGCGATATTTTTCCAGCAGGCGAAACGCGTTGTGATTGGCGAAATCCTCAAACTGCACCAGCACGCCGGGGAACACCTCCTGCGTGGCAGTCATGAATTCCTCAATGAATTCATCGTACGCGGTGCCGGTGATGCGACGCTGGCGCAGACCCACATAGTTCAGGTCATTACGCAGCGCGTCGTTGTTGGTGCCCACATCCAGCGTAATCGGCAGGCACAAGCGCGGATGTATACCGGCACATGCCGTATAGAGCGACAGCTTGCCCACCGGTATGCCCATGCCGTTGGCGCCCAGATCGCCCAATCCCAGTATGCGCTCGCCATCCGTTACAACAATGATGCCCGCCTGATAAGGCCAGTTGCGCAGCACGTTCGCAATATTGCCGCGATCATTCGCGCCGATGAACATGCCGCGCGGCTCCTGAAAAATATTGCCGAATTGCTGGCAGGCGAGGCCCACCGTCGGGGTGTAAACAATTGGCTGCATCTCGTCGATGTGTTCGCACAGCACGCGAAAAAACAGGGCTTCGTTGCGATCATGCAGCGAGTTCAGCGCAATGAATTTATCCAGCGGATCAGTCAGCCTGCGCAGATTCATCAATACGCGCTTTATCTGATCATCCTGATTCAGCACATGCAACGGCAGCAGTCCGCGCAGACCCAATGCGTCGCGTTCTTTTTCGTTGAACGCGGTACCCTTATTGAGCAAAGGGTCGCGCAGTACATCCAGCCCGCGCGGGGCCAGTACCGGGTTTTTGTTGTTTTCAGAAGTCAAAAGTGCATCCTTTCAATGTGTTAGCGTAAGATCAATTTCTGCACACGCCAATTCGCGGTTTCTGCTGCATAAATTTCGTTTTCTGTCGGGCATGCCAGTTGATGCGCGCCAGAAAATTGCCCCAACTGCCGTCCGGAGCGGCCGATCACGCCCAACACTTTGCCATCGAGTGACAGCTTGAAAATGCGGCCCGGAAAGATGGTTTCGCCCAGAAACAAAAACTGATTCGGACCCGGGTTGATACACAGGGCATTCGGAGCGCCAATCATGGCGGCCAATCGCTGTGCCGGTGGCACGTTGCCGTAGACACCTTTTGTGCCTGGTGGCGCTGGCACATCAACCTTGATGGTGCGCAGCAAATTGCCCTCGGTGTCGTACACCTGCACCCGCGTGTTTGAACGGTCACCAACGTAAATATTGTCATTGCGATCAATCGCCAGCGAGTGCGGCACACGCAGTTGCCCCGGCCCGCTGCCGTATTCGCCCCATTGCTTTACCCACTCACCGTTCTTGTCATATTTCGCTACGCGAGAGTTGATATAGCCGTCGGTGATGTAAATATTGCCCTTGGAATCCCAGGCCACATCGGTAGGCTCGCGAAACAAGCCATCTATCGCAGGCCGTGGCGGATCGACATGCGGATGCGGCTTGGTATTCGGGCTGGTGGATTCCATGCGACGGCCAAACACCATCATCACGCGCCCTGCCGGACTGAATTTGATAATCATGTCCGAGCCTTTGTCTACCGCCCAGATGTTGTCATCCTTGTCGATGCGTACCGTGTGCGCAAAGGCAAACCCATAAAGACCTCTGCCTATTTCACGGATGAAATCGCCCCTGGGGCCAAACTCCAGCAACTGCGATGCCGAAGGGCCGTAGGCCGGGCCTTGCGTACTGTTGGAGCGCGTAAACACAAACACATGGCCTTTGGAATTGACCGCCACACCGGGCACTTCGCCAAAATTCATGCCTTCGGGCAGTTTCAGGAAATCAGCTACTGATTCAAAGGGAATAGCGGGTGCTGTTTGCTGCGCAAGCGAGGGCACGGCCAGGCAGCACAATAGCAACGCCAGCAGACTATTTTTCATCACTATTTCCCCTGTGTCTAATGCCGCCATGTGCGCGAATCCAAAATGAAGATAGCACACAAATGCGCATTTGCTATGCCTTTGTTCCTGGGTTTTGCTTGACCTGGATAGATAGCAGTAATACTGTTTCACGTAAGGCTCATTACAAACATGGGGAGGAACGCATGCCAAACAAAGAAAATTCCGCACCGCACAATATCGCGCGGCGCGAACTGCTAAAACGTGTAGGCGCAGTGGGGGCGGTGGGGGCCGTCGCTGTAGTGCCTGCAACCGAGCTGACAAAACCTGCGCAAGCGCAAGCCAGCACCGCGGCTACGCCGCTACGCGAGGCGCTCGAAACACTCACCGCCACAGAAGCCGATATGCTGGAAGCCATCGTCGCGCGCATCGTCCCTGCCGATGCTAATGGGCCAGGCGCTGCCGAAGCGCGTGCGGCTCATTACATCGACCGCGCACTCACCGGACCGCTGGCGTCCAGCAAGGCCGCTTACGTATCGGGCCTTGCAGCAACGGATACGTACGCGCAAGCGTCCAAGGGCGCGTCTTTTATCAAGCTCAATGCGCGCGATCAGGACGCAGTCCTGACCGATATGGAAAAAAATACGGCCGCCGGCTTTCGTCCGAATGCTGCTGCGTTCTTCAATATGGTGCGCGACCACACCATGCAGGGCATGTTCAGCGATCCGTACTACGGCGGCAACGCCAACTTCATCGGCTGGGATCTGATCGGCTATCCGGGCATACGCATGGTGGTCTCGGTCGACGATCAGAGCATGAGTAAGCCGCCCAAGGTACTCCGCAAATCCGCCTACGACGAAGCGATGTTCAGCAAGCGCGGGGGCAATCATGGCCACTAACCTCAAGAAAACCAACGTGGTGGTGATTGGCCTGGGCGCTGCCGGTGGCACGGCAGTGCTGCCGTTGACGCGTGCGGGACTTGACGTGGTTGGCCTTGAAGCGGGAGACTGGCTTCAGCCGCGCGATTTCGCACCGGATGAGTTGCGCAATAATTTTCGCGGCTGGCCGCAATCGGTGCAAAAGGCCAATCAGGAAGTCCCCACGCACCGGCGCAATGCATCCGCGCCCTACTCGCCGCGCCCGGCCGTACATCCGATGATGAATGCAGTCGGCGGCACCACCCTGCACTTTTTCGCGCAGGCGTGGCGGCTCAACCCGTGGGATTTCAAAGTGGCGAGCGAAACCACGCGTCGCTATGGCGCTGCACGTATGCCCACGGGATGCACTGTTGAAGACTGGCCGTTCGGTCACGAAGAACTCGAACCGTACTACGACAAAGTGGATTACGAAGTCGGCGTATCGGGCAAAGCGGGCAACCTCAAAGGCAAGATCGATCCACGTGGCAATATTTTCGAAGCACCACGCAGCCGCGAATACCCCATGCCGCCGCTGCGGCTGACCGAGTTTACCGAGCAGATGTTCGGTGCTGCAAAGAAACTCGGCTGGGCGCCGTTCCCGGGTGCGGCATTGATCAACTCTGTGCCGTACGGCGGGCGTTCTGCCTGCCTATATCACGGCTACTGTACGCGCGGCGGCTGCCATGTTAGTGCCAAGAATGGCCCGCATATCACCACCATCCCCAAAGCGCAGGAAACCAAGCGCCTGACCGTGGTGACGCGCGCCCATGTGACGCGCATCGAAGTTGATGAAAAAACCGGCCGCACGACTGGCGCAACGTACCTCAAGGATGGCGTCGAGTACTTCCAGCCCGCTGATGTGGTGCTGCTCGCGAGCTATACGTATGAGAATGTGCGTCTGCTGCTGATGTCCAAATCAAAAGCGTTTCCCAATGGCCTCGCCAATAGCAATGGTCAGGTCGGGCGGCACTACATGACGCACAACACGCTGTCGCGGGTGTACGGCCTGTTTCCCAAAAACATCAACAACTGGTACGGCACGCAGGGTCAGGGTGTGGCGCTCGACAACTGGGCTGACGACAACTTTGACCACAGCCAGCTTGATTTCATCGGCGGCGGCAATCTGTTTGTCTATTCCGACCGGCGGCCCATTGATGCTGCGACCATGCCCACTTTCGGCAAACCGACGTGGGGTTCGGCTTGGAAAGCGTTCGTCAAGGAAAACGCCGACCGCTGGAATCTCGCCACCATGCAAAAAACCACGTTGCCGTACGAAGACAATGTGCTTGATCTCGACCCCACGGTTAAGGATCGTCTGGGCAATCCGGTGATCCGTATCACCGCCGACTGGAAAGACAATGACCGCAAGATGAGCGAATTTCTGCGCGCGAAAATGAAACAATGGTTCATGGAAGCCGGTGCCATCGCCACGGAAAACGCGCCGTCAGGCACGCAGGGACCGTCCACCCACGCCATCGGTGGCACACGCATGGGCGACAACAAGGCCACCAACACCGTGGATCGCTGGGGCTTCACACATGACGTGCCGAACCTCGGCGTGATGGGTGGGTCGGTGATGGGCACCAGCGGCGCGCGCAATCCGACGCTGACCATACAGGCGCTGTCGTGGCGCACGGCGGAACGGTTAGCGCAGCAGTGGAAGTCGATAGCAACGTAAGTTCGTAACTCATTGTTTTTTAAATAAAAATTAACAACCCTCTCTTTGCTTCCATTTTGCTAACCTTGTAAATTAAAAGGTAACCTTTCGATTTACAAGGATACAAAACATGATCATGGCCCGACGCAAGGGCAGAAGTAATTTGGAGTGCGGCAGCTTGCCGCCGCTGTTGTCAAAGGATAAATTTCGATTTACTACAGCGGGACAAGGGCACACCTGAAGCAGAGCAGCAAGTTCCCGCACGCTAAACAACACCTGCCTTGGTGACGCAATTCCACATCAGTTTGAATTGCCTCTATTGGCCAGGCCAATCATGGGCACGGCGTCAGCGTCATGCTACCATTGTGCCCACAAATAGAAAATGTGGACACATAAGAGAAAGCCCCAAAATGCAAGCCAATATCCGCCAGTTAAAAGCCAATCTCAGCAGCTACGTCAAAAAGGCCTCTGAAGGCCAAGCCGTGACGGTCAATGTGCATAACCGCCCGATAGCACGCATTGTGCCGTTTAAAGCCAGCGCATCACTTGCATCGCTGGCGCAATTATCCGGCATCCGCTGGAATGGCGGCAAACCCGTCGGCCTGCCGCAGGGTGAATCCATGCGTAAAGGCGTGTCGCTCTCCACCTGGGTCAAACAAGGCCGCCGTTGATTCTGTATCTCGATACCTCGGCGCTGGTCAAGCTTTACGTGCGCGAAGCGGGCACGGCAGCCATGCAAGCCCATGCCGCCAAGGCCGAAGCATTGGCAACATCGGTCGTCGCGTATGCAGAAACACGCGCGGCCTTTGCGAGGCTCAATCACACCGGCATGACCACCGATGCCAAGCATCAGCAGCGGCTGCGGCAGTTGGATCGCGATTGGGACGCGCTGTTGAAAGTGGAGCTTGCCCCGGACGTGCTGCGCAGCGCAGGCGATCTAGCCGAGATTTACAACCTGCGCGGATTCGATGCCATTCATCTGGCGGGTGCGTTGTGGCTGAAGGCGCGCGTCACAGCGTCTATCGATTTCGCGGTGTTCGATAGACGGCTCGCAGCGGCAGCCGACAAGGCCGGACTGACGGTTGTAACGACGCTGCAGTGATGCGGGCCAGGAAACATTTGAACCGCGCTCCATTGCAAGCCCGTAAAAGCCTGCCCTGAGCTTATCGAAGGACGCAGCGTATTACGGAGCAATAACTATCACTTCCACTAAGTAATTGCTTTTATTCAATTAATTTCAGATGACCTGATCTCTGCCGAAAATTGATATTTGGATGTCGAAGAAAAAAGTTGTTTTGTGTCAATGACTTGAATAGCGTTAAGCGGAACTGTTGGATATTTTTTGTTGAGGGCTCGCGGATTTTGAGAAGATACCGTTTTTACTC
>CANKUB010000169.1 GCA_947486575.1 Betaproteobacteria bacterium | reverse complement strand
ATCACCAGCGTTGATCGCGACGACCTGCGCGACGGCGGCGCAGCGCATTTCAGGGACTGCATACGCGAAGTGCGCGCACGTTCACCGCAAACGCGCATCGAAGTGCTGGTGCCGGATTTTCGCGGGCGCCTCGATATCGCGCTCGATATATTGTCTGAGTGCCCGCCCGATGTGATGAACCACAATCTCGAAACGGTGCCGCGTTTATACAAGCAGGCGCGTCCTGGTGCGGATTACAGTAACTCTCTGTTTTTATTGAAAAAATTTAAATCGCGCTTTCCACATATCCCAGCGAAATCCGGCCTGATGGTAGGCCTGGGTGAAACCGACGAAGAGATTCTGGAAACCATGCGCGACCTGCGCGCGCACAACGTCGATATGCTCACCATCGGCCAGTACTTGCAGCCGAGCGTGCATCATCTGCCGGTGTTGCGTTATGTTGAACCGGCGGTATTCGACATGTACGCCGCGAAAGCCAGCGAGATGGGCTTTATACACGCAGCCAGCGGGCCGCTGGTACGATCAAGCTATCACGCCGATCAGCAGGCGCATGAGGCTGGCGTGGCTTGATGGGCTTAATGACTCAGGCATACATGAGTTTCCCCTTGGGTTCGGGTATCGCCCGAGCCAGCGTCTTTGCCGTTTCGATCCATTCGGCGATCACAATTTCGACGTTGGAAACGGCTTCCTGATAGGTTTTGCCGTCGGACATGCAGCCCGGCAATTCCGGCACTTCCACCACAAAACAATCGTCATCCTGACTCCAGTAAACGACCAGTTCGTATCGGCTGTTCATGGCGCTGCTCCGGCGAGTTTTTACTTGACGACAAGATTGCGCACTTGTTTAACCTGATAGGCCTTCGCCTTGCTGCCTGCCGGTTGAAGGTTGATGATCTCCATCATTGCCTCCCTGCTAAAAATGAAATGGCCGCCTTTGATCCGTTCCTGAAATCCAAGTTGCGACAGAACATGCCTCAAATCACCAAAATTGATATTGTGTTCCGACGACCCGCGAAGCACCGCCTCCAGCACGTTGTCAAATCTACCCGTAACGAATTGTAGCTGAAACCGTAGCCCGACCATCGCCGTTTGTATCACGCCGCCCGCGCATCACACGTCGCCCAGCAATTTTTCCATGAGTTGATGCAGCTTCGTAAAGTCCGGTTCCCCCACAATCCGACTCACAATATTGCCGCGCATATCGATCACAAACATCGTCGGCGTCAAGGTTAAATCGCCAAAAGCCTTGGCGTGTTCACCCACTGGATCAAACGCCACCTTAAACGGCAACACGTTCTTTTCGGCATAACTCACCACGCGATTCGGCGGGTCGTACCACATCGCCACTGCCACCGTTTCGTAATTCCGTGACCGAAATTTTTCGTGCGTCGCAATCAGTTGCGGCATTTCTTTCAGGCAAATCGGGCAATCTGTCGCCCAAAAATTCACCAGCACCACCTTGCCGTGCAGTGCATTCAGCGGAACGGTTTCGCCTTTGATTGTTAAAAAGGTTACGGCAGGCGCAGCTTTTTTTTCAAACGCGGGCGCGCATGACATCAAAAGCGCGAAAACAGTTGCTGCCAGCACCGCCAGCGGCATACGATGGGGCACGTTGCATAATTTACCCGTATTTGTCGGGCACACATTGAAGAGGGCTGACATATGTTGAGTATCCTGAGGATGCGTATTCTGAGTATTTTTGTGTTGTCTGTCATTACATCCTTGGCGCATGCGCAACTTGCCGGTATCAGCAATACGGATGCCGCGAGCGGCCTGCGTCAGGCGCTGACCGACGGCGCCGCCGCCGCAGTGGGAAAGCTCGGTGTGGAAAATGGTTTTTTCAACAACCCGCAGGTGAAAATTCCCATGCCGCCGGTGCTGCGCAACGTTGAAGGCGCGATGCGTACCTTCGGCATGAAAAAGCAGGCCGATGACCTGGTGCTGGCGATGAACCGCGCCGCCGAGGCAGCTGTGCCTGAGGCCAAGTCACTGTTGATCGATGCCGCAAAAAAAATGTCGCTGCAGGACGCCAAAGGCATTCTCGCGGGCGGGCAAACCTCGGTGACAGATTACTTTCGCCGCAACACCAGCGCACAACTCACGCAGCGCTTTTTGCCTATCGTTAAAAATGCCACTAATCGTGTGGGCCTGGCGCAGCAATACAACACCCTTGCCGGGCAAGCCGCCTCGTACGGCCTGATCAAAAAAGATCAATCCACCATTGAATACTACGTCACGCAAAAATCGCTTGATGGTTTGTACTTAATGATCGGCGAGCAGGAAAAAGCCTTTCGCACCAACCCGCTCGGCGCGACCAGCGATATCGTCAAAAGGGTATTTGGCGCACTGAAGTAAAGCGCAGCCACAGAAAGCCAAGCAAGGCGGCCAGCAGTGATGCCAGCAGAATCGTGATTTTTGAGGCGGCGATGATTGCCGGATCCGCTGCAAACGCCAGATTGGTAATGAATATCGACATCGTAAATCCAATCCCGCCAAGCATTCCAGCACCGACCATATGTGACCACTTCAAATCAGATGGCAAGCGGCAAATACCGAGCGCAACCGCTAGCACGCAAAGCAGCAGCACACCCAATGGCTTGCCTGCAACCAAACCCGCAGCAATGCCTAAGCTGTTCGCGCTGGTCAGCTGCTGAAACCAGCCAGCCTGAATAACGATGCCGGTATTGGCCAAGGCAAAAATCGGCAGGATGATGAATGCCACCGGTTTGTGCAACGCGTGTTCCAGCTGGTGTGAGGGCGAATTCTGGTCGTTGTCTTTCGCAGAAAACGGTATGGCAAATGCCAGCAGGACACCCGCGATGGTCGCATGCACGCCCGACCTCAGCATGAAAAACCACATGAGTGCGCCGCCCATCAGGTACGGCAAAAGATGCATGACCCGAAACAAACGATTGAACGCCACCAGCAAACACCAGACAGCCAGTGCGGCCAACAGATAGCCGATCGACAACTGTGCCGTGTAGAAGACCGCGATAATGACGATTGCGCCCAGATCATCAATGACCGCGAATGCCACCACAAAGACCTTTAGCGAAGCCGGCACGCGGCTGCCGAGTATGGCCAGCACACCCAGCGCAAACGCTATATCCGTTGCCATCGGAATGCCAATACCCGCTTGCGTTGGCGTGCCGGCATTGAGCGAGTAGTAAATCAACGCAGGCGCCACCATGCCACCAATTGCCGCAAATAGCGGCAACAAGGCATTCCTGACGTTCGATAACTCTCCCACGTACATTTCGCGTTCGAGCTCCAGCCCGATCAGCAGAAAAAAGATTGCCATCAACCCATCGTTGATCCAGTGCTCGATACTCAGACCCAGGAAGGAACTTTGCCAGAATCCGAGGTATGCGCCGCCTGCTGGTGAGTTCGCCAGGACAATTGAAACAACCGTACACGCAAGCAGAAGAATCCCTGCGGATTTTTCCGAATCAAAGAAGGCGTTAAACGTCTGGGAGAGCGTCTGCAACGCCATGTTCAATCGGTCACGACTGAGGTGACTGGGGTGACTTCGGCGGGCGCACCGCCGGTGGCACATACCAGTCCGACTCCGGCACGGTTTTTGGCGCCGTGGGATCGCGCTGGTAATGCGGCGACATGATTTGCACATCATGCCGGTTGAACACATCCTGAATCGCCGCGTGCAGATCACTGGCGACACGCGCCCTCGCCGCTGGCTTTTCCGCCCCGGCATAAACCACCAACTTGTAAGCCACGTAAAAATCTGTCAACGCTGTTTGCACAACGTAAGGCGCTGGTTCACGGGCAATATCCGGTATCATGCCCGCAGCCTCCAGCAGCATGGCATGCACTTGCCGCCACGGCGTGTCATACCCTATGGTGATGGCAGCATCAAGAACAAAACCTTTGCCCTTTGTCGCCCTGGAGAAATTGCGGGTCACATTGGCCAGCACCAGCGCATTGGGCAGCGCAACTTCTTCGCCAAGCCCCGTGCGCAGCCGGGTGACAAACAACCCCAATTCGGTCACCGTGCCTTCGCAATCCTGAATCCGTACGAATTCGCCCAGGGAGAGGGCGCGGGTGTATACCAGAATTACGCCACTGGCGACCTGCCCAATGAGGCCGGATGCACCGATGGACACCATCAGGCCAAGTATCACCGACAAGCCTTTGAATGCCTCGGTTTGAGCGCCCGGCAAATACGGGTAAGCCATGGCAAGCGCAAACAGCCATAGCGATGCGTTTGCAATACGTCTGGTTGCGGGTGCCGTATGAGCATCCAGCATCCCGATCTTCAGTTGACCTGAAGAAACATGATTGAACACTTCCGATGAAATCTGGGTTGCAATCCACGCTGCCAGAAAAATGCCTACGGCGATGACCAACCCGGGAATCGATCCCGCCATCGAATTCAGCGACTGAATCAATAGGTTACCGAGTTTTTGTGACAGGCCTTCGGCGATAGGCCGCGTCAGCACGAACTGCTCAAGGCTGTAGGTGATAAATACAAAAACCACCATCATGCTCAGCAGCCACGCCAACAACACACAGGAACGCGATGCAATACCCAACAGCAGCGACGCTATTTTTGATCCCAGCCCGGCAACGGGCAGCGCATTCAATCGCTCGCTCACGCGCGCCGTCACGGCACTGCGTATCAAACGCGAAATCTTTACAATCAAAGCCAGGGCCACCGCCAGCAAAAACGCCGCGAGGGCCACTTTGGCTGCCGCAAACAGGGCCACTTGCGGGTCACGGCTCTCCCGCGCCTCGCTCCACACCTTTTGCAAAACACGGGACGCATTATTGGCAATGTCTTCCGGCGTCTCGCTACTCAGCTTGCGTGCATCGCCGTTTGCAACAGTAAACATGGGTTTGGCGTCGAGCAGCACCATCACGCCCTGATCCGAAGCCTTTACGGACGTCCAGCCTTCGCCCGCGCCCTCGATTGCACTGGCAATGCGTTGTCGCGCGCCTTCCGAGCGCTCTTCCGCTGTGAAAGCACCCAGCGAAGCGCGAAAAACATGAATCGTGCGGTTGCCCATAATCAATGGCACTTCGCCACTGCCATCGGCTGCATGCGATGGGTTCATCAGAACATTTGCGCACACCAGAACGAAAGTGCATGCAGCCAGTAGCCAGCGACTTCTGGCACGAACAAATTGGGTCACGGAAATTGCAGTGATCGACATGGCTCCTTCTACATCGCCTACTGGCTACTCGCCAGCGGCAAATAGATTCCAAAAACCGTCTGCAACGCGACGCCGTCCGACACTTTCAGTTTGGGCAATTCCAGCCGGGCAAAGTCCGACGGATCTTGCGGTAGCGAGTTTTGGAGTGGTTTATTGGACATGCCGTTTTCTTGCTATGCCCGAGCTATTATCAGAGCGACGACCTATGCTGCCCATGCAGTATTCGGCAATAGCCGCCAACACCCCCGCATCATCACCGATCGCCTTCGCCACTCGCAACTTAATTCCGCTTGCCAAGCGTGCTTCTGCCGCGAGCTTAGGCAGATCACCGCGCACATGCAGTCCACCACCGAGAAACAGTGGCACGATCACGGCTTTTGTTACACCGTCTGCTGCCAGCGATTGCGCGGCATCAACCAGCCCCGGCGACATGAATTCACCAAATGCAAGCACGGCATGACACTCGCAGCGCTTTACAATATTTTTCAGCAGCCGGTCAAACGGTCTGCGCCACGCGGGGTTGCGCGAACCGTGAGCGAACAGAATCAGTCCTGTCGAAATATTTTGTAACTTATTGTCTTTATTCATTTTTTCAATAACTGGTTTTAGCTACATGAGCCACACGCAGCATCTCGGCATAGCGCTCGTATTCTACGCGCAGGAAATTTCGAAATTCTGTCGGGCTGCGGCCATCGGGTTCGTAACCACCGGAGATAATAGCGTCGCGCACTCTCGGCACACGCAATGCCTTCGCCACTTCCGACTGTATTCGCGACACCACGTTTGGCGGCGTCTTGCCCGTGGCGAACCAGCCATGCCACGAGCCGGACAGTTCAAGATTCGCAACGCCCGCTTCGCTCATGGTCGGCAATTGCGGCAGACCCGCAAAGCGCGACGCACCGGTAAACGCAATCGCCTTGGCGCGGCCCGCTTTCACCAGCGGCAGTGCAATCGTTGCCGGAATAAATGTCGCCTGCACTTCACCCGCAAGCACCGCGTTCATCGCCGGTGCTACGCCTTTGTACGGCACGTGCAGCAGTTTGACGCCAGCGCGTACGCTAAACAATTCCGCTGCAAGGTGCAGCGTATTGCCCACGCCGGGCGAGCTGTAACTCACCTTGTTGCTGTCACGCGCGAGCGCGACGAACTCTTTGACGGAATTCGCGGGCACCGCCGGATGCAGCACCAGCAAATAGCCCGTGCCCAGCACCACATTGGTTACCGGCTCGAAATCCCCAAAAATATCGTAAGGCAGTCTTGTATACGCATTCGGGTTAATGACGAACGACGCCGTAACATGCAGCAGCGTGTGGCCATCGGGCGCTGCCTTGGCAACAATGTCGGTGCCAATAATGCCATTGGCGCCACCTCGATTGTCGAGCACAAATGATTGCCCAAGTTGCGCCCCGACTTCGTTGGCGACATTGCGTGCGATGACATCAGCGGTGCCGCCTGCGGCAAAGGGAACTACCAGGCGAATGGGGCGGTTGGGGTAGGGTTGCGCGTGGGCAAAAACTGCACAGTTAAACGCGGCGAGCAGAAAAACACTGCGTATCATACGAATCAGGCTCAACCCATAAGCGTAGGCCAAAAGTTATCCCATCGCTTCCGGCGGCGCATTCGCATCCAGCGTAAATTGCCAACCGAGACCTTTAAGTTTTTCCACCATCTCCGGCCCGAATTTTTGCGCAACTTTGTCGGCGGTTTCCGGCACACGCCCCACGTCATCAAACTCGCCGGGCCTGCCCTGGATTATCACCAGCATGTGCGCGTCGGCATCGGAAATGTTTTTAAACGTGCGCGTCACGCCCGGCGGAACGGCCATCAGATCAAACGGATCAAGCACGGTTTTTTCTTCGCCCTTGTCACCCCAGATCATTTCCCATTGGCCGGTGAGCGCCATGAACGTCTCATGCGTTTTCCAGTGCACGTGCAAGCCTGCGCCGTTGCCCGGCGGGCAGGTCACAATGCCCAGCCGAAACACGCCTGCATCACCACCAACCACCGGCGGGGTGGGCGCAAGCTGCCCGCCCAACCCTGCTGGCGACATGATGTTGTAGGTTGTCTTGGCGGTAATCAGCTCCAGCACTTCGGGCGGTATCCCCTTGTTCGCGCCATGTTGCGCCTTGGTGGATTTCAAATCCTTAAAGCGCGCGATGCGCAATTTCATTTCCGCTTGTGTCGGACGTTTGGTTTTTGCAGGCATGCTCAGCACCCCAGTTTGTTTGCCAGATCAACCATATCATCAGCGTTGATGGTGAACGATGGCTCGTCGGCAAGGTCTTTGTTGGAATTGCGCCCATGCTCGTGCGGTCGGCGCACGAAGGCGGTTTTCAGTCCGGCCTTCGCTGCGGCGAATAAATCGTGCTTATGCGCCGCAACCATCATCACCTGCTCGGGTTTGAGGTCGAGCGCTGCTACGGCACCGAGATAAGATTCCGGATCAGGTTTGTAGTGATGAAACGTCTCCGCTGAAAACACACAGTCCCATGGCAAGCCGCCGAATTTCGCCATATTGACCAGCAGAGAGGTATTGCCGTTGGAAAGTGTTGCGATGACGGAATTTTTCTTCAGCCGCTTCAATCCTTTAACGGTGTCTGGCCATGGTTTGAGGCGATGCCACACGTGATTCAGATGCTCTTTTTCGGCTTCGGTTAAATCATGGATTTTAAATTTCACCAGTAACTCGTCGAGAATCAGCCGGTGCAGCACATCGATTTTTGTCCACGGCAACTCTCCGCGCGTTACGCGATCCATCGCCGGCCGATAGCCCGCGCGCCACGCATCGGCAAACTTCGCCCAGTTCACGCGCAAGCCCTTGGCTTTGCCCCACGCGCGGCAATCTTTGATGATACTGCCGCGAAAATCGACACAGGTGCCGAACACGTCGAAGGTCAGCGCTTTGATGTTGGCGAATTCAGGATTCATGAGCAAGACCATGCGGGTGATTACGATTTCAAAGCGATTTTACTTCGCTTTGACGGCGGCGATGCAGGGCTTGGACAAATGCCGCCTACTGCGGCTTGATGCCCACCGCCTTGATGAGCTTGCCCAGCCGTTCGGTTTCGCGGCGCACGTGCTCTGCGAATTGCTCTGGCGTGCCGCCCATGGTGGTCCCGCCACGGGCGGTAATGCCTTTGATTACCGTGGGTGAAGCCAGCGCCTTGTTGATTTCATCGTTCAACCGCAGCACGATATCGCGGGGCACACCCGCAGGCACCGCAAGGCCGGACCAGCCAGTTAATTCGTAGCCCGTGAGGCCGGCTTCGTCGAGCGTCGGCAGTTCGGGCAGCGCCGTTGAACGCTTCAACGACGTGACGGCTAAGGCGCGCAGCCGTCCGGATTTGACCAGTGGCAGCAACGACGCCAGGTTGTCGCACAATATGTCGATCTGGCCACCAATGAGATCGGTGACGGCTTGCTGAGTGCCCTTATAAGGCACATGAACAATCGCGGTGCCGGTCATGCTTTTAAAAAGCTCCATGGATAGATGTGGAGTGGCCCCGATTCCCGAGCTGCCAAAGGTCATCTTGCCGGCGTTGGCGCGCGCCTGCTCGATCAATTCCTTGACCGAGCGCACCGGCAGCGACGGTGACACCGTGAGTACGTTGAGGCCTTGAAAGTAGAAAATTACCGGTTGAAAATCTCTGGCGAATTCGTACGGCAGCTTCGAGTACAGGCTGGGATTGGTGGCAATAAAGTTTGAGATATAGGCAAACGTATACCCATCGGGCGTGGCGCGCGCAAGCAGCTCATAGCCGAGAATTCCGCTGGCACCTGGGCGGTTTTCAACCACCACTTGCTGACCTGTCAGTTTGCCGAGTTCACCCGCCAGTTCTCGCGCATTGATATCCGGGCTGCCGCCGGGGGCAGAGGGCACAATCAGGCGCAGCGATTTGGACGGGAATGCTTGCGCACAGGTGATGACGGGGGCGAGCAGCGCCATGGCGATTGCGATGATGGCGATGGGTAACGAGCGCTGGACCATGGGGTTCTCCGTTCAACACCGGTTAGGGACGAACTGAAAATGTGTTCCCAATCGCTACGAACGTCAACCGCCTGCGGAAATGCGCGCTGCGCCAAACCAAAGCGCTGACCAGATATTTATAAAATCAATAAAAACAATAGTTTACATCGATGCGATCGT
>CANKUB010000168.1 GCA_947486575.1 Betaproteobacteria bacterium | reverse complement strand
CCTCGCGAATCAGGTGACCACAGGCATTACAGCAGTGCCGCCCACTGCGCCGCATATCAAGGCGGGTTCCATGCGCGGCATTGCCGTATTGGCGTCCAAACGATCGGGCAATATTCCGGATGTGCCGACGGCTCAGGAGTCCGGCGTGAACGGTATAGACTCGGATACCAAGCAGGGTCTGTTGGCGCCCGCAGGCACACCCAAAGAAATCGTCGATCGCATGCATCGTGAAGTCATCAAGTTGATGCAACTGCCCGATGTCAAAGATCGCATGGCGGCGCTGGGCTTCGATGTCGTCGCGGACTCGCAGCAGGCGTTCGCGCAGACCGTGCGCGAGGAAATCGCCAAGTGGGGCAAGGCGATACGGGCCGCGAACATAAAGGTCGAGTAATGAAAATTCTAATTTACGGCGCAGGTGCCATCGGCGGATTTTTTGGCGCGAGTCTGGCGGCCATTGGCGAAGATGTAACGCTGGTGGCGCGCGGCGCGCAGTACGACGCCATGGTTTCGCGCGGCATCATTCTTGAAGGGCCCAAGAGTGGCCGGCCCGATCCGATCAAGGTGCGTGCGGTGCGGCCCGGCGAAGAAAAGCCGCCTTACGACCTGATTTTTGTCACGCTCAAGGCGCATCAATTGGCAGCGGCGGCGACGCATGTGCGTTCGTTGGGTGGCAAGGATGCAATGTTTGTGTTTCCACAGAATGGCATACCCTGGTGGTATTTCGAGGGTATTGAATCGCCCTACAAAGGTACTCGCCTCAAGACGCTGGATCCCGAGGGCGTGCTGTCGCGTACGTTTGCGCCGCCTAATCTGATTGGCGGCATCGCCTTCAAGCCTTCGGATTTGGTGGCGCCAGCGCATATTCGGTTGGCGGATTCAGATGCCGATTCACTGACGCTGGGTGAAATCGACAACAGCATGACGCCGCGTCTGCAGGCCATTGCGAAAATCGCCACGGCGGCAGGCTGGACCGGCAAACCCGTGAGTGACCTGCGCAAAGGCAAATGGACCAAGCTCCTGTCCAACGCGGTGTGGAACACCATGGGTTCTCTTACGCAATCGACCGCAACAGACCTTGCCAGCTTTGCCCAGACAGCGAAGCTGGCGTTGGCGATGACGCGAGAGGTCATTGCGTTGGCCACAGCGGCGGGCAGCCCGCTGGAGGTGGATGCTGAAGCGCTGATTGCCGCCAGTGCCAAACGTGTGCCCCTGCCGTCCTCCACCTTGCAGGATGCGCGCAGCGGGCGCACGCTGGAACTGGATGCCATTCTGAATTCATTGCTGGAGATCGGTCAGCTCGTCGGCGTGGCGACGCCCAATCTCGAAGTTATTGCGGCGTGTGCGAATATGCTGAATCAACGCATTACCATGGACGGGGTGGCGATCAAGCCCGTCAAGTCAGGATAGACTAAAAATAGCGGGCACCAACCGAATTCAATCAGCTGGGGGAGGCACTCATGAACGGCGCAGAAAGTCTGGTTCGCACATTGATAAAAGGCGGGGTGGAGGTGTGCTTTGCCAACCCGGGCACGTCGGAAATGCATTTCGTGGGTGCGCTTGATCGTGTTGAAGGCATGCGTTGTGTATTGGGCTTGTTCGAGGGTGTGTGCAGCGGCGCGGCGGATGGCTATTACCGCATGACCGATAGACCCGCTTCCACCCTGTTGCATCTGGGCCCGGGTCTGGCAAACGCTGCGGCGAATCTGCACAATGCAAAAAAGGCCGGGTCGGGCATCGTCAATATTGTGGGTGAACATGCACTGCATCACATTCAGTACGACACGCCGCTGACGGCTGATATCGAAGGCATTGCGCGGCCTTTCTCGCACTGGGTGAAGACTTCCCCGACATCAAAAACAGTAGCCGATGACGGCGCGCTGGCCATCCAGGCGGCGCGCGTTGCGCCGGGGCAGATTGCCACACTGATATTGCCCGCCGATACCGCCTGGGGCGACGCCATCGGCGTTGCCGACACACCTGATACGCCGCCACCCCAGGGGCCGCAAAAAGAGGCCGTCGTCGCTGCGGCCAAAGCCTTGATGCAAGGCAAATCCGCCATGTTGTTTCTCGGTGGACGCGCATTGCGTGCGCGGGGACTTGAACTCGCCGGAAAGATTGCTGCCAAGACCGGTTGCCGCATACAGGCGGCGGGTGGCACCGCACGCATCGAGCGCGGCGCCGGACGCGTGGCGACGCTGCGACTGCACTTTGTGATTGAAACAGCGCAGGAGCAACTCAAGGGCACGACACAAATGGTGCTGGTCGGCGCTAAGCCGCCGGCGGCATTTTTTGCCTATCCGGGCAAACCCAGCTTGTTGACGCCGGACGGCTGCACAACGACGATGCTATGCCCGGTGGAGGGCGATCCGATTGCAGCGCTCGATGCGCTGGCCGCCGAACTGGGGGCCTTGAACGAAAAACCAGCGGGTGTTGTTCAAGCGGGGCGACCCGAGCGGCCCACCGGCAAATTTACACTGGACGGCCTGGGGCAGGCGCTCGGCGCCACGCTGCCAGAAGGCGCCATTGTTGTTGACGAATCCGTCACCACGGGTCGCGGTTTCTTTCCGTTCAGTGCCGGCGCGCCACCGCATGATTGGCTGAACAATATGGGCGGCTCCATCGGTTTCGGCACGCCGTGTGCCGTCGGTGCTGCCGTAGCGTGCCCGAATCGCAAGGTGATTGCCATGATTGGTGATGGCAGTGCGATGTATACGATTCAGTCACTGTGGACGATGGCGCGCGAAGGTCTCGATATCTGCGTGATGATTTTCTCGAACCGCTCCTACAATATTCTTTACAGCCAGTTGGCCAGTGTCGGCGTGGACAATCCCGGCCCACGCGCCATAGACATGCTCACGCTGGGCCGGCCGACCATTGATTTTGCAACCATGGCCAAGAGCCTGGGTGTGCCGAGCGTGCAGGTGCATGATCTCGCCGAGTTGACCACGCAGTTGACGAACGCGATGTCGCAGCGCGGGCCTTATCTGATCGATGTCGTGATGTAGTGAGGTGGCGGTCGCGAGGTTTCACTAGGCCTTGGCGCCGGTGAGCTGAACCACCTTGCGCCATACCTCGATATCGCGCTTGATCTGCGCCATGAATTTGTCGGCGCTGCCGCCCGCCGGTGACACGCCGTCCGCAGCCAATCGGTCCACCATTTCCGGTGAACGCAGACTCTTGTTCACGTCGCCGTTGATTCTATCCACGATGGCTTGCGGCAGATTCTTGGGTCCTGCGAGACCGTGCCATAACACCACTTCATAACCGGGCAGTGCTGCTTCGGCAACGGTGGGGATATCGGGTGCCGCTGAGATGCGATCTTTCGTCGTGACGGCAAGCGCGCGCAGCCGGCCGGTTTTGACTTGCGGCAGCGTGGGCGCAACGCTGCCGAGCAGAACGCTGGTCTGTCCTGCAATGGTTTCGGTCAGTGCCGGGCCGGTGCCTTTGTAGGGCACATGCACCATGCGCACCTGCGCCATGTTCAGCAACAGCTCGGTCGCCAGGTGTCCGATGCCCCCTGTGCCATGCGAGGCATAGTTGACGACACCCGGCTTCGCGCGGGCGAGTGCAATCAATTCTTTCAAGGTTCGCACCGGCGTTGACGGATGGACAACCACAATAAACGGCCCCTGCGATATCTGGATAATCGGTGTGATATCGGTAATTGGGTCAAAAGCGAGTTTGTAGAGATTGGCGTTCACCGGATAACTGCCGCCCACAAGATTGAGCGTGTAACCATCGGGTCGCGCTTTGACGCCGAGTTCCGCGCCCGATACGCCACCTGCGCCAGCGCGGTTTTCGACGATGACCTGCTGGCCAAGGCTTTCGGTCAGCTTTTGCGCGACGAGGCGGCCAATGAAATCATTGCCGCCGCCCGGCGCAAATGGTACGACGATGCGCACCGGCTTCACCGGATAATTTTGAGCGCGGACTGCGCCGGCTGAGACCGCCACCAGCAAAGCAACCATTGCGCAATGCAACCTAGTCATTTCGTATGCCCTTGATAATCCGTTCAATTGACTGTGATTTTGGCCGCGCGCAGGACCTTGCTCCATTTGGCTATTTCATTGCGGATGAATAATTCGAATTCACGAATGGTTGTGCCCGCAGGCTCTGCGCCATCAGCGGCAAGCCGTTCGCGGGTATCCGGTTGGTGCAGAATTTTTACGATTTCGGCATTCAGTTTTTCGACAATGGCGCGCGGGGTGCCAGCAGGGGCAAACATCCCGCTCCATGAATGGGTGCCATAGCCCGCGACGCCGCCTTCAGCGATGGTGGGCAGGTCTGGCAACGTGGCTGCCCGTTTTTCCGTGCTGACAGCCACGGCACGTAAGCGGCCGGAGCGCACATGCGGAGTCACCGGCAGGATTGTGGCAAAAACAAACTGGGTTTGTCCGCCAATCAGGTCAGCGATGGCGGGCCCCATGCCCTTGTAAGCCACGTGCGTGAGTGCGGTGCCGGTAAGGTATTTGAACAGCTCGCCAGCCAGATGCGATCCGCTGCCGATGCCGGTAGAGCCAAAATTCAGTGAATCCGGCTTGGCCTTCGCCAGCGCTATGAATTCCTTTAAGTCGCGCGCGGGCACTTTGGGGTGCAATGCCAGCACGTAGGCTTGCGAAGCAAATTGTGTGACAGGCTGAAAATCCTTCGCCGTGTCATAAGGTAGTTTGCTGCGCGTGGCGGGATTAATCACAAAACTGGGCGAAGTAATCAACAGCGTGTAGCCGTCGGCTGGCGCGCGCGAGGCGAGCTCGGTGCCGATAATGGTACCGCCGCCGCCACGATTATCGACCACGACCTGCATGCCCCACACTTCGGACAGTTTTGCGCAGATGGCGCGCGACATGATGTCCGTGCCGCCACCGGGCGGATAGGGCACGATGGCGCGCACGGGCTTGGTGGGGTAACTTTGTGCCATGGCGGGCAAGCCCGGCCCTGCTGGAAAAAAGCAGAGCCAAAACAGGATGTTTCGAATGGGAGGGAGCATCTTGCGGCGCGATGTCAGGGATTCCCGACTTCGCGAGAATGACAGGAAGCGGTTTTGCATGCTTAAATGAAGTGTCGCCACGAGGCTGATCGCACAAGTTGATATTGAATTGAGGGAAAACGCATGCGGTGTATGAGAGCGCGAAGTTTATCAGGCGTATGGCTGTCGTGTCTGACGATGGCATCGTGGTGTGGCGCGCAAACCTACCCCGCACAGCCGATACGCGCCGTCGTTGGTTACGCAGCAGGCGGCGGCGCCGACGGCATGATTCGCGCGATTTCCAACGAGCTGTCGGAAGCGCTCGGTCAGCAGGTGATTATTGATAACCGGCCAGGCGGCGGCACCGTGACTGCAACCAGGCTGGTTGCCGAAAGCAAGCCTGACGGCTACACCATTTACGTGGCGGATCCGGCGATCTATTTCAATCCGTTCTTGTTGTCCAAATTGCCGTATGACGCCGTGCGTGATTTTGCGCCCATTGCGCCAGTGTCGACTTCCAGCACCTCGATGCTGGTGGTGCATCCTTCATTTCCGGCGAAAACCCTCAAGGACCTGGTGGCACTGGCGCGTGCACAGCCGGGCAAGCTGAACTACGCCTCGGGCGGCAACGGCACGCTACCGCATGTGTTGACCGAGATGATGAAGTACGAGGCAAAAATCAATCTCACACACGTGCCGTACAAAAGTACGGGGCTGGCAATTTACGCTGCCACCAGTGGCGAAGTGCCGATAGGCGCTGGCGGCTTGTTTGCGGTTAAAGGCCTTGCGGAATCCGGCAAGCTGCGACCGCTGGCGATAGCGAGTGCCAAGCGCAGTCCGCTGATGCCGCAAGTGCCCACGTTCGCCGAAGCGGGCTGGCCGCAGATCGACGGCGCAAGTTATCGCGGGTTGCTCGCGCCTGCGGGCACGCCGCGCGACATCATCTTGAAGCTCAATGCGGCCTCCAACAAGGTGTTGCAGATTGCCGCGGTGCGCACGCGCTTTATCGAAACGGGGGGCGAAGTATTGCCCGGCACGCCCGAGGAATATGGCCGCATTATTCGCGCGGAACTGGAGAAGTGGGGCAAGGTGATCCGTGCGGCAGGCATCAAGCTGGACTAGTGGGCGCCACCGAATCCGGGCGATAGTGTGGAATTAAATAAAATAATCAATAAAATCAATTACTTATAATTTCATTGGGCAGCGTGGCGTGGTATACTGCGCGCCATGTCAAACGTCACTGCCCCCAAACCTTCTGCGCCCGCTGCACTTAGCGAACTGAGCGCCAAAGATATTTTCAGCCACCGCAAGTATTGGGCGGCACGTTTCGGCACGGCGCCATTTCTGCCGATGTCGCGCGCGGAAATGGATGTACTGGGCTGGGACGAGTGCGACATCATCATCGTGACTGGCGATGCGTACGTGGATCATCCGAGCTTCGGCATGGCCATTGTCGGCCGGCTGCTCGAAGCACAGGGATTCCGCGTTGGCATCATCGCGCAACCCGATTGGCAAAGCGCCGATGCTTTCAAGGTGTTGGGCAAACCGAAACTGTTTTTTGGCGTAACGGCCGGCAACATGGATTCGATGGTCAATCGCTACACCGCTGACCGGCGGCTGCGCAGCGACGATGCCTATACGCCCGGCGCCGAAGGCGGCAAGCGGCCCGACCGTTCGGTGATTGTTTACAGCCAGCGCGCACGCGAAGCGTTTCCGGATGTGCCGATCATCATCGGCGGCATCGAAGCCAGCTTGCGGCGCATTGCGCATTTTGATTACTGGTCGGAGAAAGTGCGGCGCTCGGTGCTGATCGACGCCAAGGCCGACATGCTGGTGTACGGCAATGCCGAGCGCGCGATTGTGGATATTGCGCATCGCCTTGCAGCGGGCAGGAAACCGGCCGAGATCACCGATATACGCGGCACGTCGTTTGTGCGAGCCGTGCCTGCGGGCTGGATTGAAATTGATTCCACGCGCATTGATTTGCCCGGGGCTTTGAATCCGCCGATAGATCCGTATGCGATGAGTCCGGGCGACGCCAGCGGTAAATCCAAAGACCTTCCCTCATTCCCGGCCCTCCTCCCCGGGGGAGAAGGGAGCAGTTCTCTGTCGGTGGGCGAGGGTTTCTCCCCTCTCCCCCCGGGAGAGGAGCCGGGGGTGAGGGAGAAAAGCGAGCCACGAGCGCAGGTAGTCCGCTTCATCCGCGAAGTAAAAAACACAGACCGCGCCCGCAGTGTCATCCGCATGCCATCGTTCGACGCGGTGGCGGGCGATCCGGTGCTTTACGCGCACGCCTCGCGCATTCTGCACGTGGAGGCCAATCCCGGCAATGCGCGTGCACTGGTGCAGCGCCATGGCGACCGGGATGTCTGGATCAACCCGCCGCCGATTCCGCTCACCATGAAAGAAATGGATGGCGTGTACGAATTGCCGTATGCGCGCACACCACATCCGGCATACGGCGCGGCAAAGATTCCCGCGTATGAAATGATCCGCTTCTCGGTGACGATACAGCGCGGGTGTTTTGGCGGCTGCACCTTCTGCTCCATCACCGAACACGAAGGCCGCATCATCCAGAACCGCTCGGCAGATTCGATCATCGGCGAAATCGAAGCCATACGCGACACCGTGCCCGGCTTCACTGGCGTGATATCCGATCTGGGCGGCCCCACGGCCAATATGTATCGGCTGGCGTGCAAGAGCAAATCCATCGAATCGGCCTGTCGCCGCCCGTCATGCGTGTTTCCGGGCATTTGTCCGAACCTGAATACCGATCACGCGCCGCTGATTGATTTGTATCAACGCGCGCGTGCGCTGCCCGGCGTGAAAAAAGTGCTGATTGCCTCTGGCGTACGTTACGACCTTGCTGCGGAGTCGCCCGAGTACGTGAAAGAACTCGCGCAGCATCACGTCGGCGGTTATCTCAAAATTGCGCCCGAAGCCCTGGCGGAAGGCCCGCTGTCGAAGATGATGAAGCCCGGCGTGGGCACGTATCACAAGTTCAAGGAACTCTTTGACAAGTATTCCAAAGAGGCCGGCAAAGAACAGTATCTGATTCCGTATTTCATCGCTGCGCATCCTGGCACCACTGACGAAGACATGCTTGAACTCGCCGTGTGGCTGAAGGCCAACGGCTTTCGTGCCGATCAGGTGCAGGCTTTCCTGCCGTCACCCATGGCCACGGCAACGGCGATGTATCACTCGGGCAAAAACCCGCTGCGTAAAGTCACCCGTGACAGCGAAGACGTGATCATTCCCAAGGGGCTTAAGGTAAGGCGCTTGCACAAAGCGTTTCTGCGTTACCACGATGCCGAAAACTGGCCAGTGCTGCGTGATGCACTAAGACGCATGGGCCGCGCCGATTTAATTGGCAACAGCAAGCGACATCTTGTGCCCGCTTATCAGCCGCTAGGCACCGGCAAACAGCCCGAAGGCGCGCGGCGGCCCAATAAATATCAGGCGTTTCGTACCCAGCAAACCGGATTGCCGCCTGCGCCGGTGGCTACGGATAAGAAGATTCGGAAGCCGGCGAAAGCTGTGGGCAGGTCGTCACGCGCCGGGGGGTGATTAACGTGAAAATGATGCTACGTTTCACGACTTGATCCCGTTTTCCGGCAATATGACCCTCTCGAATTTCATCAAAGGCTGGGTAGGCGAAACACTAGGAGCGGCCGCGCAATGGGCGCTTCTCGATAAAAGCGTATACATTCCGCTGAACAACGTTACTCTGCCAACGACAAACGGTACAACGCAGATTGATCACGTTGTGGTTTCGAGATATGGGATATTCGTTATCGAAGCGAAGAATATCGACGGATGGATTTTTGGCGATGCTAAATCACGGCAATGGTCAATCGTTAAACCAGGCCGGAAGTTTAGAATGCAAAACCCTTTGGATCAGAACTACCGTCACGTCAAGGCTATCGCAGATTTTCTTAAAGTCGAGGAACAAAAGCTGCATTCGATGGTTATGTTTTGGGGGGAGTGCGAGTTCAAGACCGAGATGCCATCCAATGTAATGTCCAAGGGCTACATAACTTACATCAAGAGTTTCAACGCACTTCTATTCTCCGATGAAGAAGTATCGGCAATAGTTCAGGCTCTCCGGTCCGGGGCCTTACCGAAAACTTGGGCAACTCGCAAGTCGCATCTTGAGTCATTGCAAGCCCGCCACTCAAGCACTACAACTTGCCCCAAATGCGCAAGCCCGCTCGTCTTACGCACGGCGCGCAATGGGGCCGCTGCGGGATCCAAGTTCTATGGGTGCAGTTCGTACCCAAAGTGCCGCCACACCATCCCGTACGCAAGCTAGCTCTGCCTGAGGGCCACAAATAAAGCTGGACAATTTTGTTTCCCCCGTTTACCATGACGTGGTGGAAATTCAGAGCCAGATCAAACGCGCCCTGTCCGAGGCTAACTCAATTGAGATTGTCCGCCGACTTTTGAGTGACGACAACGGCTGG
>CANKUB010000167.1 GCA_947486575.1 Betaproteobacteria bacterium | reverse complement strand
TGCGCCGCCCGCGAGTTCTTGCCTCCCCGCCGACCTTTGCCATATTAAGGTGGTTGCGCAAATGATACTCACCCCATTTCGCCTTGCGAGTGTCAATGTAGTTCTGCCAAACCTCGCCAACCGTCAAAGTTTTCTGCTGCTCTTCTTGGCGAGCGGCTTCTGCCAATGCGGCACTATCTCTTCGCTGTTGACGAGGATCAACACCTTGATCGGTAAAGGTTTTTAGGCGGGTCGCCTCAGATTGGGCCTTGCCTATTGTCCATGTGCGCGTGTCGCCAATTGTCAACCGCACGGTACGCGAGTTTAGACGAGATTCGAAGATGAATGATTTTGCCCCACTGGCTGTTACGCGCAGCCCCAAGCCGGGTGTCTTGCCATCCCAAAAGAGTGCCTGATGTTTCCCCGCTTCGCATTTCGCTAGAGCCAATCTATTTGCTGTAAAATTCACCCGCTGCATGATCCCCTCCATGTAGGCACTGTGTAGGCAAATTATAGCAACAAATGGGAATACGACGGAATGGTGATTTCAGAGAGTATTGAAGTAAGTATCTGAAATAAATAGAAATTTACATTTTTAGGAATTGCAATCAACAGTTAGGAATGCAAGTTTTTTACGCCTTGTAAGCGATAGGTCGTCTGTTCAATCCAGACTACCGGCACCAGCGTCTGTGGGCGAGGTTTATAAAAAATACAATAAAAACAAATGGTTACAAATGGGTATTTTCCGGGATGCCGTGCATCAATGTCCTTGAAAAAGCGTAATACTGCCCCAATGTAATTTAGTGAACCAAAATCCGTGGTGAAGGTCTTCTCCACGGGCATAAGTTGTTTTGAGGAGAAATCTTAGTGATCAAGGTCGAAAACCTGTGTAAGCATTTCGGCGCCAAGATTGCGGTTAACGACGTGTCGTTCAGCGTCGAACGCGGTGAGGTGCTCGGTTTTCTCGGGCCTAACGGCGCGGGAAAATCTACCACGATGCGCATGATTACTGGCTACTACCCGCCGACGTCCGGGCGGGTAACAGTAGGCGGCTTTGACATCATGGAAAAGCCCATTGAAGCCAAACGGCTGATCGGTTATTTACCGGAGAACGCGCCGGGCTACGCCGACATGACTGTGCGTGGTTTTCTGAGCTTTGCTGCGGAACTGCGCGGCTTGCATGGTGATGCGCGCAAGAAGGCCGTGAATCACGCCGTCGAGATGTGCTCACTGGAAAACGTCCTGCATCAGACTATTGATACGTTATCCAAGGGATACAAGCATCGTACCTGCCTCGCGCAATCGCTGGTGCATGACCCGGAAGTGCTGATCATGGACGAGCCCACCGACGGGCTGGACCCCAATCAAAAACATGAAGTGCGCGGCCTGATTCGCCGCATGGCTGCCACCAAGGCGATTATTTTTTCGACGCATATCCTTGAAGAGGTCGAAGAGACCTGCTCGCGCGCCATCATCATTGATCGCGGTACGATTGTGGCGAACGGCACGCCGGCAGAGTTGAAAGCGCGCTCCGAATTGGCGGGCGCGGTGCACGTTCAGACAGCTGGCGTCGCAAGTGCCGCATTGATCGAAAATCTGAATCAGGTGCCCGGCGTTGTGCGTACCGAAGTTGTGACCGATGCCAATGGTCGCGTGGAAGCGCGTGCCTACCCTGACAAGAGCAACGCCAATCTCAACCTGACGCGAGCCATCGCCGAGCTGGCAGCACAACAACACTGGCAGCTTGACGAAATCCACACCGAAACGGGCAAGCTCGATGAAGTATTCCGCGCGATTACGCTCCCTGATACCGTGAAGGCGCACTGATCATGAATTCATGGAACAACATTAAGACCATTACCAAGCGCGAACTCGGCGGCTATTTCACCTCACCCATCGCTTATGTGTTTCTGATTATCTTCCTGCTGCTGACGGGGTTTTTTACCTTCACCATCGGCAATTTCTTTGAGCGTGGCGAAGCCTCGCTGGTGTCTTTCTTTACCTGGCACCCATGGCTATATCTCTTTTTGGTGCCTGCGGTTGGCATGCGACTGTGGTCCGAAGAACGTCGCCTGGGTACGATGGAACTGTTGCTCACCATGCCGCTTACTACCTGGCAGGCCATCGTTGGCAAGTTCCTGGCGTCGTGGCTTTTCCTCGCGCTGGCGCTGGCGCTGACGTTCCCGGTGTGGATAACCGTTAACTGGCTGGGCGCGCCCGATAACGGCATCATCGCCGCCGGTTACGTGGGCAGCCTGTTTCTTGCGGGTTCGTATCTGGCCATTAGTTGCATGACTTCTGCGTTGACGCGGAACCAGGTGATCAGCTTTATCCTGTCAGTGGTGATTTGCCTGTTCTTCATCCTCGCAGGCTATACGCCGGTAACGGATTTGCTTACGCGCTTCGCCAGCCCGGTAGTGGTGGATATCATCGCTTCGTTTTCCGTGATGACACACTTTGAAGGTTTTCAGCGCGGGGTGATTGATCTGCGTGACTTCTTGTTTTTCGCCTCGGTGATCGGCTTCGCGCTGTTTACCACCGGTGTGATAATTCGCAGCCAGCGTGCAGGATAGGCAGAGAAAAACATCATGAAAAAAAGTAATCTCGATTCCCTGTTTTATTCCGCCGGCGGCCTGGTGTTGCTGGCGATTATTCTGGTGGCAGCAAACTTTTTGTTCAGCGCATTCAAGGCGCGCGTGGACCTCACGCAAGGCAGCGTTTATACCTTGTCGCCGGGCACGCGTGCGATCTTGGGCAAGCTGGAAGCGCCGGTGAAAATCCGCTACTACTACACGCAGGGTGGCAACACTGTGCCCGTTGCGCTGAAAACCTTTGCCAAGCGTGTCGAAGACCTGCTCGCCGAATACAAAGCGGCGTCGGGCGGCAAGGTGATTGTCGAGAAATTCAATCCGGAGCCAGATTCCGATGCGGAAGAATCCGCGCAGATTGATAACGTTGAAGGCCAGCAGACCAACACCGGTGAAAAATTTTACCTTGGCCTGTCCGTGTCTTTTCTCGACAAGAAAGAGGCTATACCCGTGCTGTCTGCAGATCGCGAACAACTACTGGAATACGATTTGACCAGCAAAATTTCGCAGGTGGCGCAGGCGAAAAAGCCGGTCATCGGTTTAATGGCGGGCCTGCCGGTTCTGGGTCGCTCGCTGAATCCAATGACCAAGCAGCAGCCGACTGAGCCGTGGGTGCTGGGTTCCGAGCTGAAACGCACGTTTGAAATCAAAAAGGTCGAACTTGATGCTAAGAAAATCGACGACGACATCAAAGTATTACTGGTGATACACCCGAAAAATATCACTGAAGAAGCCGAATACGCCATTGATCAGTTTGTATTGCGTGGCGGCAAGCTGATTGCGTTTGTCGATCCCTATGCTTACTTCGATCAGCAGCCCGACATGCAAAATCCGTTCGGCGGCAATCAGGCCGGTGGTTCCGCACTCTATAACCTGTTCAAGGGCTGGGGTGTTGAACTGGACGGCGGCAAGGTTATTGCTGACATGACATTCCCCAGCGGCTCAGGCCCGCGCCTGCTGCCGACTTTGCTGATGCTCACCAACGATGCATTTAACCTGGACGATATCGTGATGAGTCAGGTTGGCACCATGCTGGTTCCCTTTGGCGGCACATTCAAGGGCAAGCTGGCGGAGGGCTTGAAGCAGACCGTGCTGATTCATTCGTCGAAAAACGCCATGCCGGTGGATTTGATTATCGCCACCCTGTCGGGCGAGCCGTCTACACGCGGTTTTCAGCCTACCGGCAAAGAGGAGCCGATTGCCATGCGCATCGTCGGAAAGTTCAAATCGGCATTCCCCAATGGCGAGCCGGTGCCGCAGCAGGCGCCAGCGAAGAAGGGTGAAGCGCTGGTGCCGCCGCCCGCGCCTTCGGGCAAGCACATGCGCGAGGCCGCTGCTGAAAACTCGGTAGTGCTGGTGGCTGACGTTGACATGCTGACCGACGGTGCAGCAGTGGAGACGCAAGACGTATTCGGGCAAAAGGTGGTGGTGCCGCGCAACGGCAATCTAGCGTTTGCACAAGGCTTGGTCGAGCAGCTCGCGGGCGATCAAAACCTGGCGACCCTGCGCAGCCGCGCTGCGTTCAGCAAGCCGCTGACGGTGTTGCGCAAGATGGAAGCGCAGGCGCAGCAAGCGTATCTGGGCAAGATTAAAGGCCTCGAAGATGGACTCAATCAGACGACCGAAAAACTCCAGGCACTGCAAAAAGGCCGCACCGGAACCGGCACTGCGGCAGCAGCGGCTGTATTAACGCCCGAGCAGCAAGTGGAAATCGAGAATTTCCGCAAGAAAGCCAACGAAACCCGCAAGGAGCTGAAAGATTTACGCAAGAACCTGCGCGTGGATTCCGACCGGCTTGAGCTGTGGACCAAAGTCATCAACATCGGAGCGATTCCGGTGCTGGTGGCGATACTGGGTCTGGTGCTGGCGTTGCGTCGCCGCAGCAAGCTGAGAATGGCGGTGGCCGCATGAACCGCAAACAGTTTTTGATGATGCTGGTGGCGGTCGCCGTGCTGGGTGGTGCAGGGCTGGCGATGTTCTGGAAAGATCTGTCCGGTTATCAGGAAAGTGGCGCGAAAATCGGCGCGAAAGTATTGCCCAATCTCAAGGCGGCGGACGCGACCGAGATTCGTTTGAAGGATGACAAGAACGAAGTCACGCTGGTGAGCAAGGGCGGCTCCTGGAGTGTAAAGGAGCGTGGCGGCTATCCAGCCGATGTTGGCGAAATCAGCGAACTGATGGCGAAGCTGGTGGAAGCGAAGATCGTGCAGTCGGAATCGGTGGGCGAATCGCTGTATCCGCGCCTGAATCTCGGCGAGCCGGGCAAGGGCAAGACGGAAGGCACCGGCACGCTGCTTGAACTGAAAGACAAATCGGGCAAACCCATCGCCAACCTTATTTTCGGCAAAGTGTCGCTGAAAAAAGACCCCGGCAATCCGCTGCCCAATGCGGTGGATGGCGTGCCTGCAGGCCGCTACATGATCGCGCCAGGGAAAATCCAAAGCGTTGTAGTGGTGTCCGATCCGTTTGCCAATGTTGATGCGAAGGCCGGTAAGTGGCTGGCGAAAAATTTCTTCAAGGCCGACCGTATTCGAACGCTGACCGTGGGCGAAGGTGCAGCGCAATGGAAAATCACGCGTGAGCTTGAATACAGCCAGTGGAAATTTGCTGCGGGCGCAGGGCAACTGGATCCGAGCGCCGCAGTGGGTGCGGTGAACGCGCTGGGGCAACTGGCGTTCAGCGATGTATCCACTGAAGCCAAAGTAGAAGGCGATAAATTAACCACGATTATCGCTGAGACTTTCGACAACCTCACGTACACCATCAAGGTAGCAAAACAAAAATCGGGCGACGATTATTTATTCAATTTTGTATTGAGTGGCGAACCGCCGAAAACACGCGTGCCGGAAAAAGACGAGAAACCGGACGAGATCGAACGTCGCGCGAAAGAATACGTTGATACCTTGAAGCGTCTCGAGGCGCGTTCGCAGTTCGAGAAAATTCTTGGCCAATGGGTGTATGTGATGCCGGCCAAATTGCTGGAGCCGATGTTGAAAGATCGTGCGCAAATGGTTGTGCAGCCGCGTAAGCCTGGCGACGACAAAGGTGGCCCAGGCGGCCCGCCCGGATTTCCGCCCGGAATGATGCCCGGCATGCCGCGATAAAAGTCAAATAAAAACAATAGCTTATGAAATTATATCCACTGGTGCTGGCGTGTGTGTTGCGGATGCCAGCGAGTGCAGCGCGCAGGACTTTCAGCTCATCAAGGGCTTGATTAGCCGGTTAGCAATTGCGTCGTGTAGCGGGGCGCGGTAGTAAGCGCGCCTGGCTTGACGGCCGATTAAGCGCGAGTCAGACTGGCTGAAACTCTCGACCATGAGGGGCCGAGGGTCGTTGCGCCCACGCGCACAAGGAGCTAAGCCATGCCGTTCTACGAAAAAGGTAACGTTCGCATTCGCTACGAAGAGGCTGGCACGGGCTTCCCGCTATTCATCATCTACGGCGGGGGACTCAACTCGAAAGTTACCTACGCCAATGGCCCGTTCGACGCGTTTGCCGAATTCAAATCCGAATATCGCTGCATTACCATGGATCTGCGCAATGCCAACGGCGGCCAGTCCACCGGCCCGCTGGATTTCGACCAGCCCTGGAACGCGCATACCAGTGACCAGCTGGGCTTGCTGGATCATCTGGGTGTCGACAAATTTTTTGTGATGGGATTTTGCATCGGCAATCCGTTGATCTGGAACTTGCTGCAGCGCGCGCCCGGCCGCATTGTCGCGGCGGTGTCGGCGCAACCCAGTGGGGTCGATCCACAAAAACCGAATTGGTTCTACCACAACAATATGAAGCACTGGGGGCCGGCCCTCGTTGCCAGCCGACCGGAAATCACCATGGACATGGTGCAAAAATTCCTCGACAAGATGTATGGTAATGTCGATTTTGTTTTAACTGCCACGCGCGATTACGTGCGCAACTGCCACACGCCGCTGCTGGTTCTGCCGGACAACACCGACGCTCATCCCTACGCAACGGCGATGGAAATGGCGCACACCGCGCCGAATTCACAAGTGAGCCTGTTTCCGTGGAAGGATACGAAGGAGAACGTGGCGCTGGCAGTGCGGCATATCCGAACGTTTTTAAAGGCGCACCCGATGTGACGATTGCGCGTTAGGTTGGCAAGCCCACGCTTTTCTGAAAAATTACTCCGGCTTAATCCCCGCCCGCCGCGCCACTTCCGCCCACTTGGGAACCTCCGCACGAATCAGCGCATCGAATTGTTCCGGCGTGGAAGATGCGATTTCGTTACCCATGGCCTTGAAGCGCTGTTGCGTATCGGCCTCGCGCAGCACGGCGGTTAAAGCTTCGTTCAGTTTGACGATCACGCCGCGCGGTGTGCCTGCGGGCGCAATCAATCCGTACCAGCCTTGCGCTGAAAACCCTTTGATCGCGGCCTCGCTGATGGTGGGTAGCTCCGGCATCAGCTCCGAACGCTTTTCGCTGGTCACTGCCAACGCGCGCAGGCGTCCGGCCTTGGCGAGCGGCGCCACCAATTGCAGCGAGTTGAACATGAAGTCGAGTTGTCCCGCGAGCAGGTCGCTCATGGCAGGCCCGTTTCCCTTGTAAGGCACGTAAAGAAAATCCACGCCTGCGTGTATTCTTAACATCTCGGTCGCCAGATGCTGCGAGCCGCCGGGTATTGCGCCAGCGGTCAATTTACCAGGGCGCGCTCTGGCCAGCGCGACGAGTTCCTTCACCGAGTGCACCGGCAGTGCGGGGTTCACCACCAGCGCCGAGTTGTTGTAGCCGATCATACCCACCGGCGAAAAATCGCGCAGCGGATCGAACGGTAGTTTTTTGAACAGCGCTGGATTGATCACATGGCCGGTGTAGGCAAACAGCAGCGTATGACCATCGGCCGGTGCGCGCGCCACCATTTCCGTGGCGATGTTACCTGCCGCACCCGGACGGTTGTCGACAACGACTTGCTGGCCCAGCAGTGGCGTGAGTTTTGCCGCCATCACGCGTGCCACGCCGTCGCCACCGCCGCCTGCGGAGGAGCCGACGATCAGGCGCATGGGGCGGGTGGGAAATTGCTGCCCGTGACTACTGAACGTGCAAGTCACAAGACATATTGCAATGGCAAAAACACACACACTATCGTTCCCGCACAGGAGGGAGCCCATACAATGTTCCATAGGGCACGGTGTTATGGGTTCCTGCCTGTGCGGGAACGATAGTGCAGGCATCGCGGGTTTTTGCAAGTTTACCGCAGCGTTTGCGCCACCAGATTTTTCGCCAGCCGCCGGTAGTAAATTCGCGGATCGCCGGGCCGTTGCGACATGAATAACGCGATCAATTTTTCTTTCGGGTCGATCCAGAACCACGTGCCGCCTGCGCCGCCCCAGAGGTATTCACCGACCGCGCCGGGCAAATCGTTCATTCCCGCTTTCAGCGTACCGTCTAGTCTGGCAATCGCTTGTGGCGAAATACCTACCGACACCGGCACAGCGAACTGATTGGTGGCGCAAGCGCCCGTCAACATTGTTGCTGCCAGCAGCAATAATCCAGATAATTTTTTCATGAATGCTGCCTCCCGCAGCTATAGAAATAAATGCAATAAAACAAATAGTTACCTAATCTACCCGGATACCTGCCAGCTTCACTACTTTAGCCCACTTTTCCATATCCTTGCGTATGAAGGCACGAAATTCGTCCGGCGTGGTGGCGACGATGTCGGAACCCTCACCGGCAAGTCGGGTGCGAATGTCGCCTTGGGCGAGGGCGCGCTTGATTTCGACATGCAGCCGGTCAACGATAAAACGCGGTGTTGCTGGCGGCGCCACGGTGCCAAACCAGTTGATGACTTCGAAGCCGGGCACACCGGATTCATCAACGGTAGGTATATCGGGCAAAGCCTGCGCACGCTTCAGGCTGGTGACGGCAAGCAGGCGCAGTCGGCCCGCGCGGCCCAGACCCAGCACCGTTATAGGCCCGGCAAACTGATACGCGACCTGCCCGGATACGACTTCGTTGGTCGCCGCTGCCGCGCCCTTGTAGGGCACATGAGTGACCTTCGAGCCCGCCATCGCGTTGAAGAGTTCACCACACATGTGCCCGCCGGTACCGTTGCCGGCGGAGCCGTAGAGCATTGGTTTCGTTTTTGCAAGCGCCACTAGTTCGCTCACCGATTTCACCGGCAGGTTCACATGCGCTGCGAGCAACAAGGGTGACGCTGTGGCTTGTGTTATCGGTGTATTGTCGCGTGTGGGCGAGTAAGACGGTTTCGCACGCAGTACTGCGTTCGTGGTGTAAGACGTATAAATCATGCCCAGCGTGTGGCCATCAGGCGCCGCGTTTGCGATCAGCTCGGCGGCAATCACACCGCCCGCGCCGCCACGATTATCAAGCACAAAAGGTTTGCCCAATTGCTCAGTTAGCGGCGTGGTCATCAGGCGCGCGATGTGATCCACCGTGCCGCCGGGTGGCGCGGGGATGATAAAGCGCACGGGGCGCGTGGGGTAGGCGAGTGCGGCTGCGACGCTGTCCGGTGGTGGTGCGGTCATTCGGGTCGAGGGTGCGACCTTCGACGCGACAGGATTGCCCAGCGTATTGGTCGAATATACGCAGGTAAAAACCAAGGCAACCAGTAACTGAAATAGCGCCGGTCGAATCACTTTCGTAGGGGGCGTTTCTTTGCAGGCGGTAAGCCTCGCGTAATTTCGCACCAGTAGACTCCGCCTTCTCCAATGTGAATATTTCATAACTATTTGATTTTAATTGTTTTTAATGAGGTTTATTGAAATAGTTTACGGAGGCTAACCCGCGCTTCACCTGCGTGTAATTCTAATTAGCAATAGAAAGTGCTTTAATTATCCAATCCCAGTTGCAGATGGATTTCACCCGTTCGCCGCTGTTTTCCAAGTGGTGTAGCGCCTCAACGAGTTGGTTTTCGAGTGCATCCAGGCTGTCGAAGGCCCGATTGTGGAAGTGTTT
>CANKUB010000166.1 GCA_947486575.1 Betaproteobacteria bacterium | reverse complement strand
GCCCTTCAGCCAGCGCCTGAAGCGTGCGTCTGAGTAATTTACCTGATCGTGTTTTGGGCAGCAACGTTACAAAATGCACACGCGAAGGTCGACCGATTGCGCCGAGTTGCTTATCCACAGCGTCCATCACTTCTTTTTCGTGTGCGGCTTTGAGCGCAGGCGTGGCAATTTTCGAGAGGTCTTTGATCACTGCAAAGGCGAGTGGTATCTGGCCTTTGGTTGCGTCGGCCACGCCCACCACCGCCACTTCCGCGATGTTATTGTGGGACTGCACAGCCTCTTCAATCTCCCGCGTGCCCAGGCGGTGGCCGGCAACGTTGATCACGTCATCAGTACGCCCCAGGATGTAGTGAAAGCCATCCTGGTCGCGTATGCCCCAATCGAAGGTTGAATAAACCTGCTTCGAGCGGAAGCCAGTGAAATAAGTGTTCACAAAACGTTCATCGTCGCCCCACACCGTCGTCATGCAGCCTGGCGGCAGCGGCGGCACAATGACGACCACACCCTTTTCATTGGCGTCGGCCTCGCTGGCATCGGACTCGCGCAGTATTTGCAAATCGTAACCGTACACCGGGAAACTCGGCGTACCCATTTTAAGCGGCGTTTTTTCAATACCATGCACCGCTGACAAAATCGGCCAGCCGGTTTCGGTTTGCCAGTAATGATCGATCACCGGTTTTTGCAGGGCATCGGATATCCAGCGATGCGTGGGCTCATCCAGTGGTTCACCCGCGAGAAATAGATGCCGTAGCGACGATAAATCGTATTTACTGAGATATGCCGGGTCTTGCTTTTTCAACACACGCGCTGCGGTGGGGGAAGAAAACATCACCGACACTTTGTGGTCGGCGACAATTTTCCACCAGATGCCCGCATCCGGCCGTATCGGCAAACCCTCGTACAGAATGGTGGTCATGCCTGCGATTAACGGCGCATACACAATATACGAGTGGCCCACCACCCAGCCGATATCGGACGTGGTGAACATCGTCTCGCCCGCATTGCCGCAGTAAATGTGCTTCATCGACGCCGCCAGCGCCACAGCGTAACCGCCCGTATCGCGCTGTACACCCTTCGGCCTGCCAGTGGTACCAGAGGTATACAAAATGTATGAAGGTTCACTCGATTCCAGCCAGGTGACTGGCGTATTCACTTCGGCGTGTGCTTTGCGCAGTGTGGCGTAATCGAGGTCACGTCCAGCAACGGGCCGATAATCTTTGTCGATACCGCGATTGACCACAATCACATTGCGCGGCGGATGTTTGGCCAGACGCAGCGCCTCATCCACCAGCGGCATGTAGGGAATCGCGCGCCCACCACGCATACCCGCATCGGCCGCAATCACCAACGCGGGTTTGGCGTCATCTATGCGTGTCGCCAGACTCGCGGCTGCAAATCCGCCAAACACCACCGAGTGGATCGCGCCCACGCGCGCGCACGCCAGCATGGCGAACACCGCCTCGGCGATCATCGGCATGTAAATCAACACGCGGTCGCCACGGCCTACACCCAGCGTGTGCAGCATACCTGCTGCGCGATTGACTTCTTTATAAAGCTCGCGGTAAGTCCAGGTTTTTTCGACGCCGGTTTCCGTCGAAATATAAATCAGCGCTTTCTGGTCACCCCGCGTGGCGAGGTGGCGGTCTATGGCGTTGTAACAAAGATTGGTTTCGCCATCGACAAACCACTTGGCGAATGGCGGACGGCTGAAATCACAGACTTGCGTATGCGCTTTGTGCCAATCGATTAGCTTTGCTTGCTCGGCCCAAAAATCGTCACGCTCATTGAGCGAACGTTTATGGAATTCCTGATAGGCACCCATGAATCCATCCTCCTTGCGTTGACTATCCGGGCATTATCAAACGGCAGCGCTTACGAAAGTCTGACCACCGCCCTGCCGCGTATGCCGCCTTTCAGCATTTTGTCAAAATATGCGCCCAGGTCATTCAGCGTAATCACGTTTGCAATTTCGCTTAAATGCCGCGGCTTCAAGTCGCTCGCTAAACGCTGCCACACTTTGCGCCGCAACGGCATAGGCGTGGCAGCGGAATCAACGCCAATCAGCCGCACGCCGCGCAAAATAAACGGCAGCACATTGGTTTTAAGCTCAATGCCGCCTGCGTTGCCAAAACTCGCGATCAAACCGTTGGGATTCATGCTGCGCATGAGCCACGATAATTGATCCCCGCCAACGGAATCAAACGCTGCTGCCCACAAAGGCTTTTCCAGTGGGCGTGTGCCCATTTCAACACTCGAACGTGCAAGTATTTCCTGTGCGCCAAGCTTTTTCAGGAAATCGTGTTCGCTGTCCTTGCCGGTAACGGCTGTTATGGAATAACCCTTGCCAGCCAACATATCAATGGCGAGACTTGCCACGCCACCTGTAGCGCCATTGACCAACACTTTGCCGTTGCCAGGCGCCAGTCCGTTAAGTTCCAGCAACTCAACCGCAAGCCCGGCGGTGTAACCCGCCGTACCCAACGTCATTGCTTCAAACAGCGACAACCTCTGCGGTAACGGCACCACCCAATCGGCAGGCACGCGGCACACTTGCGCAAAGCCGCCGTCGTGGGCGACGCCGAAATCGTAGCTGGTGCAAATAATTTCGTCACCCGCTTTAAAGCGCACATCGCTCGAAGAAATCACAACGCCAGCAGCATCAATGCCGCCGACCAGCGGATATTTGCGGATCACTTTGCCGCCAATGCCAGTGGCCGCGAGCGCGTCTTTGTAATTCACGCTGGAGTACGCATTTTTGAAAACCACTTCGCCGGGCATCAAATCATCTAACGTAAGATCAGCAGGCCGCCCTCCTATCTTATTGTTTTCATTAAATATTCTGTAGGCTTTGAAGTTTTCCATTTTGATTCCTGGGAGCGCGTGAGTTTGTCGTCGTTAGATGCCGGAAACAATGAAGTCCAGCGCAGCCATGATTTCTTGCCGGTATTTTGCAAGATCACAAGTCTTCTTGCCGAGAGTCTTGCGATCGATACCGGCAATTTGTTGCGTCAGCAGCAAGTATTTTCGTGATTCGATTTCAACCACAGGACAGAGCTTGGTTATGACGGTAGCGCCCGCCAATAGAACAGGACACAGCGGTATAACGACTGTTGTGCGCAGCTCGTCGAGCAGGTTGGATTGAATATCCAGCAGATAGGGAAACAGCTTTTGCGTGGCCTTATTGGAATTTGCGTAGGCCAAAAACTGCGCCATCAAAAACCCCTGACGCCATCGCTAAAAACACCGCTGCTTTCAACCAATTGATTGTAAGCCTCTATCGCGGGACGGTTTTCGATCTGCCATAACTCGCGCTGCCGCGCCTTGACGATATCCATAAGCGCTGATTCAAGCGTGGCGGACAGATTGATCTTGAGTTCTTTCGCCTTGCGCAAAAGATCGCTATTAATGCTGACATTCGCCGGTTTCTTGGCAGCTTGCGTATTTACTACGGCATCCATGGGCAACTCCAAGCGTAACTGGCAATGCGCATATAGTATGCGCATGCAAAATGCGCTGTCAAGAAAAAGCGTCCCGTCAGATGGAAATTGACAGGCCTGAGGCGCTACGGCATATGCGGTTGCGCAAGGTAATCGTGCGATTGCATTTCCGTCAAGCGGCTCACGAGCCGGTCTTTGAGCGACGCATTAAGATTCGCCTGAAACGCATCGGATGAATCGGCATTGATGATGAGTTCTTCGGCAGCAACGCTGGCTGACACAATGAGCTTCACGCGACGATCATAAAACTCATCGATCATCCACACAAAGCGGCGCAGTTTGTCGGCCATGCCTGCACCGAAGCGTGGCACGTTGGACACCATCACCGTGTGATAGCGTTTGGAAAGCTCAATGTAATCGGGCTTGCCGCGCGGGCCATCGCACAATGCGGCAAAATCAAACCACGCCACGTCGCGCGCATGTTTACGCACGGGTACGGTGCGGCCTTCAAGTTCGAGCGTGGTTTCGTTGGATGCTTCGTGACGGGCAATCGCCACAAACTCACGCGCCATGCGGTCATCAGCATCAGCGCTAGTGTGATAGACACCGGCTTTTACGAGCTCACGCAGCCGGTAATCGGTGCCATAATCCACATTCACGATATCGAAATTCTGCTTGATGAGATCAATCGCGGGCATGAACTGGTTGCGCTGCAAGCCGTGCAGGTAAAGCGAATCCGGCTCGAAATTGGATGTCGTCAGCACCACCACGCCCTGTTCCATCAAGCCTTCGAGCAGCTTGCGCATCAGCATGGCATCGGTGATGTCGGTGATGTGAAACTCATCCAGGCACAGCAGCCGCGTTTCTTTCGCTACGTCGCGCGCCACGCCCGCCAGTGGTTCAGCCTGCCCGGTCAGCGCATTCATGCGTTGATGCACTTCCTGCATGAAACGGTGAAAGTGTATGCGGCGCTTCTTCGCCACCGGTGCGCAGCTGAAAAAACTATCCATCATAAAACTTTTGCCGCGCCCCACGCCGCCCCACAGATACAAACCTTTGACCACACGTTTGCGTGCGAGCAGGCGCACGAACAACGACTCCATTTTTTCGAGACCGATCAGGTCTTCGTAGAGCCGCTCAAGATGTTCAATGGCGTTAAGCTGAGACGCATCGAGCGTGAAGCCGTGCTCGGCTGCGTGCTGCGTGATCCACTGCGCTGCGTCGGCGCTGTCGTGGGCGAGCGTGGTGTGGCCGTACGGGGCGGCTTTTGCGTCGCTCACGCCTTTACAGATTCAGCGTGCGGCCATCCACCGCAAGTGCCGCTTCTTTCATCGCTTCAGACAGCGACGGATGCGCATGACAGATCATCGCAATATCTTCAGAAGAAGCGCCAAACTCCATTGCGGTAACGGCCTCGGCAATCAACTCGGAGGCCATCGGTCCGATGATATGCACACCGAGAATACGATCAGTTTTTTTATCGGCAATGATTTTTACAAAACCCGTGGTGTCACCCAAGGCGCGCGCGCGGCCATTGGCCATGAACGGGAATGAACCCGTGCGGTACTCGACGCTTTCGGCTTTGACTTGCTGCTCGGTTTTGCCCACCCACGCAATTTCTGGTGAGGTGTAGATCACCCACGGCACGGTGTTGAAATCAACATGGCCATATTTGCCTGCAATGCGCTGTGCCACTGCAACGCCTTCTTCTTCGGCCTTGTGCGCGAGCATGGGGCCGCGCACTACATCGCCCACCGCCCACACGCCGTCTAGATTGGTTTTGCAATGATCGTCCACCGCGACAAAGCCGCGTTCATCGAGTTTGAGACCCACTGCCGCGGCGTTCAAACCTTCAGTGTGCGGCACGCGGCCTATGGACACAATAAGTTTATCCACCGTCAGCGTTTGCGCTTTACCTGCGCTGTCGGTGTAATCCACTGTCACTTCTTTGGCGGATTTGATGTTGCCGACCTTGACCGCCGTATGTATCGCAAGCCCTTGTTTTACAAAAACTTTATTAGCCTCTTTCGCCACCGCTTCATCGGCTGCACCAAGGAACGTCGGCAACGCTTCAAGCACCGTAACCGTTGCGCCTAGCCGCCGCCACACGCTGCCCATCTCCAGGCCAATCACGCCCGCGCCGATGACGCCCAGGCGTTTGGGTGCCTCGGTGATGGCCAGCGCACCAGCGTTATCAAGTATCAATTTGTTATCGAACGGCGCGCCAGGCAACGCGCGCGGACTTGAACCGGTGGCAACAATAACGTGCTTTGCCACAAGTGATTCTTCGGTTTTGCCGCTGACTTTAATTTGCCATGCGCCCGCGGCACCGCCGGTGAAAGAACCTGTGCCGTGAAAAAACGTGACTTTGTTTTTTTTCAGCAGATACAGAATGCCATCGTTGTTTTGTTTAACGACCTTGTCTTTGCGCTTTAACATCTGCGCCACATCCATGCTCAAGCCGCTGACTTTGATACCATGATCAGCGAACGCATGTGCCGCATGATCGTAGTTCTCGGACGATTGCAGCAGCGCCTTGGACGGAATGCAGCCGACATTGGTACAGGTGCCGCCCGGAGCGGGTTTGCCGTCGGCGGTTTGCCATGCGTCGATGCAGGCTACCTGCATGCCCAATTGCGCAGCGCGTATGGCGGCAATGTAACCGCCGGGGCCAGCACCGATAACCACTACATCAAAATTCTTGGCCATATTAAATATCCAGCAACATGCGCGCGGGGTCTTCCAGCGCGTCTTTCATTGCCACCAATGACAGTACCGCTTCTCGCCCGTCGATGATGCGATGATCGTATGACATTGCCAGATAATTCATCGGGCGAATCACGATCTGGCCGTTCTCAACCACAGCGCGCTCTTTGGTGGCATGCACACCGAGAATCGCGCTTTGCGGGGGATTGATAATCGGCGTGGACAACATGGAGCCGAACACGCCTCCGTTGGAAATGGAGAATGTGCCGCCGGTGAGTTCCTCAATCGTGAGCTTGCCGTCTTGTGCGCGCTTGCCATAATCAGCGATGGTTTTTTCGATACCGGCAAGACTCAAATGGTCAGCGTTGCGGATAATCGGCACCACCAACCCGCGCGGGCTACCCACTGCCACGCCGATATCGTAATAGCCGTGATACACAATGTCGTTGCCATCAACTGACGCGTTGACCAGCGGAAACTTTTTAAGTGCATAAACTGCCGCTTTAACAAAGAACGACATGAAGCCGAGCTTCACGCCGTGCTCTTTTTCAAACTTGTCTTTGTAGCGATTGCGCAGGTCAATCACCGGCTGCATGTTGACTTCATTAAACGTGGTCAATATTGCAGCGGTGGATTGCGATTGAATCAGACGTTCTGCCACACGCGCACGCAGGCGCGACATGGGTACGCGCTGTTCGGGGCGCTCGCCTAGCGCGCCTAAATCGACACTGGGCGCGGCAGCGCGGGGCGCAGCAGTACTTGCCGCGGGTACCGCAACTTTAGCCGCAGCGCCGGACTTCACTGCGTCCAGCACGTCGCCTTTAGTTACTCTGCCACCACGACCACTGCCGCTGATGGTAGACGTGTCAAGCTGGTTTTCTACAGCAGTCTTTTGTGCCGCAGGCATCGCCGCTGGGGCTGCTGCTGGAGCCTTTGCAGCGGCAACCGCAACGGGCGCTACCGCAACGTTTGAGGTTACGCTTGCAGAAGCAGATGCCTCGGTATCAATCTGCGCAATAATTTCTTTACTCGCCACCGAACTACCGTCCGGCTTGACGATTTTTATCAGCACGCCTGCGGCAGGCGCAGGCGTTTCCAGTACAACCTTATCCGTTTCGATATCCACCAGATTCTCGTCAGCCTTGACGAACTCGCCCGCCTTCTTGTGCCAACTCACCAGGGTCGCTTCAGCCACAGATTCCGACAACTGCGGCACTTTGACTTCGATTATCATAGAGTCACCATAAGTATTTGTTTTTATTATTAATTTTCTTCACCAGCCGATAGCGGCCGCGGTTGATTGGTTACGCTCAAGGGCGCACTGCCGCCGGATAACGTCAGCGCCTGATTCACCAGCTCTTTTTGCTGCTTATCGTGCAGCGACTTATAGCCCGCCGCTGGCGCAGCAGAAGACTCACGCCCCGCGTAAAACAGTTTTTGATGTGGCAACAGATTGCGCATCAGGTAATGCTGAATGTGCCGCCACGCACCCTGATTGCGCGGCTCTTCCTGACACCACACAATTTCTGACGCGTTTTTATAACGCACAATGATGGAACGGAATTCGTCATGCGAAAACGGATACAACTGCGCAATGCGCACCAGCGGCAAATCGCGTGTGCCGCGCGTACGACGCTCGGCGCGTAGATCGTAAAACACTTTTCCGCTGCACAGAATAACGCGCTGCACTTTATCGGGATTGATTTCCTGCTCTTCCCAATCCTCATTCACCGGCCGGAATTTATCGTTGGCGAATTCTTCCAGCGGCGATACGGATTCTTTGTGTCGCAACAAACTCTTGGGCGAAAATATCACCAGTGGCTTGCGATACGGACGAATCATTTGTCGCCGCAGCAGATAATACATTTGCACCGGTGTAGCGGGCACGCAAATCTGCATGTTGTAGTCTGAGCAAAGCTGCAAGAAACGCTCGATGCGTGCGGACGAATGCTCCGGCCCCGCGCCTTCGTAGCCGTGCGGCAGCATCATCGTCAGCCCGCACAGACGGCCCCACTTCACTTCGCCCGACGCAATGAATTGATCAATTACCACTTGCGCGCCATTGGCGAAATCACCGTATTGCGCCTCCCAGATCACCAGATCGTTCGGGCCCGCCGTGGCATAGCCGTATTCAAAACCCAGTACGGCTTCTTCGGACAGCACCGAATCAATAACGCCGAAATCACCTTGCTTCGGCCCGATGTGTTGCAACGGAATGTGTATGCCCTGATCCCAGCGCTCACGGTTCTGATCGTGCAGCACGGCGTGGCGATGGAAAAACGTGCCGCGTCCGGCATCCTGGCCCGAAAGTCGAATCGAATAACCTTCGTTCACCAGCGAAGCATAGGCCAGCGATTCAGCCATACCCCAATCCAGTGGCAATTTGCCTTCGGCCATCAAGCGCCGGTCCTGCATGATTTTTTCAACACGTGGATGCAACTGAAAATTCTCGGGTACTTCGCACAGCTTGCGCGCCAGCATCTGCACGGTTTCCATCGGCAAACGCGTATCGTCGTTTTCGTTCCATTTGGCGCCCTTGTAGGGCGCCCAATTGGCCTCAAACGGCGGCTTATAGTTGGACAGTATGGTTTGGTTGGTGTGGTACCCGCGATCCAGCGCATCGCGGCAGGTGGCGACCGCAGCATCTGCATCGGCTTCCGCAATCACGCCTTCGCGCGTGAGCCGATCCGCATACACCTTGCGCGGCGTGGGGTGCGAATGAATGCGCTTATACATCAGTGGCTGCGTCACCATCGGCTCATCCTGCTCGTTGTGGCCGAGACGCCTGTAGCACACCAGATCGATCACCGCATCCCTGTGGAATTTCATGCGGTAATCGAGCGCAATTTCCGTGACAAAACAAACGGCCTCCGGATCATCACCATTGACATGGAAGATCGGCACTTCGAGCATTTTTGAAATGTCCGAGCAATACACCGTTGAACGCGCGTCGCGCCGGTCAGACGTGGTAAAGCCGATCTGATTGTTGATCACGATATGCACAGTGCCGCCGGTGCCATAGCCCCGCGTCTCAGCCAGATTAAATGTTTCCATCACTACGCCCTGCCCGGCCATCGATGCATCGCCGTGTATCACCACCGGCAACACCTGGTCACCCGTGGCATCCTTGCGGCGGTGCTGGCGCGCGCGTACGGAACCTTCAACCACCGGATTGACGATTTCCAGATGCGAGGGATTGAACGACAACATCGCGTGCATCGGCCCGCCGGGTGTCATGATATTCGACGACTGACCATCGTGATATTTCACATCGCCCGCAAGCACTTCAGGATTCTGCTTGCCTTCGAATGACGAGAACAAATCTTTGGGCATCTTACCCAGCGTGTTCACCAACACGTTCAAGCGCCCACGATGCGCCATGCCGATC
>CANKUB010000165.1 GCA_947486575.1 Betaproteobacteria bacterium | reverse complement strand
GGCAAACCTGAAACACCCAGTGCAGGCCGCCGCCTGCGCATCGGCTATCTGTCGTCGGATTTTCAGGAACACGCCGCAGCTTATTTAACCGCCGACGTGATTGAACACCATGACCGCAGCCGCTTTGAAACCTTCGCTTACTCCTACGGCCCCACAGACAACAGCGCCATGCGCCAACGGCTGCTGCTGGCGTTTGAACATTTTGTCGATATCGCGTGGGAGACCGATGACGCCGCTGCCGCACGCATCCGCGCCGATCAAATCGACATACTGGTGGAACTCAAAGGCTACACCGTGGGTGATCGCATCACCATCATGGCGCGACGGCCTTGTGACATACAGGTGACGTGGCTGGGTTATCCCGGCACCACCGGTGCGCCGTTTGTGGATTACCTGATTGCCGATCCGTACATTATTGTACCGGGTGAAGAATCAACTTGCACCGAGCGCGTAGTACGCATGCCACATTGCTACCAGCCGAATGATCGCAAAAGAATTATCGCTGAGCCATTGAGCCGCGCCGAGTACGGCTTGCCGCAGCACGGCTTCGTGTTTTGCTGCTTCAACCAAACCTACAAAATTACGCCGGATGTTTTTGCCGTGTGGATGCACTTGCTGCAAAACGTACCGGACAGCGTGTTGTGGCTGGTAGAAGGCCCGGCGCTGGCGAAACAGAATCTGCTGCGTGAAGCGCAGGCACAAGGCATCGCCGAGCAGCGTATTATTTTCGCCGGGCGCAAACCTTACGCGGAACATCTGGCGCGCTACAAAGTTGCTGATCTGGCGCTCGACACCTTCCCCTACACCTCGCACACCACGTTAAGTGATGCGCTGTGGTGCGGCTGCCCTACCGTGGGATTGCGTGGCGACACGTTTGCCGCACGTGTATCAGGCAGTTTACTCACGGCAGCAAACCTGCCGGATTTGATCACCAATAATCTCGAAGATTACGAACAACTGGCGTGCCTGATTGCCACCACACCCGACATTTTGCACAGCCTTCAATACAGCGTTGCGCAAGCCAGGGCAACCGCGCCACTGTTTGATACAGCGGCGTTTGCGCTCGGGCTGGAGCAAATTTACGACGGGATGGTGGCGGAAAGCGTGTTGGGCTGACGCAGACAGCCCAGCGGGCTACGTTTGCTTACAGAATCACTACGCATTCTTGACTTTATAGTCATTGCGAGTAATATTCTTATCGTCGTATCTTACCTTCTTACTATAAATTTATGGGTTAAATTGCAATGCCAGAAGTTCGCCTTCGGACCAAAGGTCAAGTCACCATACCGGCCAATATTCTCGAAAAAGCGCATCTCGCCGAGGATGCCATGCTGGATGTCGCACTCGTCAATGGCGTAATTACCTTGACGCCCCAAGCCAAAGGAACAAAGCGGGAAGACATCATGGCCTATGCGGGCATTTTCCAGGGCGCATGGGGCAATACACCGGAAACGGTAAATGAAACGATTTCTCATCTGCGTGACGCATGGGAAAGGTAAATACCCTACTGGCCAGACTTCAAGGCCAGCGCGTCTACATTGACACCAACTACCTGATTTACTTCCTGGATCGCGCCGAGCCGTATTTCGATGTCGTAGCACCTATCTTTCAGGCATGCGACCGAGGCGATTTTCTCGGCTTCACGGGAGATGCGGCCGTGTGTGAAGTCATGGTGCATCCCTACCGCAACAAAAGCCCAAGCGAAATCGCCAGAGGGAAATCCTTGTTTTCACGAGAAGGCTTTTTAACGGTACTCCGACACGATGCCAATACCTTCGATCTAACCGCGCAGATTCGTGCCGAATCAAATATGCGTATGCTGGATGCTCTGCATTACGCCACGGCGCTTCAAGCGGGGTGCCGATTCATGCTTACCAACGATCACGACTTCAAAACCGGCACGACGCTTGAAGTCATTCAAATCAAATCGCTTATCGGTTAGATCGCTTCGGGGCGCGATAGGGTGCGCGCCGCACACCGTTCAACTTTGTACTGCGTGCGCGGTGCGCACCCTACGCTTGCTTGCTGCTTTTGGTTTGCGTGCAAGAATGTTTTGCCACACACGATTCATCGCCTGGTCATGATTGGTTAATGTTGTTGTATCCGCTTTCATCGCCTCAAGACTGCCGGTCACCTTGGCGGTAAACCACTCGTCGTAACCATTTTCTTTTTCCATGTAAAGCTCCGGGATCAAGGTATCAGCAGCGTCCTTGATGGAAATCATGATAGCAACCGGGTGATTGTTCTTCGTCATCATCGCTGGCTTACGCAGGCCGCGCATGCAACCGTATGCCTAGCGCGCGAATCACCTTCCAGATCGTGACGAATTCCGGGTTGCCTTCTGCGGACAATGCTTTGTACAGGCTCTCCCGTGCCAGGCCCGTATCGCGGGCAAGTTGCGTCATGCCTTTGGCGCGTGCGATGGTGCCTAGCGCTTGCGCGATAAAAGTCGTGTCGTCGCCCGCCTCATCGAGACACGCCTCAAGGTAAGCGGCCATATCCTCTTCGGTCTTGAGATAGTCAGCGGAATCGTATGGCTTGATGCCCAGTTTTTTTATGGCAGATTTCTTGATCATGTTTACTGCTTCAGGATGCGCGCCATCTCAAGTGCCCGCGCGATATCGCGGCTTTGGCTACTTTTGCTGCCGCCACATCACAACAAAACGACTGTTTCATCTATGTGCGTAAAGTACACCCTATAGCCTGTCGCCTGCCCCAAGGTGAATGCGCATTTCACTTACACCCTCGCCAACTGGTCTTTCAGACTATCTAGCCAGTTATTGAACTTGGCGGTGCGAAGCATCTTTACCATGCACGCACTGTATTCCATGAATTACATTTAATCAAGCCGAATTGGAGTTTGATTGGCAATGCGGTAGCCACAAAGAAATTGCCGACCTCGATACAGCGCCACTGTTCCTTACCCGATTGGAGAAACCCATCTCGAAAACGGCCCTCAGCAGCATGTGGCAACGCGACAGACCAGTCATCACCCGCAGGAAGTTAAAGCAGTGCGATCATTCCGCGCAGTCGCGCAACTGTGCCAACAAGTTGCTGCAATTCGAACGTCGCTAACAACGCTTTCGCTGACTGTGGCGGATTACGCAGAGCTTCGCGTTGCTCCTTCACCACCGTGGCGACCATCGCGGGCGCTAAGTCCAGCAGGTGCGTAATGAACGTATCAGGATGCTGTGCTTCGATCCCGTAGGTATCAAGCTCTATCGCCGGAAAGTCAGCAAGATTGTAGGTAACAATTACCTGTGCGCCCGCGCGAATTGCCGCTGCCAGTACATGCCGGTCATCCTGATCGGGCAACGTCAGGCCCTGCACCAGCACCTTATATCCCGTCACAAGAGAATCTGGCACGCTCGCATTTACGAGTTCGACCAGCCCCTTCAATCTGGCGTCAGGAATATCGGGGCGATTCTTTTGCAGATTACGGCGCCATTCTTCATTGATCTGCTCGGTCCACCGCGCACGATAAAGGCCCGCTCGCCCCAACCGAATCAAAAGGTCTCGAACCGGAGCAGGGTAAAGCACGCACGCGTCGCACACCGCAGTAAAAACTGATGCCATCGGCTAGTAGCCCAGTCCAAGTTCTTGCGATTGCCGGGTTAGTTCGTCGACAACTTTGCGGGTGTGTTCAGTCAGCGATTCTTTGTAGGCATCAATATCCTTGAACATCACCCGTCTGCGGGTGCCAACCTTTCGATACGGCACTTTGCCTTCCTCCAGCAACTTGACGAAATACGGCCGCGACACATTCAAGAAATCAGCCGCCTGCTGCGTTGTCAGCTCCGCATTCACCGGAACCATCGTCACTGCGTTGCCTTCAACCATTTGATTGAGAATATCTACCAGCATATGCAAAGCAAACACCGGCACGGTCAATTCCTTGCCGCCATCAATCACTCGCAGGCGCGCTGTTCCGCCTTTGCCGAGACAGGCTGCCAGTAGACGACTGCTTTCACGAGCAACCTCAATTTCCTGTTCGTCTAACAGATGGGGCTGCACGAGTGAAGGTGAATTCATGGCGGTTCTCCAGTTTACGTCCAATCATTATACGAAATAAACGAAACAAACAAAACAAACAAAACAAACAAATTCATTCGTAGACACGAAAATTTTACTAATGACTGCAATAAATGCCTCCATATCTGCTCATCAATGCCGAAACATTGTGGGTTTTGTCGATTTACTGACGCCCCAAACCTAAGGAACAAAGCGGGAAGACATCATGGCCTATGCGGGCATTTTCCAGGGCGCATGGGGCAATACACCGTAAAAGGTAAATGAAACGATTTCTCATCTGCGTGACGCATGGGAAAGATAAATACGCCACTTTCCAGCGCGGTAGGGTACGCACCGCGCGCACCGTTCAACTTTTTACCGCGTGCGCGGTGCGCACCCTACGCCCACTCACACCCATAAAAAAACGGGCGCCGAAGCGCCCGTTTTAGACTGCGAAAGCCTTGCGGTTTTCTTAGAAGCTGTGTTTCATAAAAGCACCCAGAGCGCTGGAATCTGCGCCGATGAACTGAGTCGAGTTAGCACCACCCGTCTCGTATTGCGCATTGGCACGGTTGTTGGTCTTCGAGTAACCAAGACCCACTTCGCTACGCTTGGACAGCATGTGCACGTAACGAATCTGCCACATGTCAGCACTGGTGCTGGGACCAGCACCAGCTGTTGGACGCGTGCCCATAAGGCCTCCCAGATTTCCTGTGAGATCTCCAGCACGAGTATACCCAGCACGAACGCCATGCGGTCCGGAAATCATCCAATCGATACCGATATGCCAAGTTTTAATTTTGGCATCACCACCAATAGCCGCTGTGTTTTCGGTCTTGAGATCATGATAAACGCCACCCAGCTTCAGATTGTTGGAGAATGTGTAGGACGCAGAAATTGTCCACCCACGCTCACTTCCACCAATCGGTGCTAAGGCAGTGCCTAAATTATTGATATCATTGTGCTTTTCATACCCTAAGCCAACGTAAATCGGGCCATTGGCATACTGCCCGCCCAAGGACCACAGCCGCGTTTTTAATTGCAATGACGTTGCTGCCGAAGCGTAGTTGCGCGACGTTATCGCACCCATCGCCGAAAAGCCGCTGAAATTAGGCGTTTCATACGTGAGCAGGTTGTTCTGACGGCGGCGATACACGCCAGGCGATACGCTGCCGACAGTAGCAGGGGTTACTGACGGCGACGTAATACCGGTGGTGGTCGAAGTGCCGGTTAAGAGGTGCGAGTTACCCCAAATACCGGTTTCGTCCGAGCCAGTGTTACCTGCGGTGCTGATACGGGTAAACGGTGTCGTCCAGTTACCGTAGAAAATGTTACCGAAGCCACCCTTCATACCCAGCGCGCTGTTACGTGTGCACCAGGTGCTGCCAGCGTGGGCATTGCCCGACTGGGCATTGGTCGAACCACGGTAGTCGATTGAGCTGTTGCACTGGAACCATGCCGACAGGCCACCGCCGAGTTTTTCTTCGCCACGGAAACCGATTTCTGAACCGGGGTTCTGGAAATGGTCATAGCGCTGAAACGGCTCGTTAGTACCCGTCTTGGCACCATTGCTGATGGAACCATACTGACCATAAAACGTGCCATACACGTTCACGGTTGCATTTTGCGCCAGCGCCGGGGCGGCGCCGATCACGGCCAGGGCACCACCGACTGCGACTGCTATTAAACTTTTTTGCATGTAAATCTCCTGTGATGTTTTAACTCAGCCCTTAAATCGTTGCTGATCAGTCGCTAATCTACTTAGTCGCTAATCAACCACTCCTCGCGAGCGCTTTGCCCTACTGTTCATGTAAAGGACGCGCCTAGTATGCGAGCAGTCCCGGCCAAGCTCAACATCGGAGGCACTAATTCCCGTATATTCGATGCCGTTCGTTGCGAGTACGCAACAGTGTCAAAATTTAAAGGAATGTTATTTAACCTATTGATTTTAAACGATTATTTAAATTTTGACGCAAACGGCTCAACCGTCCCAAAGCCCGGTAATTTAATATTGTTTAAAATCAATGAGTTAGGACGTGCATATGCCCGCGTTTTTTTCTGACCATTATATTGATGCCGGGGCCCGCGCACGCCAGTGTGGCGATTTTGGCGCGGCAGCGGAAGCCTACCGGCAGGCGCTGGCACTGACACCCGGTGACCCGCAGTTGCTGGGCCTGTTGGGCGTTGCCCTGCTGGAAGGCGGCGACGCCGGGCAAGCGCTGCCGTATTTGCAGCAAGCCGTCGCCAAGGCGCGGCGCAATGCCGGTTTGATCGGCGCGCTGGCGCAGGCGCTGTTTGCGCTGGGGCGGTTTGAAGAGGCGGCGGCGTCTTTCCGTCAGGCGCAACGCCTGGAACCGGCACAACCGGGTTTTATGCTGGGCGCAGCCAACTCGCTCGCCATGCAGGGCAAATTCGCTGAAGCGCGGCCATTGCTCGAACGTGTGGTGGCGCGCTTTCCGGATTTGCCCTATGGCTGGTACAACCTCGGTAATTTGCTGCGCGATTCCGGTGCGTTTGATCCTGCAATCGAGGCTTTCAATAAAGCGCTGGCGCTGGAACCCGCGTTTCTCGATGCGCGCAATGGTCTGGGCCGCACACTACATGCAGCGCAGCGCTTTGACGAGGCGGCGCAGGAATACCAGCGCTGCGTGCGCGAAGCACCAGAATTTGTGGCAGCACATATGAATCTCGCGTCAGTGCTGATCGATCAGGGCCAATTCGACCAGGCCGAAGCCGCCTGCAAGACGCTGATCGACATAGCGCCCGACGACGCGCAAGCCCATGCGCTGCTGGCCGACACTTTTAATGCGCGCGGTCGCATGCGGGATGCCGCACAGCAGTATGGCGAAGCGCTGCGGCTGGCGCCGGACAACCCCAACTTCGCGTTGGGTTATGCCGCGAAATTATGCGAAACCGGTGCGTTTGACGCCGCGCTGCAAATTTTTGCCCAACAAAAAGCCGCCACGCCAGCATTGCCCGAACTGCATCAACTGCTAGGCACGCTGTTTCTGCAATACGGCTTTCTGGCTGAGGGTTGGGCGGAGTATCGTGAGCGGCCCGCGTTTCATGTGTTCCACAACAAGCTGCCCGGCGTTACGCTGGCGCGCACGCTGCCGGAAAATCTCGATGGCATGCACGTCTGCGTGCTGCGCGAGCAGGGCTTGGGCGATGAGCTGTTTTTTCTGCGCTACGCACGACAGTTGGTGGCACGCGGTGCGCGCGTCACCTACCGCGCGAGCCATAAAATCGCCTCGCTGCTGCAACGCCTGCCTGAACTTTCCGCAGTGATAGGCGCCGAAGCGCCTCCGCCCGCATGTCATGCCGTGATCATGGTGGGGGATTTGCCACATGCGCTGGCTGCTGGCCTTAACGATTCAGCCGCAGTGCCTCCGAGCAACGAAACCACCGATGCACGCTGGATGTTTCCGTGGACACAACCCCTGTATTCACCATTACCCGCGCCCAGCACTCGAATAAAATCCCTTGAAATACAATTAGTTAGCACTCGATCACGATTGGCTGCGCTGGGGCCGCCACCGTATATGGGCATCACCTGGCGTGGCGGCACGCCGCCCAGCGAACAGGGCGCAGGATCATGGCTGCTATTCAAAACACTCGGTATTGCACAACTCGGCGCTGCGCTGAAATCGTATCAGGGCACCTTCCTTGCCCTGCAACGCAAGCCCGCCCCCGGCGAAATCGCAACCCTGGAACAAGCCACCGGCGCACGCGTGCATGATCTGTCAGACCTGAACGACGATCTGGAAGGCATGCTCGCGCTGCTGGAAATAATCGATGAATACGTGGGCGTCAGCAATACCAATACGCACTTGCGCGCGTGCGCAGGCAAAACCGCGCGCGTGCTGGTGCCTGCACCCGCCGAGTGGCGCTGGATGGCAACAGGCAAATATTCGCCGTGGTTTCCGGGGTTTCCGGTGTACCGGCAGACGAATGACGGGGATTGGCGTACGGCGCTGGAAGAACTCGCGCGTGATTTGTCCAATTCGTAGGATGCCCAGCAGCGCCTCCCCGCAGAAACCGTAGAGTTGCGCCGGAATAGCGGCGAGGAAGCGATTGCGTGTTTCAACATCCGGTGCCCAGCTCGATAACTTGTCGAGTTGCGTGCTGTCATCCGGCTTGTTCTTGCGCGCGTAAGCGCCAACCGCTTCCAAGTCGATCCTGCGCAGGCGCGCGCTGAGCGCATTGCCCGATTGCACTATCGCGCCCCTACGCCGTGGGTTGCGTCGACACATTATTGGTGTCACAACAAAGTACGTATAAATTCTTACGTATACATACTATAATGATCGGCAACGCCTCACATGCCAAGTCATGTTTTCTCCAAAATACAATGAAATCAATTACTTGCGATCAACAGGGTGGCACTCCGCCACGCTGGTTGCCCGCAATTGGATTGGGCCTTTTGCGGCAGAGGGACGTCGGTGGAAGTGAAGCCTTTCATTTTCGATCAGCTGTTTCGACTCAACCAGAATATGATGCCGCCCAAGAGCGCGAATCTGGGAGAAATTCCGCTGGTGATGATCGAAGATGTCCTGCAAGATCCACAAGGCGTGCGCGATACGATCGGCCGGTCTCCTGCGACGAACTGGGGATACCCTGAAGGGACACGCAACTTCATCGACTACCGTGATTGTCGATTGCGCTTCCCAGTGTTTCCACCGGTCGGCCTGATCGCCCTTGCCGCGCACGTCATCCAGGCGCACTACAAGGTGTCGGTAGAACCGCAGGAATCCGCCATTGACGTCAACTGGTTCATGCAGATCAGCGCTAAGCCTGCAAATCACGCTTGCCCCCATCAGGACGCACTGATCGCGGGAAAACGGACTTTTACCTGCCTGTTGTACCTGAACAGCCCTGAAGAGTGCTCCGGCGGAACCGCGTTCTTCAAGTTCAGGAAAACGCAATCGCTGGTGGCAGATGAACGGTTTGAAACCACACTCAGGCTTGACAGGCGCCTTCAAGAAAACGCGCTGGATTACTGGCCGCGAAACCCGGATGTTTACTGGGAAAACATGGGCGTGATCTCGATGGTGACCGGGCGCCTGCTGATCTTTCCGGCACAGTACTTTCATGCGGCGTTTCATCCGGAAGATTCGTTTTTTGATTTTCCGCGCCTGACGCTGGCTTTCTGGATGGTGGGCTGACGCCCCCTGATTTCGTGAAGGTCAAGCCGCCCGGCCATGGGTATGCTTAGGCGCTGACCGGGTACACTCTGACCATTCGTGATTGGCTAACTGGACAATCATTGTCACGCTGCTGTATGGCAGGGCACGCGGCAGCGAGTACGTCGGCACAGCAAGGAATCGCTTCAAGTCTCCCGGCACAATCTCGCTTGAGCTTTATATCCCGCCATGGGGCGCACCGTGACTTCAACCTCAGATGACCTGATCTCTGGGATTTTAGTTTGATCCCAATTTCAGGATTAAGCGAAGATTGGTGCGGGGAAACACCGTTTCTGTCTCATTCAATTCATTACACAGTTTCTGTATCGCCACGTCCGAAACGTTTTGAGCCATGTG
>CANKUB010000164.1 GCA_947486575.1 Betaproteobacteria bacterium | reverse complement strand
TGTTGATGACTGCTGACTGCAACTACATGCAGCACATCAACGAAACCATGCATGGTGGGCCAATTCTATTCCACAGCACAAAAATAATGCAACACATTTATTGACTTTTTTTTACGATAGTGTTTGTCGTTGTGCGATTCGTACAACACGACATTCGTACTCATGCGTGCTTCACTATGAGATTTACAATCACGCGGCGCAAACCATTGTTGTATTAGTACAACGCAGCCTGCATATCAACGCGAGTCATTTCAATAATTTCTCGTTGGCGTAGAGCTCCGCGATGCTTTCACGCTGGCGAATCACCTGCGCGTCAGCGCCATCGGCCATGATTTCTGCTGCACGAGGACGCGTGTTGTAGTTGGAACTCATGCTCATGCCGTACGCGCCCGCCGAGCGTATCGCCAGCAAATCCCCCTCCTTCAGAGCCAGTTTGCGGCTGCGTCCAAGAAAATCGCCGCTCTCGCAGACGGGGCCGACGATTTCCCACGTCTCGAGCGTGTCGTTACTGGCGTCAGCGTTGTTGACCGGCACGATGTCATGCCAGGCATCGTAGAGCGCGGGGCGCATCAGATCATTCATTGCCGCATCCACCACCGCGAAGTTACGCTCGTCATTGCGCTTTAAGTACTCGACGCGGGTCAGCAGCACGCCTGCGTTGCCGGTAAGGAAGCGCCCCGGCTCAAACAGCAGCTTTTCACTACGGCCTGCAATGCCCTTGAGTATGGCCGCAGCGTAGTCTTCGACGCTGCACGAATACGCTTCCGCCTGATACTGAATACCCAAGCCGCCACCCAGATCGATGTGCGTAAGCTCAATGCCATCAGCGTTTAATTGCTCAACCAGCGAAATAACACGTTCTACCGCTGCGGTGAACGGTTTGGTCTCGGTCAGTTGTGAGCCGATGTGGCAATCGATGCCCTCGATTTTCAGGTGCTTCATGCCGCGCGCGCGGCGATACAACGCCAGCGCATCGGTGTGTGCGACGCCGAATTTATTTTCTTTGAGCCCGGTGGCGATATACGGGTGCGTTTTTGCATCGACATCCGGGTTAACGCGCAAACTCACCGGCGCAACCCTGCCCATCTCACCTGCGATGCGATCGATTCGATCCAGTTCCGAGGGCGATTCGACGTTAAAACATAGAATTCCGGCGTTTAACGCATCGCGAATTTCATGGCTGGTTTTGCCTACGCCGGAAAAAACGATCTTGCGTGCGTCACCGCCTGCGGCAATCACACGTGCAAGTTCTCCGCCGGATACGATATCGAAGCCGCTGCCCAGTCGTGCAAACAGATTCAGAATCGCCAGATTGGGATTGGCTTTTACCGCGTAACAAACCAGATGTGCATGTGAAGCAAATGCCGCATCAAAACCCTGGAACGCTGCTGTCAGTGCCGCTTTGGAATAAACATAACACGGCGTGCCGTAGGTTTCGGCGAGTCGGCTTAACGCAACGCCTTCTGCATGGAGCGTTTTGTTACGGTAGGCAAAACCGGTATTGGCGGTGCTCATTTTGTTTCGTCTGTCGGCGTAAGTGTGGGTGCGGGCACAGCGGCAGGCGGCTTGGCGACGGGCTTGGGCAACGAAAGCGGCGTGCGATAGCCGCAGGCGGTCAAGGTAAACAGGGTGAAGATAATGGCAAAGGCCAAACGTAGCGTGCGCATGTTATGGGGCCACAGCAAATGGGCCGCAAAGTCTATCACGCGCGCAAAAACTCAATCCACCAGATAGCGGTGCGACTCGCGGCGAATTTCACGGCGACGCGCCGTGTAATCGGGGATTACGCTGCCCACTACCGCCCAAAAGCGCGGTGAGTGATTCATTTCACGCAGATGTGCAAGCTCATGCACCACGACGTAATCGATCAGATGCTGCGGCATATGAATCAGCCGCCAGTTGAGCGAAATGCGTCCGCTGGCGTGGCAACTGCCCCAGCGCGAACGTGCGTTGGACAGCCGTATCGATACCGTCTCCAGCGTGATGTGGCTGCGGAAATGCTCGATACGCCGGTGAAAATGCTCCGCTGCCTGCCCACGCAGCCAGTGTTTGGCGAGCGCGGCCACTGCTGCCGCTGAATGGTCGGGCGTGACGATATGCAGGTGCGGTTGCGTCAGGTGTACTTCGCTGGTGCCGTGCGCAACATCCAGTTTCAACGGTAAGCCCAGAAACGACAGCGTTTCGCCTGATTCCCAGCGGCGCGAGGGCGCGCGTTTATCGTTCCAGTCGGCGAGTTTGCGGATGACCCAGCGCGCGTGGTCGCGCAGCACAGTTTCAATCTCGCGCAGACTGGCACGCAGCGGCGCACCCACACGCAAACCGCGATCATCCACCGACAGTGAAATGCGCCGCCGCCCGTGGCTGCGATGCAGTATGTAATTCACCGGCTGGCCATCGAGCACGGTGGCGGTGGTAACCACCGGGTTCACCGACAGCGGCGCGAACGGCAATTCGAGTTGTGCGCTCATTGGCGTGCTGGCGAGGTTAGCCATGGGTTCTCAGGCGAGGCATTTCGGATTCGATCCAGTCTTCAACGCGTTGATTCAACTCCGCCGCAGACAAGCCGTTGGACGCAATCGGCTTGCCGATGCTTACCGTAATCAGGCCCGGCTGCTTGATAAAAGCATTCTTGCGCCAGCATTCGCCCGCGTTGTGCGCCACCGGCAACGCCAGCGCGCCGGTTTTTACCGTGAGCCATGCACCACCCGGATGGTACGCCGCTCTTTGCCCTGGTGCAACGCGCGTGCCTTCAGGGAAGATCACAATGTAAAAGCCGGACTTCAAGCGCTCGGCACCCTGCTCCGCCATTTGGCGCAGCGCCTGGCTGCCGCTACGGCGATTGATGGCGATGGGTGACAACATGGCCAGCCCCCAGCCGAAAAACGGTATCCACAGCAGCTCGCGCTTCATTACCCAAACCTGCGGCGGGAAAATCGTTTGCCACGCCAGCGTTTCCCACGCCGATTGGTGCTTGGACAATATGACGCAGGGCTGCGGCGGAATATTTTCAGCGCCGATTACCCGGTAGCGCACGCCGCACAGCAGCGTGGCAGCGCGCGTCATCAAGCGCGACCAGGTGGAAATGATGCGATAGCGTGTCAGCCGTGAAAACGGAAACGTCAGCAGCGAAATCACCGCGAAAACCGGCGTGACAACGATCTGCAACAGTAAAAACAGACAGGAGCGCAGAAATATCAAGTTGAGCTTTGTAGTTCAGGCAACCAGCGCGTCTACTGCGTGCGCCAGATCGGGGAATACGGGTGTCCCCGGCGGAAGGCCGCCCGCGCGCTGCGTTTTCTTGCCCTTGCCCGTGAGCACCAGCATCGGCGTCGCTTTGGCAATGGCAGCGGCCTGCAAATCGCGCAAACTGTCGCCGATCATCGGCACACCCGCGAGATCCGTATTCAATCGATGTGCAATGTCTTCAAGCATGCCCGGCCTGGGCTTGCGGCATTTGCAGTTATCGTCTGCCGCATGCGGACAGAAAAATATGGCATCCACCCGCGCGCCAGCCTGCGCCAGCGCCTTGTGCATTTTTTCGTGAATGGCGTTGAGCGCCGCCATGTCGAAAAGCCCACGCCCGATGCCCGATTGATTGGTGGCGACAATTACATGAAACCCCGCCTGATTCAGCCGCGAAATCGCATTCAGACTGCCGGGAATCGGTCGCCACTCTTGCGGGCTTTTGATGTACGCGGCACTGTCCTGATTGATAACGCCGTCACGATCAAGAATGATCAGCTTCATGTGGCGAGTTTGGAGATGTTGGCCACGCGGTTGGTGAGGTTTGCCACTTCGTGCAATAACGCAAAGCGGTTTTCACGCAAGGCCTGGTCTTCAGCGTTAACCATTACCTTGTCAAAAAATTGCGTGACCGGTTGATGCAGTTGCGCGGTGAGCAGCAGCGCTTCGCTGAAATGGCCTTGCTGGAGCAACGCATCCACTTGGCCACGCACTTGACGGGTTGTCGTAAGTAATTGTTTTTCTTCGCTTTCTTTGAGCATGGTTTCGTCGGCTTTTGCTGCCGTGATGGATGCCCCCGACTTGCTCAAAATATTGCGTATGCGTTTATCGGCTTCGGCCAACCCGGCGGATTCCGGCAGCGCGAGGAATTTGCGTGCCGCTTCCAGCCGCGCCACATACTCCAGCGGCCTGGGCGACAAGTCGAGCACAGATTCGATTTCCAGCACTGCGTAGTCCAGATCACGCAAATAACTTTTGGCGCGCTCGAACACAAAGGTTTCGGCTTTGGCTGCGTTGGAAACGCCGCCCTCGTGTTGTGCGAACAAAACACCTTGGCGAAACGTATCGTGCGCCAGCGAAAGCAATTCGCCGACAGATATCGGTAATTTGCGCTCTGCAAGTATGCGTATCACCCCCAACGCATGCCGCCGCAGCGCAAACGGGTCTTTATCGCCTGTGGGAATCGCGCCCACGCCAAAAATGCCGATCAGCGTGTCGAGCTTGTCGGCCAGCGCTACGCAACACGCCACAGTGCTTTCGGGCAGTTTGTCACCGGCAAAGCGCGGCAGATAATGCTCGGCAATCGCATCGGCGACAACAGCCGGCTCGTCATCATGCTGCGCGTAGTAGCGACCCATGACACCCTGCAATTCAGGGAATTCACCCACCATGCCGGTGAGCAAATCCGCTTTGGCGAGCCACGCTGCACGCTCTGCCAACAACGGGTCTGCTCCGATCAGCCGTGCGATTTTCCCCGCAAGTAATTGCATTCGCTGCACACGCTCAAGCTGCGTGCCCAGCTTGTTGTGATAAACCACTTTGCTCAAACCCGGCACGCGCGTTTCCAGCCGTGCTTTGCGATCTTGATCGTAGAAAAACCGTGCATCCGCCAGGCGTGGACGCACCACGCGCTTGTTGCCTTCGATAATATTTGTGGGGTCGGCAACCTGCATATTGCTCACCACCAGAAACTTTTCAGTGAGCTTGCCCGCTGCGTCGAATAACGGAAAATATTTCTGATTGGTGCGCATGGTCAAAATCAGGCATTCCTGCGGCACCGACAAAAATTCCGCGTCGAACCCGGCTACGTAGACTACCGGCCATTCCACCAAGGCAGTCACTTCATCCAGCAGTGTTTCGTATTCGCCCAGTGTGCCATTAAGTTCTGAAGCCCTGGCTTTGAGCTGCGATTCAATTTCCGCGCGGCGCACATCAAAGCGCGCAATCACTTTGCCTTCGGCAAGCAGTCGTGCATCGTACTGGCCCGCAGATTTCAACTCAATATCGCGCGCACCCAAAAAACGATGGCCGTGCGTGGTGCGTCCCGCAGCCAAGCCCAGCACACTCACATTGATGATATCCGTGCCATGCAGCGCCACCAGCCCATGCGCAGGGCGCACGAACTTGACCGTCTCGGTGCTGTTGGGCAACTGGTAGCTCATCACCTTGGGGATCGGCAGTTTAGCGATAGTCTTTTCCAGCGCCGATGCCAACCCCGCTTGCAACGATTGCCCTGCGGCAAGCTGCGGCAAGAAAAGCATCATCAGTTTGCCGTCATTCGCTTTTTTGATGGAAGGCACAGCACTTTCGTCGCGGCCCAGACTGGCGAGCTTTTTCAGCAGCGCAGCGGTGGGTTTGCCTGTGGCATCAAGGCCGACTTTCTCCGGCAGCAGTCGTTCTTCTGTTTGACGATCGGGCGCTTTGGTCAGCACATCGGAAAGCAGAACCGCCAAGCGCCGGGGCGTCGCAAATATTTCAACCGCACAGTCGAGCGCCAGCAAGCCGCTTGCGGCGAGTTCATCACGCAGCCCGTGGGCGAACGCTTCGCCCAAACGTTGCAGCGCTTTGGGCGGCAATTCCTCAGTAAATAACTCCACCAGCAGCGGCGCGTTCATCGCGTAGCTCCCGCGCGGATAGCTTTTACTTCATCAAAATCTTCTTTAGAAACAAATGCTTGCACAGCTTCATCACTGGCGCGTTCAAAGCCGCGTTGTTTGCGTGATTGGTAATAGGCCTGCGCAGCAGCGCGCGACAACGCCCGCACGCGGCCGATATAGGCCGCGCGTTCCGTCACCGAAATCGCGCCGCGCGCATCCAGCAAGTTAAAGCTGTGCGAGCACTTCATCACCATTTCGTAGCCGGGCAGCGCTAGGCCGGCTTCAAAAAGGCGCTTGGCCTCGGACTCAAACTGGCTGAACTGCTGCAACAGCATGTCAACATTGGCCTGCTCAAAGTTGTAAGTGGATTGCTCGATTTCGTTTTGCAGATACACATCGCGGTATTTCACGCCGGGCGCCCATTGCAGATCAAACACGCTTTCGACGCCCTGCAAATACATGGCCAGTCGTTCCAGCCCATACGTGATTTCGCCCATCACCGGCTTGCACGGTATGCCGCCGACTTCCTGAAAATAGGTGAACTGCGTGACTTCCATGCCGTTGAGCCAGACTTCCCAGCCGAGGCCCCACGCGCCGAGCGTGGGGGACTCCCAATCGTCTTCGACGAATCGAATGTCGTGTTGTAGCGGATCAATGCCGATTTCCTTGAGCGAGCCGATATACAAATCCAGAATGTTCGCGGGAGATGGCTTTAGTACCACCTGATATTGATAGTAGTGTTGCAGGCGATTGGGGTTTTCGCCGTAGCGTCCATCCTTGGGTCGACGTGAAGGCTGCACGTAGGCGGCATTCCACGGCTCCGGGCCGATGGCGCGCAGAAAAGTTGCCGTGTGAAACGTGCCCGCGCCGACTTCCATGTCGTACGATTGCAGCAGCGCACAATGATGGCGATCCCAGTAATGGTTTAACGTCAGGATCAGGTGCTGAAAGGTTTGCATCAAAGGGTTCGCTTGTAAACCCGTGATTTTACAGCGAAATTAGTCAGACTTCACGCGCGCCGCTAGCACTAAAAAAATCACCAGCAACAGCAATACGGCGTAGTTGCCCCAGCGCACGTAAGGCGTGACACCCTCGTAGCCGCGCACGGTATGGGTGAGCACAGCAGTTTCAAATTGTGGGGCGACTTTTTCGACTTCGCCGTGCAGATTGATGACGGCAGTCATGCCGGTGTTGGTAGCACGCAGCATGTAACGGCCGGTTTCCATTGCCCGGGCTTGCGAGATTTGCAAATGCTGTTCCGGTGCGATGGAGCGGCCAAACCATGCCACGTTGCTCATGTTCACCAGCAGGCTCGCCTGCGGCAACTGGCGAATAATTTCCTCACCGAAGACGTCTTCGTAACAGATATTTACCGCCACTTTCTGGCCCGCGATGTTCATGGGCTGCTGGTCGATACCGCCGCGCGAAAAATCCTGTAACGGAATGGCGAGGATGTTGACGATCCACGCCAGCACCGGCCGCAGCGGAATAAATTCCCCGAACGGCACCAGATGAGATTTACGGTAAAACTGCTGCGGTGCAGTGCCCAATGAAAACGTGGTGTTGTAGTAGTTGCCCTCTTGAGTGCGCGCACTGACGTATTCGGGCGCGCCGATCAGTACATCGCCATTGTGTTTTTTGGCGTGGGCTGCGATGGCATCCAGGTAGTCCGGCGGCACTTGATGTAGAAAAAGTGGCAGCGCAGTTTCGGGCAGCACGATGAGCCGTGCATCGCTTTTGGCGATCATTTTCGCGTAGGTGACAAGCGTCTCGCGCAACTGGTCTTCGCGCCATTTCAGGTCTTGCGCGACATTGCCCTGAAGCAGGCTTACCGTTACCGGCGCACCAGTGGGCGTCGTCCATTCGATTTGTTTTAGTGCAAAGCCGCTGATAAACACGCAGGCAACGATAGCCGCCGACACGCGATGCACGGCTTTACGCTTGCGCCAGTGCATGGCAAGCAACGCGAGCGATCCGGCAATCACGGTTACTGCCAGACTGATGCCGTAAATGCCGATCACCGGCGCGAAGCCCGCCAGCGGACTGCCGGGAATCTGCGAGTAACCCACGCTGTTCCACGGAAAGCCGGTGAATGTCCAACTGCGCACCCATTCCGACACCACCCACAACGCAGGTGCAACCAGCAAAAACTTAACTGGCGCTGAACGCCCGCTGCGCACAACCGCGTAACCCACCAGCGCGGGAAACAAGGCAAGAAATGCGCAGAACAAAAGGGTCGCGCCCGCTGCCAGTGGCATGGGCATCGCGCCAAAGGTGTGCAGGCTGACGTAAATCCACGATACGCCGGCAAGGAAAAAGCCGAGACCAAACCACCAGCCGGTTTTAAAGGCTAGTCTGGGTGTGGTGGCCTGTGCCCATTGCCAGAACAGCAAAGCAAGGGTGAAGAAGGGAAGCGGAACGGCGTAAAACGGCGCGAAGCTCAGCACCGTTACCGCGCCCGCCACGCACGCTATCAGGTGCGGCATGTGCTTATGCATCACACCGGTTTTTTCTTCACCACCTGTAGCAGATGCATGCGGCGGCTGTCCGCACGCAGCACCTTGAAGCTCAGGTTGTCAAAGCTGACCTGCTCGCCGCGTTTGGGAATGCGGCCAAAGCGTTGCAGCACCAGGCCGCCGATGGTGTCGAATTCTTCGTCACTGTAATCCGTACCAAAAACCGCATTGAAATCCGTGATTTCCGTCAGCGCCTTGACGCGATACTGGCCGCCGCGCTCCTCCACAATCTTTTCGTCCACCTCGTCAACGTCGTGTTCGTCTTCAATATCCCCGACGATTTGTTCGAGCACGTCTTCGATTGTGACCAGCCCCGCCACACCGCCATATTCGTCCACCACAATCGCGATGTGATTGCGGCTGGCGCGGAACTCTTTCAGCAGCACATTGAGTGGTTTGGATTCAGGAATGAACACTGCCGGGCGCAGCATTTCGCGCACATTGAATTCTTCTTCGCCTGCGTAATAGCGCAGTAAATCCTTGGCGAGCAGAATGCCGATGACGTTATCCTTGTTCTCGCCGATTACCGGGAAACGTGAATGCGCCGTCTGTATCACCATGGGAATAAATTGCGCCGGTGATTCACCGATGTCGATCACATCCATTTGCGAGCGCGGAATCATGATGTCACGCGCCTGCATTTCGGAAACCTGCAGCACGCCTTCAATCATCGCCAGCGCGTCGGCATCCAGCAGATCGCGTTCATGCGCTGAATGCAGCAATTGTAGCAACTGTTCGCGGTCTTCCGGTTCGCGCATTAAAAATGCCGAAATGCGGTCGAGCACGGAAGGTTTACGGTCGTCGTTGTCAGACATGATCACACTTGATACGGATCAGCATACCCTAATTTTGCCATGATCGCGGTTTCGCGGCTTTCCATGACGATTGCGTCATCCTCAAGTTCATGGTCATACCCTTGCAGATGCAACACGCCGTGTACCGTCAGATGGGCGTAGTGTGCGGGCAGTGTTTTTTTCTGTTCACGCGCTTCGCGGGCAACCACTGGCGCACATAGTGCAAGGTCTCCTTCAAACGGCGCCTGATCATGCGATACAAACGTCAACACGTTGGTGGCGTAATCCTTGTTTCTGAAATTGCGATTGAGCGCCAGTCCTTCCGTTTGGCCTACGATGCGCAGCGTGATGCGTGCATCGTGTTCGAGCGCGGCGCGCACCCATTTGCGGAAGTGCGCGCGCGAAGGTTTGCCGGTGGCGGATGCCGCGTACTGCACGGCTAGATTCAAGCGCGGTGCGTGCACGCCGGTCAATTGTCTGTCGGTGTTTGCACGTCCGTGCTTTTGCGCTTGCGTCCTTCATA
>CANKUB010000163.1 GCA_947486575.1 Betaproteobacteria bacterium | reverse complement strand
GGCGTAGTGTGCGGGCAGTGTTTTTTTCTGTTCACGCGCTTCGCGGGCAACCACTGGCGCACATAGTGCAAGGTCTCCTTCAAACGGCGCCTGATCATGCGATACAAACGTCAACACGTTGGTGGCGTAGTCCTTGTTTCTGAAATCGCGATTGAGCGTCAGCCCTTCCGCTCTGCCCACAATACGCAGTGTGATGCGCGCATCGTGTTCGAGCGCGGCGCTTACCCATTTGCGGAAGTGCGCGCGCGAAGGTTTGCCGGTGGCGGATACCGCGTACTGCACGGCTAGATTCAAGCGCGGTGCGTGCACGCCGGTCAATTGTCAGTCGGTGTTTGTACGTCCGTGCTTTTGCGCTTGCGTCCTTCATACGCATTGACGATGCGCTGCACCAGCGGATGGCGCACCACGTCTTCCGCGCCGAAATAGGTAAAGGCAATGCCGCGCACGGTTTTCAGGATTTCATGCGCATCGATGAGACCGCTTTTTTGCCCGCGCGCGAGATCAATCTGCGTCACGTCGCCCGTCACCACCACTTTGCTGCCAAACCCGATGCGCGTAAGAAACATTTTCATCTGCTCGGGCGTGGTGTTCTGCGCCTCGTCGAGAATCACAAACGCGTGATTTAGCGTGCGTCCGCGCATGAAGGCAAGTGGCGCCACTTCAATCGCGCCGCGCTCGAACATCTTCGCGACTTTGTCGTAGCCCATCAAATCGTAGAGCGCGTCGTAGAGCGGGCGCAGGTAGGGGTCAACCTTTTGCGCCAGATCACCGGGCAGAAACCCCAGCCGCTCGCCCGCTTCGACCGCCGGACGTACCAGCACCAGGCGTTTCACCGCATCGCGCTCGAAGGCATCCACCGCACACGCGACTGCAAGGTAGGTTTTGCCGGTGCCCGCCGGGCCGATGCCGAAGGTGATGTCGTGCGCCTGAATTTTCTTGAGATATTCCACTTGATGCGGCGTACGGCCCTGCAAGTCACTGCGCCGCGTGATCAGCACCGGCTCGCCGGTGGCGCTGTGTGTGCCGGGCGTGTGCGCGGCCTGCACCAGCCCCAGTTGCAGGTCTTCGGGACTTAACGCGTGATTGGCCTTGCTGTAAAACGATTCGAGCACGCGCGCGGCAATGCGGGTTTTTTCCGGCGCGCCTGTCAGCGTGAAATGTTCGCCCCGGCGCGCGATGGTGACTTCGCAGGTGCGCTCTATCTGGCGCAGGTTTTCGTCCAGCGCCCCGCACAGATTGGCCAGCCGCTGATTGTTGACCGGTGTAAAGTCGATATCCAAGTTATTGTTTTTCAAAGGATTTTTAATTTACTGCTGCGGCGTTTTCAGTTAGCTCGCCGCGCAAGGTATAGCGCAAACCTTCGGTGATGGTGATTTCCACAAACTGATTGATCAGCGACGCAGGGCCGTCAAAATTGACCACGCGATTGTTGTCAGTGCGTCCTGCCAGTTGATTTTGGCGGCGCGCGTGGCCGGTAACCAGCACGCGCTGAGGCGTGCCGATCATCGCGCGACTGAAAGTTTGCTGTTGTTCATCCACCACGCTTTGCAGGCGTTGCACGCGCGCGAGTTTAACCGCTTCAGGCGTATTGTCTGCCAGATCAGCCGCTGGTGTACCGGGACGGCGGCTGTAGACAAAATTGTATGAGCCATCAAATTTGATATCGTTGATGAGTCGCATCGTCGCTTCGAAATCGGCATCGGTTTCGCCGGGAAAGCCCACAATGAAATCCGATGAAATCGAAATATCCGGCCGCACCGCGCGCAGACGGCGAATAATGGATTTGTATTCCAGCACGGTGTAGCCGCGCTTCATCGCTGCCAGCACACGATCCGAGCCGGATTGCACCGGCAGGTGTACCTGATTCACCAGCTTGGGATTCGTTGCATAGGCATCGATCAGCCGTTGCGTGAATTCTTTCGGATGCGAGGTAGTGTAGCGAATACGTTGGATGCCAGGAATTTCGGCGACGTATTCCAGCAGCAGGGCGAAATCGGCAGCGTCTTTTGCTTCAGTCAACGCACGATACGCATTAACGTTTTGCCCCAGCAGGGTGATTTCTTTCACGCCTTGCAGCGCGAGTTCAGCCACCTCGGTCAACACGCTGTCGAAGCTGCGTGAAATCTCCTCGCCACGTGTGTAGGGCACTACGCAGAACGAGCAGTACTTGCTGCACCCCTCCATGATTGACACATACGCGGTTGCGCCTTCCACACGCGCGGGCGGCAGGTGGTCGAATTTTTCCACTTCCGGGAACGAAATATCCACCTGCGGTCTGCCGGTTCTGCGGCGTGCGTCGATGAGTTGCGGCAAACGGTGCAAGGTTTGCGGGCCGAACACCATATCCACATACGGTGCGCGCGAGACGATCGATGCGCCTTCCTGACTGGCCACGCAGCCGCCTACGCCGATCAACACATTGGGGTTGTCACGTTTGAATTTCCTGACGCGACCGAGATCGTGAAACACTTTCTCCTGCGCCTTTTCGCGCACTGAGCAGGTGTTAAACAGAATCACATCGGCGTCCGCAGGGTTGTCGGTCGGCTGCATGTCATGCGAGGCGCGCAACACGTCCGCCATTTTGTCCGAGTCATACTCGTTCATCTGGCAGCCGAAGGTCTTGATATAGACTTTCGCCAAGCGGTTATTCCGGGATTCTCAGAGGGTTCGGGTTGCGTGAATCAAAAGAAAAAGAATTTCTTTTCTTTTTCAAGGCGCGCCTGTTCTTCAGGCCGCAGGATGTAGATGCGCTGTACTTGCCCGGTGCTGTTCAGCTGATACCACACGTCAGAGCCCGGAGGCAGGCTCTGATGCAGTATGGTCCGGTTGTTGGTATCGAAAATCAATCCACCGGGTGCGAGTGTCAGCGTTTCGCGGCCGATAACCACTTGCGGCAGCGGCTGCAGATCACCCGTGGTCGCGCGTTTGCCATTGGTTGGTAGCTGGCGGATCTGCTGCTGCGCGCTCGCGTGCTGCGGCCAGAGCAGCGCCGGGCCTACAACTGCTGCGCCCGAAAATACCGAGAAAGTCAATAAAAGCAATATGTTACGCATGCTTTACGATACCACAATCCAGACCGCGCAGGCAAACGCAGGCGGCGCGCTGCCGCGCGTGCTTCGCCGTCGCCGCTGTGCGAGAATTTACCTATGGATAAAAGCGTAGCGGGGGTGTTGGCGCTCCCTCAAAGCGGCAGTGCGGCGCACGACTTGGGGGCCTACCCCACGCGCGTGCTGGCGATATCGTTGCTGGTGCTCTATGTCGTGCTGGATTGGCTGACGTACGTGTATCCCGCGCGCTTTGGCATTACGCCGTTTAATCCTGAAGCGGCCGTGGCGGTGGTGTTGTTTATGCTGTGTGGTGCGCGCTATGCGCCGCTGGTATTCATTGCTGCGCTGTGGGGCGAATACGCTTTGCCCGACAGCCCGCGTCCGTTTACGTTAATCCTCATCAACAGTGCCGTTTTGACAGCGGGTTTTTTCGCCATGGCGCATGCGCTGTCGGGGCGGTTTCGCATACGCGTTGAACTGGATACCCGGCGTGATGTGTTGCGGCTGATAGGTGTCACACTCGCTTGCATGCTGGTGTGTGGCATGGCGTACGTGGGCGTGCTGGTGGCGCACGGCATTGGTCCGGCAGACCGCTATTTCAATGGCGCACGGCGGTTTTTTATCGGTTACAGCGTGGGTGTGCTGGTGGCGGCGCCGTTATTGTTGATGTACCTCTGCGAAAAACGTCGTGCGCAGTTTGATGCATGGGTGCGCGCGCCGGAAGCGTGGTTGCAGATAGCGGGCATCGCGCTGTGCGTGTGGTGGGTATTTGTTCAGGATCAGCGTGACCACGTGCGTAACTTCTATTTGTTGTTCCTGCCATTGATCTGGGCGGCTACACGCTTTGACATGGTGGGCGCCGCGAGCGCCATGGCGCTGGTGCAAATCGGCCTGTTTGTGGCGGTTTATTTCAGCGGCTATCAGCCGATTTCAGTTTTTGAATTGCAACTGCTGCTGATGGCATTGGCGATTACCGGATTGCTGCTTGGTGTGTCTATCGACGAACAGCGGCGCGCGACGCGGGATTTTCGCGAGTCGTTAAAGCTCGCTGCCGCAGGCGAAATGGCAGCGGCCATCACCCATGAAATCAATCAACCGCTGACTGCGTTGTCGGGCTATGCCACGGCAGGCCAGTTGCTGGCTGCTGCACCCGCGCTGGATCGCGTGCAACTGAATGATACGATGGGCAAGCTGGTTGAAGAATCCAGACGCACGTCCGCCGTGGTGCGGCGGCTGCGCGATTTTTTTCGATCCGGCTCCACGCGACTTGAACGCGTTGCCATGGCGGAAATCGCTGCGCGCGTGGCAGCATTGTTGCAGGCCAGAGCCGCTGCCGCGCATGTCGTGCTGACCTGTGATACCCGCAGCCCCGACGGTATTGTCGGCCCGTTGCTGGTAGACGTTGTGCAGATTGAAGTGGTGCTGCGCAATCTGCTGATGAACGCGATAGACAGCGCGGCGGCATCACGCGCAGCAGACCCCGGTGGCAGGAGCGGCAGCGTGAGCCTGCGCATCGCGGCAGACAAGGCAGGCATGCTGCGGGTTGAAGTGCGTGACAGCGGCCCCGGCATCCGCGCGCAGGATGCCGAGCGCTTGTTTGAATCGTTTGTGACCACCAAAACCTCAGGCATGGGCATGGGCCTTGCCATCAGCCGCGCAATCATAGATGCTCACGGTGGGCAGATCTGGGCGGTGCCCGGTGACCGCGGATTGTTGTGCTTTACGCTACCGCTGGATGCGCCATCACCCAACTAACCGGCGGCTAATCAGGAAAGAATCACACCATGAACGCGCAGATTGCTAATCACAGCGGCAAATCGCAGGAAGCGCCGCCTGAAATTTCGCCGCAAGTCCAGCGCACGCAGCTTACGGTTTACGTGGTGGATGATGATCCGGCAATACGCGATTCCATTTCGCTGTCGCTCAGTCTGCGCGGCTACCACATCGCGCAATTCGCCAACGCCGAAGATTTTTTGAATGCGTTTGACGCCGCATGGATGGGCTGTGTGATTGCCGATATTCGCATGCCCGGTATGGGCGGCCTGCAACTGCAAAGCGAGCTTGCCACGCGCGGATCAAAACTGCCGGTGGTGATCATTACCGGCCATGGCGATGTCAATGCAGCGCGTACCGCGTTTCTTGGGCAGGCCATCGATTTTCTGGAAAAGCCGTTTGAAGACGAACATCTGATCAGCGCCATCGAAACTGCCTTTGCACGCGAACTCGGGCGCATGAACACACTGGCCAGCAAGTCGCGGCGCGAACACATGCTGTCGTCGCTGTCGCCGCGCGAACGCGACGTGCTGCGTCACCTGACGCGCGGGCTGCACGCCAAGGAAATCGGCGAGCAGTTGGGTATCAGTCACCGCACCGTTGAGGTACACAAGGCGCACATCATGGAGAAATTGAACGTGCGCAGCGTGATTGATATCGTACGCATGGGCGATATTCTGGTTGAGTAGATTTTACGTAATCTATTGTTTTTATTGACATTTATTTGCTGGAAGACTGTGTTGCCTGATAGTTGTGCCAGCAATTTTCTGCGCCATTGCAAAACGCAGCGCCCACGCGCCATGCCTGCAAGAAGTGCCGTCGCGTTCGCCAGCTTTGCAGCAATGCTGGCGCTGGCGCTGGAGCCATCGCACGCAAAAGCGCAAACGCCCGCAGCTTACCCCAGCAAACCCATACGCCTGATCCTGCCCTACCCGCCGGGCGCAGGCGCTGATTCCACCGCGCGCACCATGGGCGAGGCCATCACCGAAGCGCTCGGTCAGCAAGTGGTAGTCGATAGCCGTCCGGGCGCAGGTGCAACCGTGGGTCACGCGTTAGCGGCCAAAGCGCCGCCAGATGGTTACACCCTGCTGGTGGCAACCTCCGGTGGCATGACCTACGCGCCCGCGCTGGGCATGAAACTCAGTTACGACCCGCTGAAAGATTTCGCCCCCATCGGTCTGGCGACGCTGGTGCCGTACTCACTGGTTACGTTCGGTGGCTTGCCGCCCAACAACATGCGTGAGTTCATTGCCTACGCCAAAACGCGACCGGGCAAACTCAATCTCGGCTCGCCCGGCAACGGCACGCCCAATCATGTGGGCGGCGTGCTGTTGATGAAGCTCGCCGGCATCGACATGGTGCATGTGCCCTATCGCGGCGGTAGCCCTTTGCTTACCGATCTGATCGCCGGGCAAATGCACATTGCGTTCATCTCGTTGCCATCGGTGCAGCCGCACATCGCAACCGGGCGCCTCAAAGTGCTGGGTGTGGGCTACACCCGCAGGCTGACCGGTGCGCCCAGCGTGCCCACCATCGCCGAAACCGTGCCGGGCTTCAATAACACCGGCTGGCGCGGCCTCGTAGCGCCCGCAGGGACGCCGCCGCCCATTATTCAAAAACTTAATGCAGCTCTTAACAAGGGATTGCAGCAGCCAGCCGTGGTGCAGCTACTCGTGAACAGTGGATTGGAACCAGCCACGTCTACGCCAACAGGCTTGCAGGAGCTTATCGCCGCCGAACTGCAACTTTGGCGCAAGCTGATCAAGGAGGCGGGGATTAGTGCGAATGTGCAGTAAGCCGTACTATTCCGCTGAAAATTCGATCTCGGGTGCGCGCGCCGTTGTGGTCAAGGTATTGACACGCAAATCAGCGTCGAAGTAATAGCTTCGCTATAGGGAGCTTGTTTATTGCGAAAAGCCGAGCATTGATCGCTTGGGCAATCCGTGCCGCATCTTCCTTGATAAATCGCGTAACTTCTTCCCGAGCAATGACGCGGATATCAAAGCCTAGCTCGACGAATCACGCTTCGGGATACGCCCGGTTTTTACGAACGCCAGGGATGTTTTAAACAGTTCGAGATCTTTCTCGTAATCGCTGGCGTCGGCACGGTCGATCTGTATCCATTCTCTTGAACTGGCGATTCCGCCGGGCTGAAACGGGAAGATGTTGTCTCTGGAGAACTGCAATTCGGTTGCGGTGGTGGCGGGCAGGCGCAGCCCGATGCCGTTGCCGCTGATGCAGGCGAACATTTTGTCGCTGACGAAGTAGGCGTCAAGGCCATTTATTTTTCTTGCGCTTGCGCCCGGCAGCTTGAGTAGCAGTGCGTCGATTTGCGTCTTGCGGGTGGGGGTATTGGCAGTCACGGGGGATTTGTCCGGGTTGTCAGGTAGGGATCAATTAAATCATAAACGCTGCGGCCAGCCTGCAAAATCCATGTTGCGGGCAAAGCCTTTATTCGGCCTTGATCCCCGAAGATTTAATCACCTTGGCTACCCGCGCCATATCCTCTTTGATAAATCGTGCAAATTCATCCGGTGTGCTGGTGCGTATGTCAAAGCCTATCGCAGTGAAGCGCTCTTTGAGATCGGGTGTTGCAAGCCCCGCAATGATTTCTTTGTTAAGCGCGCCAACGATCGCGGGTGGCGTGCCTGCACGTGTGAGCGCGCTAAACCACGTGCCGCCGTCGTACCCTTTGAGGCCCGTTTCGCCGGTGGACGGAATGTCCGGCCAGCTGGGATGGCGTTTCTCGGCGCAGAACGCAAGTATTCTGGTGCGGCCGGTTTTGGCGTGCGGCAGCACGGTGGCGATGCCGGTGATGACCAGCGGCACTTCGCCGCCGAGTGTGGCGGTGAGCGCGGGGCCTGCGCCTTTGAAGGGTATGTGTAAGAGTTTGATGCCCGCCATGGTTTCAAGCAGCGCGCCAGCGACGTGATTGGTGGATGCCGTGCCCGGCGTGCCGTAGGCGATGCTGCCGGGTTTGGCTTTGGCGAGCGCAATCAAGTCGGCTACCGACTTGGCCTGAAACGACGGATGTGCCGCGATGACATAGGGGAAATACACCAGCGGTGTGATGGGTGCGAAGTCGCGCACGACATCGTATGGTACTTGCTTGAACACTTGCGGGTTGATCGAAATGGTGGTTTGCGTGGCGAGCAGCAAGGTGTAGCCATCAGGCGGTGATTTTGCGGCGAGATCAGCGCCGATCATGGTGCTGGCGCCGCCGCGATTGTCGATAACGAATTGCTGGCCCCAATGCTCGCCGAGCTTGCTGGCGATGCCGCGCGCCACGATATCGGTGGTGCCGCCGGGCGGATAGGGCACGATGAAGCGCACCGGGCGCGACGGATAGCCGGTGACTTGCGCGTGTGCGCACGTAGCAGCGGCGAAAGCAATCATGCCCGCGCAATGGATAAACCTACTGTGCTTCAAACGTATCTCCCGGATTGAATTTGGACGCATTTTAAGGGATTCACTGCGTTCGGGGGCAACGGATTGACGACGATACATCGCAAGCGCAGGGGGTTGAAGCAGGGCGTCGAGACAGCGCTTTGCCTGCCTGTTTTGCAGGATTTGGATACCATCGCGGCAATCGGCATGCGATCATTCGCTCGTGAAAACCGCTGAACTCATCAACATTATCAAGGAAATCGGTCGCGGCAAACATGCCGCACGCGATCTGAACCGGCAAGACGCGCACGCGTTATTTGCCGCCATGCTCGCAGGGACGGTGCCTGATTTGCAGTTGGGTGCGGTGCTGATGGCGCTGCGCATCAAGGGTGAATCGCTGGAGGAATTGGCCGGTTTTCTGGATGCGTGTGAGGCGAGTTATGTGCATTTGATGGCACCCGCAGGCACCGTGCCGCTGGTTATTCCGGCGTACAACGGCGCACGCCAATTGCCGAATCTGACGCCCTTGCTGGCGCATCTGGTGGCGCGTGCGGGCGTGCCGGTGCTGCTGCACGGCGTGCTTGCAGATACGGGCCGCGTGACCACGCATGAGGTGCTGGCGGCCATGGGTACCAAAGGTACAAATGGTACCAATGGCGCAAATGGTGTTAACGCCGCGCGCACCATGGACGAAGCGAATTCCCAGTTGGGCACGCGCAGGATCGCGTTTGTCAGCATAGACGTACTGGCGCCGCAGCTTGCGCGCGTGCTGGCGCTGCGCCGCCTGATGGGCGTGCGCAGTTCGGGGCATGCGCTGGCGAAAATGCTGCAACCGTTTGCCAGGCCGGCGGTGCGGCTGGTGAGTGTGACGCATCCTGAATACGTGGTGCGCATGCGCGAGTTTTTTACACAGCATGCGGCGAATGCCTTGCTGTTGCGCGGCGCTGAGGGCGAGGCTGTCGCGCATCCGCGTCGCGAGCCGTCGATCGATTGGCTTAATGGCGAGACCGTTGAAACCTGGAGTGCGGCACTATCACCTGAGTTACCAGTGTTACCGCAGAGCCGCGACGCACAAGTGACGGCGAACTGGATCAACGAGGTGCTCGCGGGCAAACACCCGGTGCCAGCGGCGATAGCGCATCAGGTGGCGTGTTGTGTGAGGGCGTCGCAATGCGTTGCACAGCAGGGTATATAACGTTGATGCAATACGTGAAACCCATGTTGTGCCGCTGCGGCAAGGCGCTGGCCATTGTGATGCTGTGCGCAAGCGCGCACGCGCAGATGGCGTTGCCGCGCCATGCGCCGTATCCCGGCGGCGTGGCGGTGGTCAAACTGAATGCTCCCGGCAATCAAGGGCCAGCGACTGCAATGAACCGAGATTATTCATTAGGAAGTATAAGTCGCTAAATCCGGGATACGCGGCGGGTCAAGCGCCGCACTCCACAGCCCCGAGAACCACGCGCGACGCTGACGTGGCATTGCCACGGTATATTGATCAGCGCGCGGGCCGTTCTTATC
>CANKUB010000162.1 GCA_947486575.1 Betaproteobacteria bacterium | reverse complement strand
TGCCGGCCTCGGTAAGCACTTGGTCAAGCAGTGCGGCCTCGCGGGCGAGTGTGGTCGCCGCCCGGTTGCGCAATTCCCGCTTCTTCTTCCTGAGCGGGATTTCCTTGGCGCGCTCGCGCCGCTTGCGGTTGCGCAGCTTACAGGTCAGGCTCACCGAACGCCCTATCGCCACCGCCGTTTGTTCCAGACTAAGCCCCAGCTCCAGCGGCAGCAAAATAGCTTGTGCATGCCGCAGCTCATCCGCGCTACGCGCCTCGGCCACCTGCTCTCGCGCCCACGCCAGATCCTTCGCCCCACCCGCCTTGCGTGCCATAACGCCTCCCGTAATCCAAAACGTTATTATGGCACTTTCTATTGCGAATTAGAATAAGGCGGGTAAGAAAGTAAAGCTACCGTTCAGGGCGGTGGCTCACTGGCAAGTGCTCGGCCTTAACTGCCGTTGGCTCCGTGTGACATGGGTGACCGGTGTCCCCGATCAGCGGACAGGCGGCTGCATCGGTCTGTATGTCGGCAGAGGGCAAAAACAGCAGGTCTCCAAATGGATGGATCAAATATCGCCCTGCGGTTCAGCTATAAACTTAAAATTATTCGCCGCGATCACGTCTTAACGTATTGATGCCCCGCCATGATGGCCCTGACCGCAGCAATCCCTTTCACCTTGAGCAACTGCCCCACACGCTCATCCTCCTCGGCAAGCAGCGCCTTTGCGCTGCACACCACGTCTTCCAGCCGGTCAGCGGGGAATTTCACTGCGCCGTTTTCATCCATGTGGATAATTTCGCCGGGTGCGACATCCATGCCTGAAATGCTTACCGGCACCTGCACGGCATGCACGGCCTGCGGGCCGTGGCCCGCGCACACGCCACGCGTAAGGTATTGAAAATTCATCGGGCGAATTTCGTGCACGTCGCGTGACGGGCCGTTGGTGACGCAACCGATGGCGCCGCACGCACGCATCGATGAGGTCATGTTGCCGCCGGACAATCCCACTTTATCGGCGATCTCAGCAGGAAATTTCTGTTGCAGGCACAATATCGATGGCTTGCCGAGTTTGTCCATTGCCTCCAGCACTGTCATCCAGCTATGGCCCTTGTACGTGTGATCGGGTAGTCCATAGGTGCAGGTGACGGCGTAGCCGGCCATTGGTCCGAGTCCGGGATACCAGCATGAAAGCTGGTTGTTGGTGTACCAGTTTTCGCTCCACGGATTGTAGAGTTCCAGGCAATGCGGGCGGCCGGGGTAGGTGGCCACCACGTTGGTGATGGTGGGGGTATCGATTTTTTTCAGTTCTGCGAAGAGTTCCTGTTCGGTCATGGCGTTACCTTTACGGGATGAATTGTCGGCTGTGTGGCGGGCAGTATCGCGGCAGGGGCCGGGACCGTCAACCTACTCGATACGCATGCCGGTCGCTTTTACTACCTTGCTCCATTTTTCGATTTCGCTGCGCAGGTAGCTGGCAAATTGTTCTGATGTGCTGCCGGTGGGGTCTATGCCCGCTGCTACAAATTTGTCTTTCATTTCCGACTGGCGCACGATTTTGATCGACTCAGTGTACAGGCGCGTGCGAATATCCTGCGGCGTGCCGACGGGTGTCATCAAGCCGTACCATGACGCGGCTTCGTAGCCGGGTACACCGGATTCGCCGACGGTGGGGATGTCCGGTGCAGCGAGCGCGCGTTTTGCACCGCTCACCGCCAGCACGCGCAGTTTGCCGCTGCGCACATGCGTCAGGGTTGCAGCCACCGAGGTCAGCGCCACTTCAATCTCGCCCGACAGCAGCGCCACCAATGCAGGCGCGCCGCCTTTGTAGGCGACGTTGGTCATTTTGATGCCGGTCATTTGACACAGCAGTGCGCCGCCGAGAAAGGTGCCGTTCGCGCTGGAGCCGTAGTTGAGCACGCCGGGTCTTGCACGCGCCAACGCGACTAGTTCGCTGATCGATTTTGCCGCTACCGCCGGATTAACTGTTACACCGTACGAACTGGTGACCAGCAGCGCAACTGGCATCAAGTCCTTTTGCAGATCATAGCCCAGCTTGCGATAGAGGCTGACGCTGATGGCGTGTGACACATTTGCCAGCACCAGCGTGTAGCCGTCGGGTGCAGATTTGGCAGCGATTTCCGTAGCGATATTGCCGCCTGCACCCGCGCGATTGTCGATGATGACCTGCGTGCCCAGTGCCTGTGCCAGTGCGCCGCCGAATATTCGTCCGGTAGCGTCGGCTGCGCCACCGGGCGCGTTGGGCACCAGCAAGCGAATCGACTTCGTCGGATACTGCGCGCACGCAGCAAACGGTATCGTGGCAAAAACAAGACCGATTAGAGAAGTGTGCCGCAAAGGGGTTCCCTCTAAAACACTATATAAAACAGTTAGTTACGTTATTCGCTTACTGCCATCACCCATCCAGCTCGATATCCAGCATTAGAAAAGACAGGCTTTTGCCGTGCATGTCCTGTGCCAACGACACGGTGACACCGCCACCCAGTGCGTTTTCGATGACGAAATTCAGCGCCTTGAGTTTGGGCAACTCATAGCGTGTGACCGGGCCTTTGGCGATGCCCGCGAAAGCCTTCAGCACGCGTTTCGGCGTGAGTTGCGCGCAGAGAATTTTCCAGGCGCGGTCATCGTAAGCAGTCACCGAAATATTAGAGGTATTGCCTTTGTCCCCTGCGCGCGCATGGCCGAGATCGTAGACCTTTACTGTGCCCGTATTCATAGCGTGCCTTCCACAGTAACGGCTGTTTTCACCATGTGGCGGGGGATCAATATGGATTTCACCGCCAGCACTTCACGAATCCCATTGGAGCCGCCGCCACCGCCGGAAGGCCCGTTGACATGTAACGTGCGTACTTCGAAGCCCACCGCCAGCGCAGCCTTGCGGTCGGGGCTGCGCGCAGCGATGCGCAGCCGTACTTCGTAAGGCTCCGTTCGTCCTGTGCCCATGCCGTGCAAACTCGACATGCCGATGTAGTCAACGCGAATTTCCGGGTAGGTGAAGCCGCGCTTTTGCAGCCGCTCACGCACGATTTTCTCGGCGAGCTTCGCGCGCGCCAGCGCGTTAGGGCCTGCGTAACCGACTTCACCCTCGCCGATATAGCCATCGTGATAACCGACCACCACCTTGTAGGTTGGCGTGCGCGGTCGTGCCTTTGCGCCGGTAGCGATCACCCGGTTCTTGCTTTCCTGTTTGAAATCCACACCAGTGATATCGAGTATGCAGTCGGGTGTGATGTAGCTGGTAGGGTCGTGCATCTCGTATAGAATTTGCTCAGTGCAGGTCATGACATCCAGGCGGCCGCCAGAATCATCGAGCTTTCCCAGAGTCAGGCTGCCGTCGGCAGTGACATCGGCGTACGGAAAGCCGATATTGACCGGATCGTCGCAATCCTTTTTGCCAGGATCAATAAAGCAGCCGCCGGTCACTTGTGCCGCGCACTCCATCAGATGTCCCGCGAGCGTGCCTACGGCCAGCTTGGCGTAATCATCGTAGCGCCAGCCCAGCCCGTGCAGCATCGTACCGAGAAACAATGAAGGATCCGAAACGCGCCCCGTCATCACCACCGGTGCGCCAGTGGCCAATCCTTCACGAATCACATCAGCGCCGAGATACACATTGGCGGACGCCATGCGCGGCAACAGCGATTCCACAGGAGCGCCGTTTTCCATCAACGGCAATTGCGGGTTATTGCGCACGATATCGGCCACATCGTCGCCGGTAACCACGGCTACCGGCAGATCAGCAATACCCAGCGCCTTTGCCTCACGCCGTACCGCGCGTGCTGCGCCCAGCGGATTGGCCGCGCCCATGTTAGTCACAATGCGCACGCCGTTTTTAACGCAGGCAGGCAGTACAGCCTGGAAGCGCTCGACGAGATAAGGCGTATAGCCGCGCTCCGGGTCTTTCAGCCGTGTAAGGTTTTCGCGTGCGATGGTGCGTTCGGCGAGGCATTCAAACACCAGATAGTCAAGCTTTCCGCGCTCAGCGAGATCAACCGCAGGTTCGATGCGGTCATCCGAAAATCCCGCGCCGGTGCCGACACGGATGGTGCTTTTGTGTATAGCCATGGATTTCTTTTGCTGTGAGTTCTTGTGAGTGTGCTGCAAAGTCTAGCAGCTTCATGAAAATTCGTGCGCGTTGTCCTGCTACTGCTCGTAACGAATATTAGCGGTTTTGATGATGCGGGCAAACTTGTCGAGATCCGCCTTGATCATCGCTCTGAATTGTTCTGGACTTGACGTAAAGGGCTCCAGTCCCTGCGTCGCGAGCTCCTTGCGCACGCCCGGCAGGGCGAGAATCCTGGCCATCTCTGCTGAGAGCCGCGCAGTGATTTCCTTTGACGTCCCTGCTGGTAACAAAATGCCGTACCAAGCTGCCAATTCATATTTGGGCAGGCCGCCTTCGGCAAAGGTCGGCACGTTGTGCAGCGCCGGCGAGCGGGTCGTGCTGGTGATGCCGAGCGCCTTGACGCGTTTGCTGTTAATAAATGGAATGGAGCCTATCGTCGACTGAAACGATAAATGAACCTGCCCCGCAATCAGGTCCGGCATCAACTGTGACGAGCCTTTGTACGGAATGTGCTGCATCTTTGTGCCGACCATGATGTTCAGCAACTCTGCAGCCAGATGCAGCGCCCCGCCGACGGCTGATGAAGCGTAATTGAGCTGCCCGGGGCGTGATTTTGCCAGCGCGATCAGTTCTTTCAGATTGTTGGCTGGCAAGGACGGATTGGCAACCAGCACATAACCTGAACGGGCGATAGTGGCTGCTGCGTCGAAGTCTCGCAAGGGATCGTAGGGCAGGTGCGGCAGCAAGCCGGGGGCGGTGACGAACGTCAGGGAAGCCAGCAGCAGTGTGTGTCCATCGGGCGCCGCTTTTGCCACCAGTTCCGTGCCGATGATGGTATTGCCGCCGGGGCGGTTTTCAACAATCACCGGCTGGCCCCACCGCTCGTTGATCTGCTGAGCGACCGTGCGTGCGATAGGGTCGACGCTGCCGCCGGGCGGAAATGGCACCACAATGCGTATTTGCCGACTGGGATAGGCTGGCTGCGCCGAAACAGTAGCAGCGAGCGCGGTCAACACACCCGCAGTCAGCATGCCTGCCAGTAATGCAAAACGTTTCACGATATCCTCACTACCACTTTGCCAGTCATCGCATTGGTTTCCATGTGCTGCTTGGCTGCCGCGAGTTCATCAAACGCGAATACGCGATCAACGACCGGGGCTATGCGCCCATCTGCAATGGCCGGCAGGATGTCGCGTTTGAAGCCGAGTGTCGTCTGTGCGCGTTGCTCTGGTGTGAGCCGCGCATTGGAAATGCCGAAAATCTGTAGCCGGTTCAAATGTGTCAGCGTCAAATCGATGCCGGACTGATGCACACCATCGACGTAGCCCACGATTGCGAGCCGGCCTTCCAGCGCCAGACACTGCAACAGGTCTGGAAACAGCGAGCCGCCCACGAGATTGACGGCCAGGTGCGCCCCGGTACCACCTGTAATATCCATGATCTGCCGGGAAAATTCGGCGCAGGGCGTGAGGATGCCGGCATCCATACCCAAGCCCTGCAGTTTTTGCAGCTTGGCGGCGGAACTCGAGGTGCCGATCGTGTGCGCGCCGAGCATCTTCGCTGTGAGGACGGCTGCGGCGCCCACACCGGACGATGCGCCCGCCACCAACAGCCATTCCCCGCGCTGTAACCTGCCATAGCGGACGACAGCCTCGTATGCCGTCAGAAATGCCGAAGGCACGGCGGCTGCCTGTTCCCACGTCAGCCGCTCTGGCTTGGGCAGAATTTGTCCTTGGTACATCAGCGCATATTCGGCGAAGGTGCCACGTGCGCGCCCCATGACGCGATCGCCCGTATGCCAGCCGGTGACGCCTTCGCCGACGGCTTCAATAATGCCGGCCGCCTCGGTACCCCCCAGCTTTTCCGGGCCACCGTGAACCACGCTACCGACGATCAATTCGCCCCGGTTCAGAGCCGTCGCGTGTACCCGGATCAGTACTTCATTCCGCCCTGGTCGTGGCACAGGCACATCGCGCATTTCCAGCATCGACTGGTTGTTGCGCGTAACGATCCAGCAGGATTTCATCAGCTAGGCTCCGGGTGTGCGTTAGCGCAGTTTGATCTTCGCGGCCTGGATGGCGGTGCGATAGCGTGCCGTTTCGCTACGCAGCAAGTCGGTCAGGGCTTCCGGTGGTCCCGGCCACGGCGTGACGCCTGCAGTCAGCATCCGTTCGCGCAGATCGGCAGATTCCAGTCCCTTCAAGGTTTCGCGCGTGAGGCGCGCCGTAATTTGTTTGGGCGTATCGATGGGAACGAATATCCCGTACCAGATTGACATGCGTAAATCCGGCACCCCAGCCTCAGTGGATGTCGGCACGTCCGGCAATAGCGGCACCCGCGCCTCGGACAAAACGACCAGCGGCTTGACCTTGCCGCTTTTGATCATGGGCATGGCGGGCGCCACGCCAATGACAACCTCGTCAACTTCGCCAGACATGAGTGCCACCGTTGCGAGCGCCGCACCTTTGTAAGGCACATGCAGCATGCTCAGTTTTTGCGTGTACATCAGCAATTCGTTTGCCAGATGATTGGTCGTGCCCGCACCGCCAGAACCGAAGCTCAGGCGGCCCGGACTCTTGCGTGCCAGTTCAATAAACTCCTTCAGCGTTTTTGCCGGCACTGAAGGATGCACGAGCATCACGTTTTCAATGGTGCCCACGCGCGCCACTGGTTGAAAATCCCGCACGGCATCAAACTGCACGTCGGGGTATAGCAGGGGCGCCAGCGCAATGGCGGGCGAGCTCACCAGTACCGTGTAGCCATCAGGCAATGCCTTGGCAGCAGCGACAAGGCCGACATTGCCACCCGCACCGACGCGATTGTCGGGGATGAAGGTTTGTCCCATTTGCTCCCCCAGCCGGGTGCCAAGAATGCGGCCCACAATGTCACTGGCAGCGCCTGGCGGAAAGGGCAGGATCATGCGAACCGGCTTAATCGGATAGGCTTGCGCCGATGCGTTGCCAATGGGCGTCAGCACACCAAGGGCGAGAAATAAAAAACGAACCAAACCTGCTGTACGACGCATGAGGTAATTCCTTGTGAGTGGCGAATGCGGGCGTCACTGCAGGTCACAGTGCTTTACGCCGCGATATTGTGAGGTACACTGCCACGCATGATAAAACAATTTCCACTGTAAGCAGTGTGCGGCAACATCCTGTGCAGCGGGGTGGATTTCCGCGCGAATCTGACAATCCATGAACACGAAAATAGATCACATTAATGTGCCAGATGGCGCGCAGCTTATTGCGCTCAGTGTGGCTGAAGCGCGCGCGTTGGGCGGGCACGCTTTACGCAACTCGGGCTATACCCCGGAGCAGATAGGCATTATCGTTGATCACCTGATTGACGCTGACCTGTGCGGCTATCGTGGCTCCGGTCTGGCCAAAATACTGGCCATCCTCGAAAACCCGAAATCCGGCAATGCACACGGCGAAGTGACCATCGTCAACGAGACACCCAGTTCAGCCATGCTGGACGGCGCCAATATGGTGGGGTATGTGCCGGTTTTTCAGGCAGCGCAAATCGGCATCGAGAAAGCGCGGCGGCAGGGGTTGGCGCTGGTGGGTGTGCACAACGCGTTTTTCAGCGGACGCAATGCCTATTATCTTGAGCACATCGCCAAGGCGGATCTTGTCGGCATCCACACCTGCAGCACCCAGCCGCGCGTCGCGCCGCTGGGCGGCAAGGCGCCCGCGCTGGGTACCAATCCCATTGCCATCGGCATGCCTTCGAGCCGCGGCCCGGTTATCTTTGATATCGGTACCGCCGCCATGCGCTTCGGCGAAACAGCCATTCGAATGGCGTTGGGCGAACAGATGCCAGAGGGAGTGGCCATTGATGCCGGCGGCAATCCTACACGCGATCCTAAAGCGGCACTGCTGGGCGGGTTGCTGCCATTCGGCGGACACCGCGGCTTTGTGCTGTCGTTCGCCATACAAGCGCTCGGCCTGCTGTGTGGCGCGACACGCCCCCGCGGGCAGGTGCAGGACTACGGTTTCCTGTTTTTGGTCATTGACCCGAATATCATGCTGCCGGTCGAGCAACTGAAACGCGAATTAAGCGAACTCGTCGACAAGATCAAGGCGACGCCACGGGCGAACGGTGTGGACGAAATACGTGTGCCCTCAGAGCGGGCGTTTCGTGAACGTGAACGCCGGTTGCGCGAGAACAAAATCGAAATCGGCCACGAGGTGCACCGGCGGTTGTCGGCGGTGTAGCGTTTTGGTTGTGTCCGACGTGATGACATCGAGCGTAATGTGACAATATGAAACACAAAATTTGTACGAGCACGCTTGTCCGCATTGGCAAAACTGTGCCTTCTATGCTCATGCGCGGGCTTGGCAGCCTCCTATTGGCCTGCTTGATCGTCACCACGACCATGTCGCATGCGCAATATCCTTCACGCTCGATCCTGCTGGTAGTTCCCTACACGGCTGGTAGCGATGCCGATCTGTCTGCGCGGAATCTGGCGCAGCACGCACACCGCTATCTGAACGGACAATCTGTGGTTGTGATGAATCAGCCCGGCGCTTCCGGTGCGGTGGGCACGCTCGCGGTACGCAATGCAATCCCGGACGGTCACAGGCTGCTGTTGTCGCGCATCGCATCGCAGGTGATTTTGCCGGCCACAGACCGCAAGGCGCAATATGGCGCAAACGAATTCACCTTCCTGTCATTGCTGGAGTTCAATCCCTATGTCTGTGCAGTGAAGGGGGACGCGCCATACACATCAATGAAAGACCTCATCGCCGAGATTCGCAGGCAGCCGGGCAAACTGAACTTCGCGACCGTGGGCGAAGGGACGCTGCAAAACTTTGGCCCGGAGTACCTTTTCAATCTGGTGGGCTTACGGAAGGACGCTGCTGTGGGTGTGCCGTACAAGGGATCGGGTGAGCTGACCGTATCGCTGCTGAGCGGGCAGACCCAATTTGCCTGCAGCAATCTCGGCGCACTTCTGGGGCATTTGCGTGCCGGCACACTGCGTCCGCTGATGACAACGACGCGAGACTCACTCAAGGAGCTGCCCAATGTGCCGACCGCCAGAAGTCTCGGTTGGCCGGAGATGGAGAGTCTGGCGGCATGGTCTGCACTGGCCGGCCCATCGCATCTGCCGCGAGATGTCATGGCGCGCTGGAACGACGCACTTTCGAAACTGGCGGCGGATCGCGCCTGGCTCGCCGGTGTGGACAAACTGGGAGGCATTGCCGCAGTGCGCAGTTCCGCCGATACGGACAAGTTTGTGCGCGATCAATATCAATTGTACGAGCGGCTCGCCGAACGGCTTGGTTTGCGGCAGTAGGGTAGACGTGCGGGGGACTCGCACAGTTGCACAATGTCAGCAAGTAGCAGGCACAAGACCATCGGTGCACCCGTATGGCGCTTTGCTACATGCGGTCTACGCATCCTCCCCAAACTTCAGCAGGTTGCCGTGTGGGTCAATCACGTACAGCTCCTTCATTCCCCAAGGTTGGATCTCTGGCGGTTGAACCGACAGACCCTCGGATTTGAATTCGTTAAATAGTGCTTGTGTGTCGGCCACGCGCACATAACAAGATGTGTTTTCCGCGATATGTTGTTCGTTGCAGAGCCAGAAATGAATTTCGGCGCTGTCACGGCTGACGATGACGTAGTTATCGATATGCATCCGCTTCGCGAAGCCTAGTCGTTCGGTATAAAACGTCACCGTCTCATTCAGGTCGAGTGACGCCAAAACGGGAATAGTGCTTTGTATAAGCGCGACCATTGAAGAGCCTAACGCCCGCTGATCGGCGAGGGCAGGCGGATGCTTGCGCGCATGGGCTTGTGGATCGGATGGTT
>CANKUB010000161.1 GCA_947486575.1 Betaproteobacteria bacterium | reverse complement strand
CAAGTCGATGAATGCGCCGAATGTGGCCACCTCATGCCGACCCCAGCAGGACAGGACAAATTGCAGCGTTGTCTCCACGTATTCTCTGGAATGCTCGACATCCCCAGAAAATCGTAACGCTATCGTTTCAATCCGCTAAAGTCACACCACTGATTTAATTCTGAGGCTGGTATTAAATTAATGATTTAAAGCAATAGGTTACGTCGTCAATGCAGTTTGATGCCAGCCTGCTTTGCGACGCCAGTCCATTTAACAATGTCGCGCGCAATGATTTTCATGAACTCGTCCGGCGTGGCAATGGCCGGCTCGGCGGCCTCCGCTGCAAGGCGTTTGGCGGCTTCCGGGTCACGCAGCACGGCGACAACCTCACTGTGCAGGCGCGTTTGAATCTCGACCGGAATGTTGGCCGGGCCCAGCAAGCCCCACCAGATACTGCCGTCGTAGCCTGTAACGCCGCTCTCATTGAGGGTTGGCACTTCGGGCATCAGCGGCGAGCGCTTAGCGCTGCCGACACCCAGCGCGCGCATTTTGCCGGTGCGAAGGTGCGGTAATGCCTGAATCAGGGTGCTGAACAAAACCTCGATCTGACCCGCCATTACGTCAATCATCGCCGGGCCGCCGCCTTTGTAGGGCACGTGAATCATGTCCACGCCGGTGATGGTTTTGAACAACTCACCGCCGAAGTGGTTAAAGCCGCCCATCCCTGACGAACCGTAACGCAGCTGGCCGGGCCGCGATTTCGCCACGGCAATCAGGTCCTTCACGTTTTTTGCCGGCACGGAAGGATGTACCGCGATGACATTGCCGCCGGTGCCGATCATCGAAATGGGCGTGAAAGATTTGATCGGATCATAGGGCAGTTTGTACAGTACCGGATTCATTGAATACGTTGACGAGATAATCACCAGTGTGTGGCCGTCGGGCGGTGACTTGGCGGCGATCTCGGTGCCGATGATGCCGTCGGCGCCTGCGCGATTATCGATAACCACCTGTTGACCCAGCCGCTCGGTGAGCCGTTGCCCCATGAAGCGACCGAGGATGTCGTTGCTGCCGCCCGGCGGGAACGGCACGACCAGGCGTACCGCTTTTGCAGGAAATTTTGCAACGGGTTGCGCGTGCACAGCGCCTGAACTCCACAAAAGAAAGCAGGCGAACCAGGCGAAACAGTTGTCGATTTTCATGGGTAGAAGCGAGAGTTGCCGGAGCGGCGAATTATAGGGGCTACCCGTCCGCACGCAAATCGGAATGGCGAATGCAGTCCACGGTTTGACGCTCGCCATAGGCTGCCCTAGACTTATGCCCCCGCTTCTATTACTTTGAAATCTACTTCGAAAGTCTCAACATGTCAGCAGCTGCAACAGCCATTATTGCTCAGGATCACTGGACGAAAAAGGGCGACGTCAATCTCTTCCTGTTTGAAAAATGCGCTGCCGTGCCGGGCAATCGGCCTGCGGTGCTGTTTGTGCACGGCTCGTCGATGGCATCGCAGCCGACGTTTGACCTGAAACTGCCGGGCCGTCCGTATTCGTCGGCGATGGATTACTTCATCGAAAAGGGTTTTGATACCTGGTGCGTGGATATGGAAGGTTATGGCCGCTCCGATAAAAAGCGCGATATTAATTTTGATATTTCAAACGGTGTGGATGATCTGGTGGCGGCAACGGATTACATCGCCAAAACGCGTGGCATCAGGCAATTCATGGTGTATGGCATCTCCAGTGGCGCATTGCGCGCGGCACTGTTTGCCCAACGCTGCCCGGAGCGTGTTTCGCGTCTGGCGCTGGATGCGTTTGTGTGGACGGGCGAGGGCAGCCCCACGCTCGACGAGCGCAAAAAGAAGCTGCCCGAGTTTCTGAAAATAAATCGCAGGCCGCTGGATCGTGCGTTCATGCACTCGATTTTTAACCGTGATCATCCCGGTTGCGCCGAAGAAAAAGTTATCGAAGCGTTCGCCGATCAGGTATTGGCACTCGACGATTCCGTGCCGACCGGTACTTACGTGGATATGTGCTCGAAGCTGCCGGTGTGCGATCCGACAAAAATCCATGCGCCGACCATCATCATGCGCGGGCAGTTTGACGGCATTGCAGGCTTTGATGATCTGCTTGAGTTTTTCAGGCGTCTGCCGAATCCCGATAAACAGTTCGCGGTGATGTCCGGTATTTCGCATGCGAGTTTTCAGCAGATTAATTACATGACGGTCTATCACATTTTGCATGCTTTTTTTACGCAACCGGAGCCGATTTATCGTGCCTAGTGGTTACAGGTCTTCAAACACGGTTTTATATAACTAATTGTTTTTATTGATATTTTATCCGGAACATACGTCATGACAGAAAAATCACTCAATAAACTCACTGCCAGTGAAATCGTAAGCGACATAGCGGCACGCAGAACCACCGCTGAAGCGGTCGCGCGTGCCTGTCTTGACCACATCGCCGCGCGTGAGCCGCAGGTCGAAGCGTGGCAATTTCTCGATCCTGATCTGGTATTGAAGCAGGCGCGCGCACTGGATGCCAGCGGTAAAGTAGGCGCACTGCAAGGGGTGCCGGTGGGTATCAAGGATATTATCGACACCAGTGACATGCCCACCGAGTACGGCACGCCGATCCATAAGGGACATCGACCGCATATCGATGCTGCCGTGGTGGCGCTTACGCGCCGTGCGGGCGGATTGATCATGGGTAAAACAGTGACGACCGAGTTTGCCAATCGGCATCCCGGCAAGACGCATCATCCGCAAGACCCCGCGCGTACACCAGGCGGCTCGTCGAGTGGCTCGGCGGCGGCAGTGGGTGACCATATGGTGCCGCTGGCTGTGGGCACGCAGACCACAGGTTCGACCATCAGACCGGCGGCGTATTGCGGCTGCGTCGGTTATCGACCCACCTGGGGCGATATTCGGTGCCACGGCGTGATGGAAGCGGCGGGATCAGTGGATACCGTCGGATTGATCGCGCGCTCGGTGGAAGACATTGCGCTTTATCGCGATGTGCTGCTTGGAGTCACCCCGCAGCCGATGGTGGCTCAGGTTGCGCAGGCACCGCAAGCGTTACGGGTAGGATTTTGCCGTACACCGTTCTGGGATCAGTGCGACCCCGCCACGCAAAAGTCGCTCGAAGACTGCGCAGTACAACTCGCCAAAGCGGGTGCCAGTGTCACCGACGTTACGCTGCACGATGATTTTAAACGCATTGACGATGCGCACCGCTGGGTATCGAGCTTCGAGTTTGCGCGTAATCGCGCCTGGGAGATCGATCATCATTACGGCATGATCAGTGAAACCTTGCGTAACAACCGGCTGAAAGATGGCCTTGCGTGCAGCTTTGAAACGTATCGTGAGTCGCGGGGTTTTCTCGCGCGCATGCGGCGTCGCATGCATGATGTCTTCAATGACTACGATGTGTTGCTGGCGCCCTCCGCATCGGGCGAGGCGCCGCTGGGACTTAACGCGACCGGCAACGCTTCGCACTGCGTGTTGTGGACCAGCACGCATGTGCCCTGCATGACCTTGCCGCTGTTTACCGGGCCGAACGGTTTGCCGGTGGGCGCGCAACTGATCGCAGCGCGCAACAACGATCGCCCGTTATTTGAGGCGGCACGCTGGGTGATGCAACACGGCGTTTGACAGCAGGTGCCGCTCATGGAGGTCCGTCGATGAAATGTTGCCTCCGCATTCATGACTGATTTAAATGCGCTGCTGATTCTGCTGTTGGCAGTGATAGCGCTAACGGTATTGCAATTGCTGTGGAACCGCCTGTTGCGCAACCGCGTGGAAGCGCGAACGGCGGAACTGCGCCAGACCAACCATACGCTAACGGCGCAAGCCGCCCGCTTGAGTGATCTCTACAACCATGTGTCTTGTGGTTACCATTCGCTGGACGCGAACGGCGTATTCGTGGAAATCAATGAAACGGAACTGCGCTGGCTGGGTTGTACGCGTGACGAAATCATCGGCAAGCGCGAATTTGCCGGATTTCTCGATGAAGTCGGCGGCGTCAGGTTTCGCGCCGCGTCTGCGTTGTTCAAAGCCGATGGCGCCGCTCACGAGCAGGTTGCCGAGTTGGTCGCCCGTGATGGCTCGCGTAAGACAGTCGCTATCAGCAGCTCAGCGCTGTTTGACGCGCAGGGCGGTTTTACGATGTCGCGTTCAACGGTGTACGACGTTACTCAGCAGGAGCGTGCGGCGCGTGCGTTGCGCGCAACGCTGGACAATACGCCGAATGTCGCGGTGCTGTGGTTTGACGTGGACGGGCGTGTTTGCTTCTGGAACGGGGCCGCCACGGCGATCTACGGCTGGAACGAGCAGGAAGCCATGGGCCGCACACTGGATGAGCTGGGTATTTACACGCCAGCACAGGCGAGCGATTTTCTGGATAACTTGCAGGACATGGATATCACCGGGCAGGCGCTTGATCCGGCCGAGAGTAAGTTCAGTCGTAAAGACGGCTCATCCGGCGTCATTGTTTCCACGCTGTTTCCGATTCCGGCGCCCACCGGTAGGACTTATTTTGCTTGTATGGATGTCGACGTTACCGAGCGTCATCACAGCGAAGAGCGGCTGCGCGCCACGCTGGAAAATACGCCCGGCGTGGCGATTCAATGGTTTGATCGTGAGGCGCGTGTGCTGTACTGGAACCCTGCCTCCGAAATGCTCTATGGCATAGATGCCGACGAAGCCATCGGTCAGCGTATGGATGAATTGCTGCAAACGCCAGAGCAGTATCAAGCGTTTTTGGCTTTTCTGGGCGAGGTGGAGCGCGGCCACGAGTCGTCAGGGGTGACAGAAGCAACCGCGCAGGGGCGGCACGGCGTTACGGTAACGGTGATCCGTCAGGCTTGCGTGATTCCCGGCGTGCGCGCTGAACCGATATTCGCCTGCATGGAAGTGGATATCACCGATAAACTGGCGTTGGAGCGTGAGCGCGAACAACTGAATGTCATTCTCAGCCGGGTAACAGAAGCTATTCCGGTATGCCTTTCCTATTTTGATGCCGAAGACCGCTACGTGTGGACCAATGCGCGCAATGCCAGCCGCCTGGGCGCAGATGCGAGTCGGCTGATAGGACGCGTTGCGCGCGACGTCAATATTGAATTAACCGGACACTGGAACGGCGGCACACTGGAAGCGGCGCTTGATGGCAAGCCGCAACACGATGAATACTCATTTCAGGACGCGACGGGCGAGACGCGGGACTACGAACGCTTCAGGGTGCCCGATACTGATGGCGAAGGTGTGTTGCGAGGCTGCACGTCGGTGTGGGTGGACATCACGGCGCGCAAAGAAGCGGAAAATAAAATCCGCCGTTTGAATCGCGTGTATTCGGTGTTGAGCAACATCAATGCGGCGCTGGTGCGCATCAAGAACCGCCACACGCTGTTTGAAGAGGCCTGCCGAATTGCGGTGGAGCATGGTGGATTTGGCGTGGTGTGGGTGGGGCTGGTGAATCCGCTCAGTGGCAATGTGGAGTCACTGTCGTGGGCGGGCGAAGACGCCGCAACGTTTATTGCCATGGAGCAAGCCGCGCGTGACCAGCGCATTGAAAAATCAGGCATTCTGTCGCAGTGCATACGTGAGAAGCGCCCGGTGTTTAACAATGATATTGCGGCGCAAACAATGCAGGCGGGCACACGGCGGCGGCGCGCGGCGGAGCTCGGCTATCAGTCGGCAATCGTGATGCCGCTGATGGTAAACGGCGAGGTTGCGGGCTTATTCGGCATGATGGCGCACGAAAAGAATTTTTTTACCGAAGAGGAAGTTCGGTTGCTGACGGATCTGTCGGCTGATGTGGCGTTTGCGCTGGAAGTCATCGAAAAAGAAAAGCGCATCGACTATCTGGCCTATTACGACGCGTTGACAGAATTGCCCAATCGTAATCTGCTGAACGAACGTCTGGGCCAATTGTTGCAGACGGCAGCGGCGCGTGGCGCACGGCTGGCGGTATTATTGCTGGATATACGCCGCTTTCGGTTTGTGAATGAATCTCTCGGACGGCAGTCCGGCGATAAGGTGATACGCGAGTTTGCGCAGCGCCTGCGCGCCTCGTGGCCTGAAGCGGACAATGTGGGGCGCGTATCGGGCGACCATTTTGCGCTGGTGCTTGGCGATTGCGGCAATGAAGCGGAGTTGCTGCTGGCGATAGAGCGCAGCATCATCGGCGCGTTCAAGTTGCCGTTTGAGGTGGATGATCACGAATTCAATTTGTCGGCGGTGGCCGGCATTGCGCTGTATCCCGACGATGGCACGGATGTCGATACGCTTTTCAGGAACGCCGAAGCGGCATTGAAGCAGGCCAAAGCAGCGTCCGAGCAATACATGTTTTATCAGCCGCAAATGAATGCGCGCATGACGCAGACACTGCGCCTCGAAAGTAAAATGCGCCGTGCACTGGAGAACAATGCGTTCGTGTTGCACTATCAACCCAAGGTGCAAGCCGACAGCGCGCGCATTGTCGGCTTCGAAGCACTGATTCGCTGGAACGACCCCGACAGTGGGCTGGTAGCGCCGGGCGACTTTATTCCCATACTCGAAGAAACCGGCATGATCGTAGAGGTCGGGCAGTGGGCCATAGCGCGTGTACTGCAGGATCAGGCCGCGTGGCGGCAACAAGGGCTTGCGGTGCCGCGCATCGCGGTAAACGTGTCGGCGGTGCAACTGCGGCGCAAGGGTTTTAGCGAGCAGATACGCGTATTGCTGGATAAAAACCCTGATCACAGCCTTGATCTGGAAATCACCGAAAGCCTGTTGATGGAAGACATTGAAGGCTGCATAACAAAACTCATAGCAATTCGCGACATGGGGGTGAACATCGCCATCGATGATTTTGGCACTGGCTATTCGTCGCTGGCCTATCTGTCGCGGCTGCCCGTCAACGCGCTGAAAATTGATCGTTCATTCATTCACGGCATGCTGCAAAACAGCGAAAACATGTCCATTGTGTCGTCGGTCATTTCGCTGGCGCACGCGCTTAAAATCAAAGTGATTGCCGAGGGTGTTGAAAACACCGGGCAACTTGATGTGCTGCGATCACTGGCGTGTGATGAGATTCAGGGGTTTCTCATCAGCAGGCCGGTGGACGCGAGCGGTGCGCTCGCGATGCTGCGTGAGGGTGCAGCGCTGGGCATAGCGCAGGACGAGGCGAGATGGGGTGAGCGTTTCAGAAACTTTTGTAAGTAATTGTTTTTATTAAGTATTTTTACTTGCCGATGATTCATGATTAAAGTCGCCCGATCGCTGCGGCGAATTCGTGGCATACATGTTGCTTTGGAGTTGGGACTGATCGCCTCCAATTTTGGCCACGCGAATTTGAATTCAATATGTCATTACCGTACAGCCTTGATCTGACGACGCTTGCCACGGCTTACGCGCGCGGGGCTTTAACACCCGCAGCGGTCGTGCGGGATATTCACAGCGCCATTGGCGAACTCGCTGACAACCCCATCTGGATACATCGCCTGCCGCTAGACGCGTTAACGCAGCAGGCCGCAGCACTTGAGGCGCGACGTAAAGGCGGCGCTTCGCTGCCGCTGTATGGCGTGCCGTTTGCGGTGAAAGACAATATTGATGTGGCAGGCTGTCCGACGACGGCGGCGTGCCCGGCGTATGCCTATGCGCCGACAGCCACGGCCCATGCGGTGCAACGCCTGCTCGATGCAGGCGCATTGCTGATGGGCAAAACCAATCTCGATCAGTTCGCCACCGGGTTGGTGGGCACGCGCTCGCCGTATGGCGCTTGCCACAATGCGTTTAATCGCGACTATATTTCCGGCGGTTCAAGTTCGGGTTCGGCGGTGGCGGTGGCGGCGGGGCTGGTGAGCTTTGCGCTGGGCACCGATACCGCCGGCTCGGGAAGAGTGCCCGCCGGGTTCAATAACATTGTAGGGTTGAAACCGACGCCCGGCGTTGTCAGCACCAGCGGCGTGGTTGCGGCTTGTCGCTCGCTTGATTGCGTATCGGTATTTGCGTTGATGTGTGAGGATGCCACGAAGGTATTCGAAACTCTGCGCGGCTTTGATGCGCACGATATTTATGCGCGCGCTGATACAGGTGATTCCGCTGGATTTTCGCTTTCAGTGTTTCGCTGCGGCGTGCCTGCGTTGGCGCAACGCGAGTTTTATGGTGACGATGCTGCGCGCGTGGCGTTTGAGCAATCGCTCCTGACGTTACGTGAAATTGGTGCGGAATGTGTGGAGATTGATTTCCGTCCGTTCGTGGAAGTCGCGCGCCTGCTCTACGACGGCCCCTGGGTGGCGGAGCGTTTTGCTGCGATCAAAGATTTTATGGCAACGAACGCAGGCGATATTCATCCCGTGACACGCAAGGTGATCGAATCCGCGCACAAATGGAATGCGGTAGATACCTTTGAGGCGCTCTACCGTTTGCGTGCGTTAAAACGCCGCTGCGATGTTGAGTTAGCGAAGATTGACATGCTTGCCGTACCTACCAGCGGCACGATTTACACCCATGCGCAAATTGCAGAAGCTCCAGTGGAGCGCAATACGCATCTCGGTTACTACACCAACTTCGTCAACTTGCTCGACCTTTGCGCGCTGGCGGTACCGGGTGTGTTTCGTGCCGATGGTCTGCCTGCGGGCGTGACCTTGATCGGCGCTGCGCATGCAGATCACGAGCTGTCGGCCATCGGCAGTCGCTTTCATCGCGCGGGCAAAGTACTGCTGGGCGCCACGCGTTTCAAGTTACCTGCGCCTGCTGTGCAGTTGCCAGTACAGCCGCCACCGCAACCGCACGAAGAAATCGTATTGGCGGTGGTGGGTGCGCATCTTTCCGGCTTGCCGCTGAATCATCAACTCACCACGCGCGGCGCACGCTTGCTGCAAGCGGCGTCCACGACATCGCAGTATCGGCTTTATGCGCTGCCCGCTACCGTGCCGCCCAAGCCGGGACTGGTGCGGGTGGCGAGTGATGGCATGTCGATAGCCGTCGAATTGTGGTCGCTGACAGACGCTGCGTTTGGTGCCTTTGTAGCGGAAGTGCCGTCGCCGCTGACCATCGGCACATTACTGCTCGCCGATGGGCGCAGCGTGAAGGGATTTTTGTGCGAAGCGTGCGCGGTGGCGGGCGCGCAGGATATTTCAGGTTTCGGCGGATGGCGCGCTTATCTTGCGGCGCAGGCAGGCACGTAACAGTGAGCTTCCAATGACAGTGTATCGTGGCATGGATCGCGCTGCACTTGACGCCGCGTACGACAATTCAGCAGCCGTGGCGAACAGCCCTGCGTTGCTGGCGGATTTTGCGGCGCGTAGTGCGCAACTGCGCGAAGACAAGCCGCAACATCTTGATCTGCGCTATGGCCCTGCTGAACGCAATCGCATCGACTATTTCGCGGCGGATAAAAAAGGCCCCGTGCTGATTTTCATCCACGGTGGCTATTGGCAAATGCGTGCCAAGGAAACCTTCAGCTTTCTTGCGCAAGGGCCGCTGGCGCATGGAATCCATATGGCGTTGCCCGGTTACACGCTGGCGCCAGATATCACGCTGGATGGCATGATTGCCGAAGTGCGTGCGGCGATCCGCTGGATTGCGCAGCACGCGGCGGAATTTGGGGGCGACGCTGCGAACATCATCCTGTCAGGCTGGTCGGCAGGCGGGCATCTCACGGCGATGGCGCTGGACGAGCCAGCGGTGAAAGGCGGGATTGCGATCAGCGGCATATTTGATCTGGAGCCCATACGCCTTAACTATCTCAACGCCAAACTCGGACTCGACAAGGAGGCGGTGCAGCGCTTGAGCCCCCTGTTGAATTTACCCAAGGTGTCGGTGCCGCTCATGCTGGCATGTGGCACGAATGAATTGCCAGAGTTGCAGCGGCAGTCGGCAGCGCTGGCGCATGCGCGTGCGCAAGGTGCGTTACCGGGGCTGCTGACCTGTCTGCCGCTGCGAAATCACTTCACCATTCTCGAAGACCTGGCGCAGCCTGATGGCGCAATCACGGCTTTGGTGCGGGAACTCGTGAACGCCTGATTTTTGCACTGTGTTGGTGCGTTTTGATGATTTTGGCTCTGAAAGGGCGCATT
>CANKUB010000160.1 GCA_947486575.1 Betaproteobacteria bacterium | reverse complement strand
ATGAACCAGGCTTTCCCGAAGTCTTTCTTTGATCGTTTAGGTCTGGTGTCGCTGCTCGATACGATGCGACGACTCCAGTGTGTTCAATGAACCGCCGGATGCGGAACCGCACGTCCGGTGGTGTGGGAGGACGGAAGGGGTGACCCTTCCTCCTACCCGATCCGACGCAGAACGTGAGGCCAACCTTATCGCAGCACAGGATCCCGCAACGTCCCGCCCGGTGTCAGTGCGCCACGAGCTACCACCACGCCCTTGGTTCCCAGCTCTGCATTGATACGGCCGGACAGGGCGCCATCATTGACATCGACAGTGCCGGACGCGTTCATCGGTCCTGAACTTAATTGCAATTGCCGGTAGCTGTAGCTATTGCCGCTGACCTGCACGGTACCGGCCAGATTCTCAAAGCGCGTTTTGCCGCCGCGTTGACCGCCAGCGCGCGCAGATTGCAGGGCGCGTACGATGTCGACGTTATTCAGTTCGCCGCCAGCGATGGTAAATGGGCCTTCCAGCCGCACGTCGTCAAACAGTGTCTTTAATGTGGCTCCACTCATCGAATAATTGGCAGTGAGATTCAGTGTGCCACTGGAACTGAAGTTTTTGGTGAAAAAAGGCATCAACTGATTCAGGCGGCCGTTTTCGAGCTTGAGGTCACCCGACACCTGTAGCGTGCCGCTCCAGTTTGCATTTAGCTGCCCGGTGAGGGCGCCGCCACCCACGCGACCTTTGATGTCAGTGATGGTTGCGCCGCTGGCGTCCACGATCGCAGTTGCATCAAGGTCTTCAAACTCCACCGCCGGGCCGATGAGGGATTTCCAGCCGCTGGCGTTGAGCGCAACCCGCCAAACTTTGTCTTTGGGTGTGACTTCAAAGCGCGCTTTCTCAACGTTGATGGTGGCTTTTTGCAACTCGCCACGCGTGCCTAGCGTGGCATTTACTTCAAACGGCGGAATCTCCAATGCGCGTGTCGAAAGTTTCACGCCTCTGAGTTTGATGTGGTTGATTTGCAGCGCCGGCACGCCCGTCTGTGCGCGCACCCATCCGGCAATCAGGCCCATCGTATCGGCATCAAGCGTGACACCTTTGACATCAATCGTGTCAAAGCTGCTGGTGCCGCTGATCAAACCCACCGGACCTATCGGCACGTAGATCACATCGGCCTTGACGTCTTGCAGCTTGCCCACACTGACTTTCTCCAGCAAAAGCTGTGCCGACGGAAACAATTCATAGCGCATATTGGAGATAGCCACCGGCTGGCCGAGGCGCTTGCTCATGGCGTCCTGCACGCCGGGGATGTAACCGGACAAGGGCAGCACGTGTAGCAGGCCCAACATCGCAGCAACCATCACCACGGCGCCGCCAACGCCCAGCACCAGCAAGTTTTTCTTGCGGGCCGGGCCACGCACCGGTTCTGCCGCTTTGGCGCTGGCGTCACGCGCCTGGCGCTCAGTTGAAGATTTCCTGGCGCGCTCTTCAGCTTCAGCGCGGTATTTTGCGTCTTCGGCGCGCTCGGCGTCTTCGCGCGCTTTTAACTCACGAGCCACGCGCGCGGCGATATCCGTTTCCGCGCGTTCACGCGACTGTTGTTCCTGCACCACGCGCTGCACGGCCTCAGCCTTGGCGCGATCTTCAGCGGCGGCACGCGCAACTTGTTCGGTTTTGACGCGGGCTTCGGCTTCCGCTTTGGCGCGGGTGGCGGCTTCAGCCATCGCGGTGGCGCGCGCTACGGCCTCGTCTGCCACGCGTGCGGCGGCTTGTGCCTGCTCAGTGGCGATGCGAAGTTTTTCGGGATCACCCGCCGCAGTTATCGATAGGCGTCTTTCAGCTTCTTCACGTGCCTGACGTGCAACAGCGGCCTGCTGCTCGGCCTGTTCGCGCGCCTTGCGTTCTGCGGCAATCTTGAGCGCGAGTTCCTGCATGGCTTTGCGCTCGGCCTGATCGCGCAACTGGCGTTCCTGATTGGCTTTAGCGTCGGCCTCGGCGCGCGCTTTTTTCTCTGCCGCCATCAGCAATTCGACTTCGGCGCGCGCTTTTTGCTCGGCCTCGGCACGCGCCTGATTCACGGCCTCTTCGCGTGAATTTCGTTCGTTGTCCGCACGGGCTTCCGCTTCAAGACGGGCCTTGCGTTCGCTTTCGGTTTGTGCCGCGCTTTCGGCTTGTACGCGTGCACTTTGCGCCTGCACTTCGCGCATCTGCGCCTGTGCTTCGCGCACCTGCGCTTGTGCGCGGGCTTCGATTTCTTCGCGTGCGAGTCGTTCGGATGCGGCCTGCGCCTCGGCTTCCGCCTTGGCCATGCGCGCCTGATCTTTCAGATCGCGCACGATGTCACGCGTCTGTGCGTCGGCTTCTTCGCGCGCTCTGGTGATTTCCGTTTCCCGCGTCTCGCGCTCGGATTCCTGGATTTTGCGCAGCTCGGCTTCCATTTGCGCGCGCGCTTCGGCACGCACTTTGCCCTCGGCTTCGCTCACCGCGCGCGATTTGGCTTCTTCAAGCGCTTTCATTGCCTGTTGCACGCGCGCCTGCGCTTCGGCGTCGCGTGTGCGGTCACGCACCTGCGATTCTGCATCGGCCTTGGCGCGCGCCGCTTCTTCGGCCATCGCGCGCGCTTCCGCGACAGCTCGTTCGGCTGCCTTGGCACGCATTTCGGCCTCTTCGAGCGCCTTGTGCTCGGCCTCGCTGCGTGCGCGGATTTCTGCTTCAAATTGCTCGCGCTTGGCGGCTTCTTCGGCGGCGAGCTTTTGTGCGCGTGCCAGCGCCTCAGACATCACCTTCATTTGTGCTTCAAGTGCTTCGCGGGCGCGGGCTTCCGCATCGGCGCGGGCGCGGGCTTCAAATTCAGTGCGTTGCTCGGTATCCGCGCTGGCTTTGGCTTCCGCTTCGGCGCGTTCGTTCGCCTGTGCCTGGCGGCGGGCTTGCGCTTCGGCTTCGCCGCGAGCACGGGCTTCGGCTTCGGCTTTTAATTTGGCTTCCATCGCCGTACGCAGGCGGCCTTCCGCTTCGGCACGGGCTTTGGAGTCCGCTGCTGCCTTGGCTTCTGCCGAGGCTTTCATGGCGGCTTCGGCACGCGCGCGGGCTTCTGCTTCAGCACGCACGCGCGCCTCGGATTCGGCTTTGACACGGGCTTCTGCAATGACTCTTGCGCGCTTTTCAGCTTCTTGCCGGACTTTGGCTTTGGCGGCCGCGGCCGCGGCAGCTTCGGCGCGTGAACGCGCATCGGCTTCAGCTTTGCCGCGCTCATTGGCCTCGGTTTTTACCTTGGCCACACCTTCGGCGGAGGTGAAATCGAGTTCGTCGCCCTCAGCAGGATCTTCGGCGGCTTCGATGACACCGGCGAGGGAAATGGGCTGCGTAATATTGAGCCGGTTCTTGGGATCGAGATCGGGCCCGGCGAAAACGCGGATATAGCCTTCGGTAACCAATTGCTCCAGCGCCAGATGGCAGTGGCCTTCGGGCACGCCGGATTTGCCGACGAGTTCAGAGACCGCAGCTTTGCCATCAACCGCCGAAAAAATACGGCTCAGCTCGCGTGGCAGCTTGGTGCTGCGCGCTTCGCGAACACCTTTGGTGGTTCGCGTGAAGACGGTCTGAGCGTGATAGAGCATCTAGTTTCCCGGGTGGCTGGGCGCAATTATATAGTTAAATATCAAAAGCTTACCAGCGCAGGTGATTGTGGTTTTTCAGGCGCCGATGCGTTCATGCCCCTGGCACGGCCAGCAAAATTTTGCCGGTGTGGCCCGCAGATTCCATCATGGCATGTGCCTGCGCTGCCTCGGCCAGGGCGAATGTGCGTCCAGTTACCACGCGTATTTTTCCCGCTTCAATCAATGGCCAGACTTTGGCTTCAAGTTCTTGCGCCACGCGTGTTTTGTATGCCACAGGCCGCGTGCGCAAAGTGGAGCCGGTGTAGCTGAGGCGCTTCAACATAATGGGCATCAGATTGATTTCCACTTTGGAGCCCGCGGCGAACGCCAGTTGGATGAGGCGGGCGTCAGGCGAAGCCGCCTTGATGTTTTTTTCAATATTGGGGCCGCCTACGATATCGAGAATGACATTTGCGCCGCCTTCGGTGCGTACGACTTCAACGAAATCCTCCTGCTTGTAATCGATCACGCGATCTGCCCCCAGATCACGGCACAATTGGCAGCGCGCATCCGGGCTGTCGGTGGCGATGACTTTGGCACCGAAGGCTTTGCCGAGTTGTATGCAGGTGGTGCCGATGCCGCCCGCGCCGCCGTGGACGAGGAACGTTTCACCCGCTTTAAGTTGTGCGCCAATAAATACATTGCTCCACACGGTGAAAAATGTTTCGGGCAAACCGGCAGCGTCAATGAGTGACACGCCTTTGGGTATGGGCAAGCAGTGGTTCGCGTCGATCACGCAGTATTCGGCGTAACCGCCGCCATTGGTCAGGCCGCACAATTTGTCGCCGGTTTTCCAGCGCGCCACATCTGCGCCGACTGCAACCACTTCGCCGGAGATTTCAAGGCCGAGTAAATCGGATGCGCCCGCCGGTGCCGGGTAAAGCCCTTTGCGTTGCATCATGTCCGGGCCGTTGACGCCGGTGGCGGCAACTCTTACCAGCACTTCGCCTGCTTTTGGCGCAGGCACAGGGCGAGTTGTGGACGCAAGCACTTCGGGGCCACCGGGCTTGCTGATTTCGATAGCGTTCATGGTGGCGGGGTTATTGCTCATGGAATCCTCGTGGCGTGATAATTTTAAGGGGGCGAGCGGTTGCCGCATTGATATTGCGTAAGTTATTGTTTTTATTAAATAATATTTAAATCGATTGAATGCTGCGATAGCGCTGATAAGCTTGGCATTATAGCTTGCGTGATTTGCTTTCAGTCTGCGGCGTGCTGATTGCAGCTGGCGGAGTGGGCGGCATAGCGATGAGTTGTAATGTGCTACTTGAAGACCCCGTGCAATCAGCTAACTTTTGAGGAACCCGAAATGCGTTTACCCGTAGTATTTTATGTAGCTGCGGCAATTGCCGGGAGCAGTGTGCCTGCACCTGCGTTAGCGCAAACGGCTTCGGCGTACCCTGCCAAAACCATACGCATCATCGTGCCGTTTACGCCGGGCGGCGGCAATGATATTTCTGCGCGCTTTATTGCGCAGCAGTTGACGCAATCGTTCAAGCAAAGCGTGATTGTGGAAAACCGCCCCGGCGCGGGCAGCACGGTGGGCACCGACATGGTGGCGAAATCACCGCCCGACGGTTACACGCTGATGGTGATTCACAACGCGATTGCGATCAATCAAACGTTGTATGCAAAATTGCCCTATGACGCGACGCGTGATTTTGCGCAGGTGGCGCTGGTGGGCGTGACAACCAATACGCTGGTGGTGCATCCGAGTTTGCCGGTGAAAAGCGTGAAAGATGTGATTGCATTGGCCAAAGCCAAACCGGGCGCGCTGAATTACGCCAGCACCGGTGGTGGCGGCACCTCGCATCTGGCGATGGAATATTTCCGTCTGTCCACGGGCACGAATCTGGTGCATATCCCTTACAAAGGCACCGCGCCTGCGCTCACTGATATGGTGGCTGGGCAAACGCAAGTGATGATATCTGCAATGCCAGGCACGGTGCCGTTTATCAACGCTAGGCGGCTGACAGCGCTGGCGACATCGGGCAAAAAGCGTTCAGTGTTTTTGCCGGAATTGCCGACGTTGAATGAGGCAGGCGTAAAGGACTATGAGTTCGATACCTGGTATGGCATGCACGCACCGGTGAAAGTGCCGCGCGATATTATCGAAAAATTAAACGGGGCCATTGTGAAGGCACTGGCGATTCCTGAAGTCAAGCAGCAGTTGGCAAATCAAGGGATCGAAGCGGGCGGCGCGTCGCCTGAAGAATTTGCGCGTTACGTGCGTGCGGAGATTGAAAAGATGGGCAAAATTATCAAGGCTTCGGGGGCGCGGCCGGAGTAAATATTGACAGGGGAGTAGCATGATTCGTTTACTGGCATCGCTATGCGTACTGTCGTGCGTTGCTACGGTAAACGCACAATCCCCTTTGACAGGCTCAGGACAGGCTTACCCCTCGCGCAATGTGCGCATCATCGTCGGTCTTTCGCCCGGCGGATCGATGGACGTCACCGCGCGTCTTGTGGCTGACCGGCTTAAGGAATCACTTGGCCAGCAGATCATTGTTGAAAATCGTCCAGGTGCCAACGGCGTTATTGCTGCTGATCTGGTGGCGAAATCAGCGCCCGACGGTTATCTGCTGATGCTGGCTGGCGCGGGATCGTTGTCGATACGTCACAAGCTCGATATGAAATTACCCTATGACGCCGAGCGTGATTTTGCGCCGGTGATTCATGTGGTGAATCTGCCATTGCTGCTGGTGGCACCTGTATCGCTGCCGGTAAAATCGATGAAGGATTTGTTTGCGCTGGCGCGCGCACGTCCGGGCGAGCTTAATTTTTCATCGTCAGGCGTGGGTTCCACCACGCACTTGAGCGCGGAAATGCTGGCGACGCAGGCAGGCATCAAGTTGACGCACGTGCCGTACAAAGGCAGCTCGCAGATGATTCCTGATTTGATCGCAGGGCAAATTTCCATTGCGTTCGACCAGATCACCACTGCCAAACCGCATGTGGCTACGGGCAAGTTGCGCGCGCTGGCGATTTCCACCGCCCAACGTTCAAAGCTGATGCCGGGTTTGGCGACCATTGCGGAATCGGGCGTGCCGAATTACGAATCAATTTCGTGGAACGGTTTTGTGGCGCAGTCAGCCACGCCGCGTGCGGTGATTGATCGCTTGCAAACCGACATCCACAAACTCATCAAGGCGCCCGACATGACTGAACGGCTGGCTGCGATTGGTGGCGAACCCGTGGGTGGCACGCCGGAGCAATTTGCCGCGCTGATTAAATCCGAGAGCGTGCGGTGGGGACGGTTGATTGATCAGTTGGGGATTAAGCCGCAGTAGTGTTTATGTAAGCATTTGTTTTTATTGATATTTTTCTCGTTTGACGATAGTGCCGTTTTTCAGTGCGTCCTTCCGCCCTCGATCGATTCATACCCCGCAGCTTCCAGCGACCCCGCGCCGCTCCAGCCCCAGGCCAGCACCACATCGTCGCTAGAATTATTCTTAAAGCCATGCCAATGCCCGCGCGGGGTGAATACCACATCGCCTTCGCTAGACGGAATTTCTTCGCCGTTTTCACCGTACATCACACCGCTGCCCTTAATCACAATCCAGAATTCGTCGCAATTGAAATGACGATGCTGATCGTGTTGCGCGCCGGGCGGCAACACCGTCCAACCCACCAACAGTTTGTCGGAGTTGCAGATTTTTTGATTGATTAAAAACTGCACTTGCATGTTGACCCAGCCGTCTTTTTCTTTGAGGCCGCCGACTTTCGGTGTGTCTTTCAGGCTGGTTTTGTAGGGTTTCAGGGTGGTGTATTGATCGGGTTTCATTTTTGTCCTCCGAGTATTCGGTATGCTTGGTGTGCGATTACAAAATCGTGATGGTCGATACCCAGCCCACGGCAGGCGTTCATTATTTCATTGGCGGCTGCGGCGAGTGGCGTGGGTGAGCCGAGTTTACGGCCTTGTTCCAGCACCAGCAGCATGTCTTTTTGTTGCAGTGTGACATCCGCCAGCGGCACAGCGGGCATTTTACCTTCAAGGATGAACGGCCCGCGATAGCCGAGCACGGGCGATGCCGCCACGCTTTTTAAAATCGCTTCGACTGCGATTTCACGGGATACGCAGCCTTTTTCTGCCAGCGCCACGGCTTCGCCGAATGCAATCACTTCTACCATCAGCAGCGAATTGACAGACAGTTTCATTTGCACCGCCAGCCCGTTGCCGCCGATGTAAGTTGATTTTGGCCCGATAGCAAGCAGCACCGGCAGCACGCGTTCGTAAGCCGCTTTGTCGCCGCCAACCATGGTGGATGCGTTGCCTTGTACCAGCGTGACCGGGCTGCCGGATATCGGCGCATCCAGCATGATTAATCCAGCTTTAGCGAATTCAGCGGCGATGGCACGGCTGGATTCCGGCGCGATGGTGCTCATGTCTAAATACACGGCGCTTTTTTTCAGGCCCGCGATAATTCCGTCTGCGCCCAGCGCCACGGCTTTAACCGCATCGGCATCAGTGAGTATGGAAAATACGATTTCTGATTGTGCGGCTACTTCGCGCGGCGTGTTGCCCCAACGCATGCCTGTTTTGATTAACGCTGCGGCTTAATCGCGCGAGCGGTTCCAGCCGGTGACAGTGTGGCCGGCTGCCATTAAGCGTTGCACGATGATGACGCCCATGGCACCGAGACCGGTGAAACCGATTTGCATGATGAAGATTCCTGTTTGTTTAAAACCAAAAATTATTAACCACAGATAAAACCAACGCGACCTATTTTGTACTTTGGGGTATCTGTGTTCATCTGTGGTTAAACAATTTTTCAGTAGCCGAATGTTACTGTCACTGGTAAATGATCCGATCCCAAATCCGGCCCGATGGTGCGCCTGATTATCGGCAGCGACGGATGTGCAAAGCTGTGGTCAATGGCAATACCCAGGTTGGCATTGTCGAATGTCACCGGCCAGGTGTGGTCGAGGCGGTGCGACGTACGCGCGTCTCTGAGACCACTGGCAGTGACAAAATTTTGAAAATAGGGCGACCACGGCGTGAGGTTGAAATCGCCAACGACGATGGGCGTTGCCTGCGGTTGCGCAGCAGCCTTGCGCGCGATGGTACCCATTTTCCGGTTGCGGCCTTCGGCCATTTCCCCAGAAATCGGTGGCGGCGCATGCACAGCATAGAACGCCAGCGGCGCGGCGCGCTCGGGCAAATGGATGGCGGCTTCAATGTGGGGAAACATGCCCGACGGTTCACGCGACACCGCGCTGCTATCAAACGGGTATTTGCTGGCCATTGCAATGCCGAAAGGCGAATCTTCCAGGTGTTTGATTTGATAGGGAAATAAATCTTTTATTTCATCGAGGATGGGATCGAACTGATGGCTGGTTTCGAGCAGCACCACCACGTCGATGAGTTTTGCGCGGCGGCGCAGAAACGCGCTGATATGCCCGGGTTGTTCATGATTCAGGCCCACGTTGAAATGAAATACCGTAACGTGCCGTGTTACTGCAACCGGCGGTGTGTTGTCGTGCAGCAGTACGCGCGCGACCGGATAGCCGTTGTACAGCAGCAGCGCACAGGCCAGTGCTGCCCAACGCCACGCGCGCACCAGCAGCAGCCCCAGCAAACACAGCAGCGCGAACACAGCATAGTGTGGCGTGAAATGGCTGAACAATTCAGCGAACCAATGATAGGGCGCGAGACCGACACAAGCGGTCGCGATAAGCAACAGTATTGTCAGCGCAACAAAGCGCTTGCGGATACCCTGGCGGAAGGAGACGGTTGCCATGGACGCGTATTCTAAGTCAGGACAATACTTTATTGCCGATCAAGTCCGCCACCAAATTTGATGGAAATATCAATCTCGTAGCCATCCGGATCGCTCAGATAAATCGAGCTGGATTTTTCATAATGCACGAGATACGGATTGCCATGCTTGTCATTGCGGGTCTTGATGCCCGCTTTCAGTACGCGTGCAAGAACGTCTTCGATGCGCTGGCCAGGCTGCAAGGCAAATCCGAAATGAACAATGCGCATGTCTCTTGCCGTCGCCGCCTTATCAGTTTCATACAGCACGAGATAGGCAATATTGGGAATGCCCAGCGTCACCCATGGAAAAATATCCAGATCGCGATGATCTTCCCTGATCTCAAAGCCGAACACCCCGCAGTAAAACGCGATAGATCGTTCAAGGTCGGTGACGCACATATTGATGTGGTCGATACCGGCTATCGGCAAAAGCGTCATGTTGGCCTCCGTGGAATAGTGACGCGGGAATTTGGCTGTCGGCGCGCGCTGCCCGCTTAGTTAGTGCTTGATTGTAATCCTCGGCTATCCCTATAGCAGAGCGGGTTTTGAGAGGTAGTTTTCACCATGAAGATTTGGGTGGAATTGTAGATTTTTGCGCAGGTGTGGGGCAAAGCAGGCATTTTCCCGGAAATCTTCGCACT
>CANKUB010000159.1 GCA_947486575.1 Betaproteobacteria bacterium | reverse complement strand
GCCGCAGCCTGTCGCTCGCCAACGCGCCGCACGACGACAGCGTGCTGCAACTGCATTTGCGTAACTACGGCGGGCCGTTCAGCCAGTACGTATTCAACACACTCAAAGAAAAAGACATCTTGCGCTTTGAAGGCCCGCTCGGCACCTTTTTCCTGCGTGAAGATAGCGACAAGCCGCTGATTCTGCTTGCCAGCGGCACCGGTTTTGCACCGATCAAAGCCATTGTTGAACACGCCATACACAAAAAAATCAGCCGTCCGATTACCTTGTACTGGGGCTGCCGCGTGCGCGCCGATTTGTATTTGCATGATCTTGCCGAAAGCTGGGCACGTGAGCACGGCATCACGTACGTGCCGGTGCTATCCGAGACGCGGCCCGAAGACCACTGGACAGGCCGCAGCGGCTTTGTGCATCAAGCGGTAATGAAAGATTTTCCGGATATGTCAGCGCATCAGGTGTACGCCTGCGGCGCACCGATCGTGGTTGAATCCGCGCGTATTGATTTTTTGGCGCAGTGCAAACTGCCATCGGATGAATTTTTCAGCGACGCGTTTACGCCGGCGGCGCCTTAAAGGAGCAATCTTGCATGAATCGTAAGTGGTTGATTTCCATACTAATTGTGGTTGCGGTAATCGTATTCTCCAGCCACGGGTTGAAAGGTGGACCGGAGGTGTCCATTAAGGATGCGGCCGCACTGTTGAAAAGTGAGCCGCGTCCGGTTTTGGTTGATTTGCGCGAGCGCGCTGAATACGATCAGGGGCATATTGCCGGTGCGATATCCGTGCCAAGCGCAGAATTCAAAGAACGGCTGGAAAGCCTGAAGCTGCCAAAATTCGACGCAGTAATTCTCTACGGCACAGACGATGTGCTTGCGCGTGACGCAACAAAGCATCTCTACGAAAGCGGCTATCAGGGCGCGCTAACATTGCAGGGCGGCTTGAATGGGTGGCGCGCGGCGGGCCAAACTGTAAGCAAGAAACCGTAGTCGTCGGCCGTTTATTTCGCACGCGCCGCAATACTTTTTTGTATTTGTGCAACTGCCGCCGCGATTTTGAATTCCAATCCCTGTTTGCCATAAGCCGCGCTCGCCCGCGCGGGATTGCCTGCGACGCCTGTCAGTTTGAAGTCGCCGCCCGGCGCGAGTTTGTCTTTGCGAATAAGGCTCGGATTGATCGCCAGCAATTCCGACGTGTCTTCCATGCCCGCGTGTGTGCCGATATTCTCTGGCGTTTCGCCCTGCGCGCGCAGCCATTTTGAGAATGCCTGCGAGTGGTAATAATCGGAAACATAGTGCACACGCACATCGTTGCCCGCCCACTCCTTATTGAGCAAGGTGGCCACCACCTGCAACCCTTTTTGATTGGGGCCGCTGTCGCCGATCAATACAATATCCTTGAAGCCGTTGACGCGAAAGCTGCGCGCGGCGTACTCGGTGATCTTGATAAAGTGTTCTTCCGGCAGCGTAATGGTGCCAGGGAACAGCATGTGCCCGCTGGGCGGGTTAATCTCGCCCTCCGGTACATAGGCCAGCACCGGCGCAACCAGCGCTGTTCCGAGTCGGCGTGCGATTTGTTCCGCCGCATGTTTGACGATGAAATTATGCTTGCCCAGCACCATGTGCGGCCCATTCTGCTCGGTGCCGCCGGCGGGGAAGATGATGGTGGTTTTGCCCGCCTTAATCGCGTCGCGCAATTCCATCCAGGTAAGTTCTTCGATGAATACGGTATCAACCGGCTGCGCTGACAGGGCCGCAAGCGGCGCGGTCAGGCACAGATACAGACACATCGCGAGCGCGAAATATTTTCTCATGGTCGAGGGCTCCCAACCAGTCTGCGCGCTCGCGTGCGGACATTCATTATTGCAACGGCGAAAACGCCGACGGCACAAGGATCTTGTTTTCCTGCGCCACCAGGCTGTAGCCGGGCAACCCGAGTTTGGCCGCATTGGGTGGCCATGCGCCAGCGGCCGACGCCTTATCGCGCGTGGCGTTGCGCGCATCCAGCGAAGGGTACGGCCAGATATGCACAAACTTGTTGAGTCCGCCGAGTTCGGAATACCACGCGGCGCACAGCGGGCTGAATTTCAGACGTTCCGGCACGCCCTTTTCCCACACCGCACGCAACTTCGGCAGATCACCCGCTGCATGGGTGTACGTGCGCATTTCATAATACGGGCCCATCTTGGCGGGCGGCAACGCTGGCGAAACGGAAAAAGGCATGAAAATTTCCGAGCGCATGTTGACAACGAATTCACCTATGGCGGGCGGCCATACGCCATCCTTTACCGCTGCCGCGCGAACGCGCCCGCGTTCTTCCAGATCCTTGTAATGCCACACATGGATAATCTGATTCAGCGGGCCGATTTCGGTGTGCCAAAAAGCGGTCAGTTCAGAATAGGTCTTACGCTTTTCATAGGCTTCGCCAAAGCGTTTTTCGACTTCCGGCAGTGAACGGGGTTTCAAATCATAGGTACGCATTTCGTAGATCATGGTGGCTCCTGATTGTGAGTAGGAAAACGGGGGTTGTGTTAGCGTTGCTCTCAAGACCGGCTCCCCTGAAAACGATGTTCAGGCGCTTGGTCATAAATTCATAACTATCTGTTTTAATTGATTTTTTTAAGCGTTGCGCTCCATCGCTGCCAGCGTGCGTGACTCACGTTTTTTGATGGCCTCATAGCGCGCGATCAATTTACGCGCCCGCACGATAATCGGAATATCCACCATTTTGCCATCCAGCGTGAACGAACCGCGTCCGCTGGCAGCGGCGTCATTATCGAGCTTGATAAGCTTTTGCGCGTATTCAACCTCAACTTCGCCGGGCGTGTATTCCTGATTGATGATGGCGACCTGACCGGGGTGTATGCAGCCCGCGCCCATGAATCCAAAATCGCGCGAGCGCCGCACCATTTTGCGAAACGCTTCCCAGTCGCCGAACCCGGCAATGCTGTCGATGAAGCCCAGCGGAATAATCCCCACGGTGTTGGCGGCGAATATCATTTGCTGCTTGGGATAAACCAGCGCTTCGCCCGTGGGTTGCATATTGTTGTCGAGTGCAAAATCCTCGCCACCGATATTGCAGGCAACGATACGCGGCGATGCACGCACGATATCGCGTATCTGAAAAAACGCATCGGACGTTTCAATCATCACGATGAATTTGGTGTGGCCCACCACCATACCGCGTTTTTCTTCGAGTTCGCTGACGAGTTCGTCGAGCAGTTGCACGTGACTTGCACCGCCGATTTTGGTGCAGGCCAATGCATCCACATCGGGACATATGGAATGCTCAATGTCGCGCACCGCCTGCGATAGCGGTTGGTTAAAGCGCACGACAACATCCGCACCGCCGCGCCGTACGCGCGCTGCGGCCTTTTCAATGAGCTTGCGTGCAGCAGTCTTTTCGGATGGCGGCACACTGTCTTCGAGATCAAGCTGAATGACATCTGCGCCGCGTGTGTGGGCTTTATCGACATACTTTTCAACATTGGCCGGGCAGTACATCAACGAGCGCCAGACGGGTTGTTCGCGTTTCATGTGATGCTCCTTGGTTGCCCCATGCGATGCGCTGACGGCGTGAATCGCAGGTCGCTGGAAACTTTATTTTTTACGCTGAGCGCCGGCGTAAATCACGCCAGCATCAGCGAGCGATTGTATCGCGGTATCCGCGAGGCCCAGCCCCTCCAGAATTTCACCATTATGCTCACCAAGATTCGGCGCGCGCATGCGTATTGCGCCAGGCGTGCCCGACATTTTCGGCACCACGCTGTGCATGGGGATCATGCCCATCTCATCGTCGGGATATTCGGCAACAATCTCGCGTGCAAGCACGTGCGGGTCTTGCATAAACTGGGCGATGTCGTAAACGGGGCCGACTGTCACTTCGTGTTTATCAAAGAACGCCATGTTTTCGGCCTGCGTCATTTTGACGATGAAATCACCGACGATGGTGTCCAGATCACTTGCGTGTTTCACCCGCTCGGCGTTGGTCTTATAGCGCGGGTCTTCGAGCAGCTCCGCGCGTCCGATCACCCTGAACAGGCGCTCGGTCATCGCCTGTGTTGAGGCCGACATGCTGACCCATTTATCGTCTTTGGTACAATATACGTTACGTGGTGCCGCCGTAGTGGAACGACTACCGGTACGGCTCCGCAACTTGCCGCTCGCCTTGTAACCCGCTGCCTGCGGCCCCATGAAGGTGAACAGCGGCTCAAGCAGCGACAGATCGATTACCTGTCCCTGGCCGCCGCTGACTTCAACATTACGCAACGCTGTCATCACTGCGAATGCGCCGTACGCGCCCGCCGTGCAATCGGCGAGTTGATTCGGCGGCAACACCGGTTCGCGGTCGGCGAAACCATTTAACGATGCGAAGCCGGACATACCTTCGGCCAGCGTGCCGAATCCAGGCTTGTGCCTGTATGGCCCTGTCTGCCCCCAACCAGTGACGCGCACAATGACGAGATGCGGATTACGCGCGAGCAGCACATCGGGACCGATGCCCATTTTCTCCAGCGTGCCCGGACGAAAATTTTCAATGAGCACCTGCGCAGATTCCACCAGCTTTAGCAGTAAATCCCTGGCCTCGGGCTTGCGCAGATTAAGGCAAACGCTTTTCTTGTTGCGCGCGTAGACCTTCCAGTTGGCCGCGATGCCGCCGACCAGCCAATCGCGCAGCGCGTCACCTTCAGGTGTTTCGATCTTGATGACTTCAGCGCCAAAATCCGCCAGCAACAGGCTCACCATGTTGCCCGCAACTACGCGCGACAAATCAAGCACGCGCACGCCGTCGAGCGGACATTTAGCGTCACGCGCGAATTGCTTTTGCGGCAGTCCTGGAAGATCGATCATCGGGAATAATTAGCTGGCGCATTCAGCGCGCAAGGCGACTTGATGAGGCACAAAATGCCTGGCTAATAAATCAATAAAAACAAATGCTTACCATCGTGCCATCGCGCCATCTCTTACACGCGAATGGCCGAATTTGAACTACATCGCGTTGCTGAGTTGTTTTTCGATCAGGCGCGCTTCGTTCTTGAGCAGCGCAGCAATTTCAATCACGCGCTTTTCTGTCATGCGGCTGGAGATGGTGGATACCGACAGCGCAGCAAATGCGGTACCGGATTGATTGCGTATCGCGTGGCCTACCGAGCGCACGCCGGCCATGGTGGGCGCTTCGCGCATGGAATAACCCAGTTTTTGCGCTTTCTTTGCCTGCGTCAGCAACGTCGTGCTGGGCATGCCGTATTCCTCGAACCGCGCTTGATTGCTGTTGATGATGACTTGAATTTCCTCTTCAGGCAGCGCGGCAACAATCGCGAGGCTGCCGGTACCTATACCGAGCGGGCGACGCATACCAATATCGAGGGTGAATGTTTTGATCGGAAACGTACCCTCGTGGCGATCAATACAAACAGTATCAAGCCCGCTACGCTGCGTGAGAAACACCGTGTCACCCGTGGCCTCGGCAATACGCACCATGCCGGGGTGCGCGATTTCGCGCAAATTGAAACGGGGCGCGGCAGTCAAGCCCAATTCAAACGCCATGGAGCCCAGATAATAGCGATGCGTATCGGCATCCTGCTGCACCATGCCCTCGTGGGACAGGCACTTCAACATGCGATGCACGGTGGGGCGCTGCAAACTGGTGCGGGTAGCCAAATCCAGCAGGCGTGATCCCGTGCGGTTGTGTGCGGCAATTTCGCGCAACAACAGCAGCGCACGTTCTATACTCTGGGTGCCGGTGAGTCGGCCTGATTCGTCGGCGGGTTTATTGACCATGATCGTTAAGCGTCCCTGAAAAATTCTGAAATATTCTAAGTAAGTCCGAATTATGAATAACGGCTTCGTAGTCCACAATTATAACTCTTATTGTAAGATCAGGGCCGATCAGCTGCTTTTTGCAATGTAATATTGAACCGATTCACCCATTAAGTCCGTCAATTGGACAATCTTTCTTAAACGGAAAAACTGTTTTTCCGGCAACCTCTGGAGCATTGACATGAATGATCTTTCCGCGGGTAGCTCCCCAAAACTCGCCTCCGCTGGCGCACGTTTTCGCGCGGCCGTCGCGGCCGAAAAGCCGTTGCAGATCGCTGGCACGATCAACGCCTACGCGGCACGTATGGCAGAGCGCACTGGCTTTAAGGCGATTTACCTTTCGGGCGGCGGCGTTGCTGCCGGTTCGCTCGGTCTGCCCGATCTGGGCATCAGCACGCTGGATGATGTGCTGACCGACGTACGGCGCATTACGGATGTATGTTCGTTGCCGCTGCTGGTGGATGTAGATACCGGCTGGGGTGGCGCATTCAATATTGCACGCGCGGTGAAATCACTGATTAAATTCGGCGCGGGTGCCATGCACATCGAAGACCAGGTGCAGCAAAAACGCTGCGGCCATCGGCCCAATAAAGAAATCGTCAGCAAAGAGGAAATGGTGGATCGCATCAAGGCGGCGATGGACGCCAAAACCGACAGCAATTTTGTGGTGATGGCACGCACCGATTCGCTGGCGGTTGAGGGCCTGCAAGCATCGATTGATCGCGCGTGTGCGTGCGTGGAAGCCGGTGCAGACATGATTTTCCCCGAAGCCATTACTGATCTAGCGATGTACAGGCAGTTCGCTGACGCGGTGAAAGTGCCCATATTGGCCAACATCACCGAGTTCGGCAAAACGCCGCTGTTCTCGACGCAGGAGCTGGGCAGCGCAAATGTCGCCATGGCGCTCTATCCGCTGTCGGGCTGGCGCGCTGCGAATGCCGCAACGCTCAAGGTGTTTCAGGCTTTACGCAAAGACGGCCATCAGAAAAACGTGGTTGACACCATGCAAACCCGCGACGATCTCTACGATTACCTCGATTACCATTCTTTCGAGGGTAAGCTCGATTCCCTGTTTGCACAGAGCAAAAAGAAATAGCCTGTGGCGGACGTTATTTCGGAATGACCCGATGAGATCGGCAACCACGGCCAGATAGCGCGCAAACGACATGAAACACATCCCGTCAATGCTTGCCATCGCGTTGTCTGGTGCTGCGTCGGCCCAGATTTTCCCGGTAAAGCCGGTGCGCTTCGTCATCGCCTCCGGCCCCGGCGGCAGCACCGACGGCGTGTCGCGCATCATCGGCGATAAGCTGAGCGAGGGCTGGGGTCAGCAACTGGTGCATGACAATCGCCCCGGCGCGGGCGGCATACTCGCAGCGGAAATCGTTGCGCGCGCGGTGCCCGATGGCTATACCGTGCTGGTGGGCACCAGCGCAGGGCTGGCGGTAAGCCCCAGCCTCTATAAAAAAATGCCTTACGATCCGGATAAAGCATTCGCGCCCATCTCGCTCGCGGGCACGCAGGATTACATGCTGATAGCCAATCCAGCGACTGCTTCATCGATGGGGTCCGTGAAGGAACTCATCGCTGCGGCTAAAGCCAGGCCCGGCAGCATTGCTTTTTCGCATACAGGGTCCGGCACAGGCACGCATCTCGCAGCGGAGTTGTTCAAGAGCGCGGCTGGTGTTGATTTGCTTGCGGTGCCATACAAAAATATTACCGCTGCGATAATTGCGGTGATATCGGGCGAGGTGCCGGTGTCGTTCGTCAGCATCTACTCGGCGCTGCCACAGGTGCGCGCGGGCAAGGCGAAAGCGCTGGCCGTCACTGGTGAGAAACGTTCACCTGTCGCGCCGGAGTTGCCCACGCTCGCGGAATCGGGACTACCCGGTTATGAATCACGCAACTGGTATGGTTTTCTGACTACCGCAGGCACGCCGCGCGCGGCCATCGATAAACTCAATGCAGATATTCTCAAGGCTCTGGCGCACAAAGACGTGCGTGTGCGCATGACACGACAGGGCATGGAACCAGGCGGCAGCACGCCGGAGGCGTTCGCGAAATTCATCAAATCTGAAACCATCAAGTACACAAGCGTGGTTAAGGCTGCCGGTATTCGCAGCGAATGACGCAAGCGCGGGAATACATTGCAAGCATTTGTTTTTATTAATAATTGTTCTGCGCACTGAGTCTGGCGTTAGCTGTCTGCAAGTTGGCTTGCACAGCCAATCGCGGCACGTACACCTGCGGAGAAAGTGGGCGAAGCCACTGAAATCTGCGGGCATAACAGCGGACAATTGAGCACGCAGACGGGCACGCAATGCGCTAAACTGCGCGCCGATTTATTCTCACTCATCGATCAAATCAATAGCCTGAGACGTAACAATGAACGACAAAAAATGGATGTGCATATTGTGCGGTTTTGTCTACGAAGAAGCCTTGGGCATTCCCGACGAAGGCATCGCGCCCGGCACGCGCTGGGAAGACGTGCCTGCCGATTGGACTTGCCCGCATTGCTCCGCGACTAAAGCCGATTTTGAGATGGTTGTACAGAGTTGATTTGCCTGGAGCTGAAAACGACCCATTTCCGGCCGCAGGATTACGTAAGAAATCTGGATGCAGGGCTACAACGCTGAATGCGCCTGATCGCGCCAGCGGACGCTGCCCTTGCGCGACTACTTTACCGTGAAGTTCTTGATGCCGGCCAACTTGTCGTCGAGGAAAATTTCGACGTGATAATCCCCTGGCCGCCAACTGGCGGGCTTGCTGAGCGGAAACGAACTGACCGTTGGGCCGGTGGCGTAGAGAATCTCGATGGATTCGCCGACATCGGCGGCTTTTTTGTCGCCATGAAATGTCCACTTGGCCTTGATGTTGGCTTCACCCATGCCGGTTGTTTCCACCGCGACAAAAATGGCATCGGTTCTGGCGTAGATATCCAGCGGTTCAATAACTTTTTTGTCGACGCCGATGCCCTTGCCCAGTGTGATGACATCCACGGTGAGGCCGCTAACGGCAGGCGGTGCAACCAGGCTGGGCAATGGTGCGGCAGCGGATTTCGACGGCGGTGATGGCGGTTCATTGTTGCAGCCGCTGACCGCAAACGCCAGCGCCGCGCAAAGACAGGCTAAACCATGTGTCATAAATACTCTCTTAAGCCAGCAGCGCATTGGGTTAATTTCCGGGAATTTAAATTATAAACGTATCTTTTGTATAAACTGCAAAGCATCCAACGCCGCCTACCGGTCAATTTACCTTCGTGCGCAGAAATTGAATCAGGTCACTTAACGCGCATCGCCTGAAATTTATGTAGAAAGACGCTTTAGCCCTGCTTCTTGGATTCCATCAAGTCCTTCAACGCCGCAAAGGGATTGAACGTGGCGGCTGGTGGGGCGCTGGTGACAGCGGTGCGTCCCGCGCTATCTTTAATTTTCGAGTGCTCATTCTCGTGGCAGTAGGTACAGAGCAACTCCCAGTTGCTGCCGTCGGCAGGGTTATCGTCATGGTTGCTGTTTTTGTGGTGCACTTCCAGCAGCTGTAGATTGCTGTGCGTGAAAGTGCGCGCACATCGGCCACACACCCACGGATACAGTTTCAGTGCTTGCGCACGATACCCCGCAGCGCGCTGATCGGCATTGCGCCGGGCTTCTCGAACCACTTGATCCAGCCGGTCATTTGCTTGTGCCATGGGGTATCTGTGCGTCTGCGATGAACTATCAGCTTACGCCAAAAACGCTCGCGCTGAAATCGTTCAGCCACAAAGGCAAAGCCCCGCGAAAATTTCGCAGGGCTTCGCAGATTTGCCACGTCAAGTGGCTTCAGGTCGTCACGTCACCGTGACGTATACCAGCGCTTCAGGCTGGCTTCAGATTAGCGTTGTCAGAAATTTCATCGATAGATAGCCTCTCCATGTTGAAAAGTCGCTCACCATTTGAACCTGCACGTAGCTCCAATCACCCAGCTCGGAATAATCCTCAGACATCTTGTCGAGGGTGGTTGCCGCTGGTTCGCATCAGGTACGCCCGTCTACACAAAGCTTTTGGGGCGCGCGCAACAGCGAACTTTAGTGCAGCAACCGGATCATTCGTTAGTCTGAGAATCCATCCCGAACCGGATCACCGGAGTGCGTTCAGTTGACGCCTTTCTCAACCGTCCGTCAATAGACTTTTTGTAACTTGTTTGTGTAGGAATGTGACCTATTGATCTTTTCATAATTCATGACATTACCACAACGTGGCCTGCACCCAGCAAGCGGCGATGATCGAAGGGCGCTGTTGAGCACTCTTGAGTTTGTTGCGGGCCGTCGCCTTCAATTCGCCGAGGTTGTTCGGGCAGT
>CANKUB010000158.1 GCA_947486575.1 Betaproteobacteria bacterium | reverse complement strand
GTATTCGCCGGAACTCAATCCGGTCGAGCATCTGTGGGACGAACTGCGCGAGAAACACTTCCACAATCGGGCCTTTGATAGCCTGGACGCACTCGAAAACCAACTCGTTGAGGCGCTACGCCAGTTGGAAAACAGCGGCGAACGGATGAAATCCATCTGCAATTGGGAGTGGATAATTAAAGCACTTTCTATTGCTAATTAGAATAATTTGTATCAGTACGCACAGCCTCGGTCGGTAGGGTGAATTCGACGGAAGGTGGACCTGCCGTTCGACCACACTCAGTGCCGTGCGGCAGGTGTGCCGCAGCGTTGCGGACGTTGCCGGACCGAGGTACCACCGGCTGCTACGGCCGATAAGCAGTAATTTCAGGAGACCACCTTCAACGTCGTGAGTGAGGGTTACGGTCTCTCAAACCTTCACAGCTTTCCTGGGGCAACTCGCGCTTAAACAATCCGCGTAAATGTGCAGCGAGTGATCGTGAATTCTGAAGCCGCGCTTTGCGGCGACTTCTGACTGGCGCTTTTCGATTTCGGCATCGTAAAATTCTTCGACGTGGCCACACTGCATGCACACGAGGTGATCGTGATGCTCGCCCTTATTGAGTTCAAACACTGCCTTGTCGGATTCAAAATGATGGCGGATCAGCAGCCCCGCCTGCTCAAATTGCATCAGCACGCGATAGACCGTCGCCAGGCCCGTGTCAGTGCCGTCTTTCAGCAGCAGCTTGTAGACGTCTTCGGCTGACAGGTGGCGCACCTCGCTTTTCTCGAACAGTTCGAGTATGCGCAGCCGCGGCAGAGTCGCTTTCAAGCCGCTGGTTTTCAGGTTTTCTGTTGAATTCAACGTCTTCTCTATCGGAGAGGGGGCAGTCTGGGCTATGATATTAGGTAATGTTCGCAGTGGAAACCATGTCAATGTTGCGTGGTCTACAGGAACTGACGCGTTACGCAGATTAAACCAATATGTCACTTAAAAACAATAACTTAATTCTTGTGCTGTTGCTGATTGCGGGTTGCAAGCAAATGCCGCAGATGGCGGTGCCGACTTTGCCTGGCTTGACTACGCACAAAATCGATATTCAGCAGGGTAACGTTATCACGCAGGAGATGCTGGATAAATTGCAGCCCGGCATGACGCGCACCCAGGTGCGCTTTGTGCTTGGCACGCCGCTATTGGTGGACGTGTTTCGCACCGATCGCTGGGATTATTTCTACTCCATGAAAAAGCGTGGCGAACTGCTCGAACAGCGACAGCTCAAAGTGTTTTTTGATGGCGATAAAATGGTGCGCTATGAAGGCGATATCGTAACCGACACCAAGCCCGGTGCTGAGACCGTTGCAGGAACCAAACCCGCAGCGAAGCCGGCCATTAAGCCCGAGATCAAGCCAGAACCTGTGGCTGCGACAGCGGTGCCGAAACCTGTGCCGATAGCGCCAGCGCGCGAACCGGTGGCTGAAGTTGGCAAGCCGCAATTGCAGTTGGTGCCTGCCCCTGGCGAACCCGCAAAGCCGGAAGAACTCAAGCCAGCACCAGTGGCGCCGACTGCTGCGGCGCAGACTGAAAAAGATGCACTGGTGGCACCGCCACTGGATGCGCCGCCCATGCCACGTCTGGTCATAAAGCCGGAGCCTTCTGAACCGTCCAGCCCATTTGCTGCAACGCCAGCGTTGCCAACGAAGCCTGACGCAGCAGCGGTAGTTGCCAGGCCCGAAGTCAAACCTGCAGAAAAAGTACCTGCACAAGCGGGATTCTTCGGGCGTATATTTGGCAGTTCGCCCAGCCAACCCGCGCTACCGGCGGCTGCTGTTGCGCCGGCCTCTACACCGGCACCCGTTGCTGCGCCTGCGCCGGTCGCGGTAGCAGTACCTAAGCCTGTAGCAGCACCAGTAGTCAAGCCTGAAGTCAAAACAGCAGAGAAACCAGCAACCACCGCGACCGGGCCTGGATTTTTTCGCCGCTTGCTTGACGCAGCAGCCAAGCCTGTACCACGTACCAATTTTGGCGAAGAACGGACGGCGGAGCCGGGTTCTCCACCGCCGCCATTTTATGATCCAGAGCCTGCGCCGAAATAGCGTGCGACGCTTGGCATACGCCGCCGTTGAATAACGCATGGGGTGAGGCAGAAAAATTATTTAAATCAATAGGTTAGGTATGACAGTCAATATTGCCATTGCAGGTTCCAGCGGGCGCATGGGCCGCACACTGATCGAAGCCGTATTGCGCAACAGCGATACCAAACTTGCCGCAGCGCTTGAAATCACCGGCAGTCCGCATCTGGGTAAAGACGCAGGCGAATTTGCTGGCGCTCCCTGCGGCGTAAAAATTACGGACGACATCGAGCGTGCGCTAAAAGGCTGCGACGCCCTCATCGATTTCACCCGGCCCGAAGGCACGCTTCATCACGTAGCGTTATGCCGCAAACTCGGCGTGCGACCCATTGTTGGCACCACCGGTTTTGACGATGCAGGCAAAAAGGCGTTGGCGGATGCTGCCAAAGAAATCGCTCTCGTGATAGCGCCGAACTTCAGCATAGGTGTCAACGTTACCTTCAAGCTGCTGGAAATGGCAGCCAAATCGCTGGGCAAAGGTTACGACATCGAAGTCATCGAGGCACATCACCGCTTAAAAGTTGATGCGCCATCTGGCACCGCACTGCGCATGGGAGAAGTGGTTGCGCAAGCCACCGGCAGAGATTTGAAATCATGCGCCATTTACGGTCGCGAAGGCGTTACCGGCGAGCGCAAAGACGACACCATCGGGTTTTCGACAATACGTGGCGGCGATGTAGTCGGCGATCACACGGTGATGTTCATCGGCATGGGCGAGCGCGTGGAAATCTCGCATCGCTCATCGAGTCGCATGAACTTCGCTACCGGGGCGCTGCGTGCGGCGCAGTGGGCAATGACCCAACCCAGCGGACTGTATGACATGTTTGATGTGTTGGGATTTCGGTGAGGTTCAGTAGAGGCTGCGCTCGCCGTGCGTGTGACAGGCGTCCCGGCACTTTTCAATGGGTTTTGGAAACATTCCCATGGCAATAGCGCATCTTGCGCACAATGGCGGCATCGACATTCACTATGACGTAACGGACTACACAGATCCGTGGCGTGCCCGTGAAACGGTGTTGCTGCATCACGGCTTTGGCCGCAGCCTCAATTTTTGGCGGGAGTGGGTGCCGCTGCTGGCGCGGCACTATCGCGTGGTGCGCATGGATGCCCGCGGATGCGGGCAATCGCAGGTGCCGCCGCGCGGCGCGCCATATACGCTGGATTTAATGGTGCAGGATGCACTGGGGCTGCTCGATCATCTCAACATAGACCGCGTGCATTGGGGCGCAGAAGCCTCTGGCGGACATGTCGGATTGGCGTTGGCACTCGCGCATCCGCAACGCATAGCATCACTGACGTTGTGCAATACGCCGTTTCAGTTGCCGCAATCCGCAAACGACAATTATTCTGAAACCGAGGTCGAGCAATTCGGTCTGGGCCATTGGGCGCGAAAGACTTTGCCCAACCGTATTGACCTGGACAAGGTTTCTCCAGAGTGGCAGGAATGGTCGATAGCCGAACACAATAAAACGCCGAGCCATATTGCCAATGCACAGCACGCGATGATTGCGCAAGGCAATCTGCTGCCGCGACTGCACGAAGTGCAAGTCCCCGTGCTGGTGATGGCGGGTGTCAACAGCCGCATTGCGCCCCGTGAACAAATGCTGAAAATGCGCGATGCCTTGCCCCATGCCAAGCTGGTGCTGTTCGAAGGCTATACGCAAGGCATAGCGTTTTCCGCACCGGCGCGTTGTGTTGACGAGATGCGCACTTTTTTGAACGCGTTACAGTAAACCCATGACGAACAAAATCACGTTGCCGGTCATCGTTGCCGAAAATGACCCGTTTCCAAGGCTGTTGCAGGCATTTCTGGATGCCACAGACGATCCTCAGCGCACCGCTGCCATAGCGGATTTTGTCGCACACGATATTCCCGATTATCCGGGCTGGTTGGCGCAGGCACGTGCCGGTGCGCCGGGCTTGTATCCCGCGGAAGTGCGGCTGGTTGCGACGCAGGACGAGTTGCGCGCCGCGCTGCCTGGCGCGCACGCCGTGGTAACGGAGTCCTTAACCATAGGCGAAGCGGAACTGGCCTGTGCCGATCAATTGAAGATCGTGCAGAAATACGGCACGGTGCTGCGCAATATCGATGTGGGTGCAGTAGCTAAACGCAATATCAAGCTGCTGACCGTGCGGCGGCGCGCCAACACCGGTTGTGCAGAATATGTGTTCGGTCTGATGATCATGCTGGCGAAGCGGTTGCATGAGACGCCGAATCTGCTGAGCATGGATCAACTCAATGGCGCTGGTTTCAGGCCGGCTCACTTTGACCGCAGCTACACCTCCAATTCAAACTGGCTGCGTATTGGCGGCATGCGTAACCTGAGCGGCTCAACCATCGGCATTATCGGCCTTGGTGAGATAGGGCGCGAGCTGGCCGTGCGTGCACACGCTTTCGGCATGAAAACACTGTACTTCCAACGCACCTGGTTGCCAGCGGCAGAAGAACGCGAGTGGCATGCGGAGTACCGGCCGCTGGAGGCGCTGTTGGCGGCCAGTGACTGGGTGTGTCCCACGCTGCCGTTAACGCCGGAATCCCGTCACCTCATTGACGCGGCGCATCTGGCGCAAATGAAGCAAGGCGCGTTTCTGATCAACGTATCGCGCGCGGATATCGTTGAGCGGCAGGCGCTGCACGATGCGCTGGCCAGCGGCCATCTGGGCGGGTTGGGGCTGGATACCTTCTATGAAGAGCCGGGGCGTGCCGACGATCCGTTGCTCACATTTAAGAACGTTATTATCACGCAACGCATTGCAGCGCAGCCGCGCATGAACGCGTTTGGCGATTTGCAGGAAGTCATGGCCGGACTGGCTGCCGCGCTGCGGTAATACTAAGGGGAACAAAAATGATAGAACGCACGGTCAACGTAACCACACCCGATGGCAATATTGAAACCTTCATTACGCGTCCCGCAGGCGATGGGCCTTATCCAGCCGTAGTGCTCTACATGGATGTGTGGGGGCTGCGCGAAGAATTGTTTGATGTGGCGCGGCGCATAGCGACAACGGGTTACTACTGCATGGTGCCAGACTTCTATTACCGTTTTGGCCGCGTGCGTAATGAATTCCGTGATGAAAATAACCGCATGATTTCCATGGAAAAACTTGATCTGGCACGCAAGGAAAAAGTGCGCGCGCCGATGTTCAAACTGTCGGATGCTATGGTGGTGGACGATACCGGCGCCTTGCTGAAATTTATCGACGCGGGCGAACCCGTGCGCCCCGGTGCGCTCGGTTCAATCGGCTATTGCATGGGCGGGCGGCATGTGTTTTGTGTGGCTGGCAGTTTCCCGGATCGTTTCCGCGCATCGGCAAGTCTGCATGGATCACGGCTGGTGACAGATCAAGCAGATTCCGCGCATCTTGCCGCATTAAAGGCAAAAGGCGAGCTCTATTGCGGATTTGCCGAGCACGACCCTTTTGCCGCGCCGCCAACCGTTGAGGTAATTACGGAAGCCATGCGCACCGCCAGCGTGAAATTCAGTTGCGAACTGCACAAGGGTGCTGAACACGGCTACGCATTGCCAGATCGCGATATATACGACAAACAGGCAGCTAATCGTGACTGGGAATTGATGTTTGCCATGTGGCGCCGGCAACTGGTGGGATGATGCCCATGTTGATGCGGCTGCCGACATGGGTTTATCGCAGCGCTGTGTGCGCAGCGATGCTTTTGGTGAACGTGCTCTGTGTCGCGCAAACCTACCCCACCAAACCCATGCGCATGATCGTGCCCTTTTCGCCGGGTGGACCGAACGATCTGGTGGCGCGTGTGGTGGGTCAGAAACTCACCGATGCATGGGGGCAAACCCTCATCATCGACAATCGCGGCGGCGCTGGTGGCAACATCGGCGTAGCGCTGGCGTCCAAAGCATCCGCCGATGGCTACACACTATTGATGGTGGGCCTGCATTTTGTGGTGAATCCTTCGCTATATGCCAATGCCGGTTACGACGCGGAAAAAGATTTTGCGCCGATTACCAACGCCGCCATTTCGGCCACCATACTGGTGACGCATCCGTCGCTGGCGGCGCGTGATTTACGCGAGTTCGTGCAACTGGCCAAACGCGGTGGCCTTGATTATGGATCGCCGGGCACTGGCACTGCCGGTCATCTGGCTGCCGAATTACTCAACACCGTCGCCGGTATCAAGATGCAGCATATCCCCTACAAGGGGGCGTCACTCGCCATCACGGATCTGCTCGGCGGGCAAATCAAAGCCGCCATGTTTGCCTTGCCGGGTGCAACACCCCATGTGCGGGCCGGCAAGATGCGCGCGATTGCTGTCAGCACCTTGCAGCGTTCGGCGGCCATGCCCGATGTGCCGACAGTCGCTGAATCCGGGTACCCCGGTTTTTTCGTCGACAACATCTACGGCATTCTTGCACCGCGCGGCACACCCAACGCTATCGTCAATCAACTTTATACGGCAATTGCTGCGGCACTAAAGGCGCCGGACGTGCGCGAGCGTTTGATTTCGCAGGGCTATGACCCGATGCCCAACACCCCTGACCAGTTTGCGGCGTACCTGCGAGCGGAGGTGGCAAAGTGGGCAAAAGTGGTTAAAGATTCTGGTATGCGTGTTGAATAAAAATACAATAAAAACAATTAGTTACGTATGTTTCTGCATTCGGTGCGGCGCGTTACGGCCTTAACACCTCACTCAGCACCTCACTCAGGGCACCGAGTGCATTCAGCGCCGGTGCAAAGCCGCTGAAGGGCGCGGTTTGAATCACGGCCTCCAGCACTTCCGTCTTGGTCAAGCCCAAGTTCAACGCAGCTTGGCCAAATTTCTTGGCCTGCCCTTCAAGACGCAAGGCCGTGAAACTTGCAACAGAACACAACACTCGCTGGCGTTGTTCAAGCCCGGGACGAAACCAGATTTCGCCATAGCCGTACTGTATGGCTACCGGATACAGCGCACCGGTCACTTTGTTGTCCGGTGATGCATAGCCCTTGTTGCCGCCATCACGGTGCAGCGCCTGCAGCAGGCCGTTACCGCGTGACATGAGCGTTTCGAGTGATTCATCGCGTGGCGCAACGGCTTTTACAGTGACGCCGCGCTGCGCGAACACGCTGGCCGCTGTATCCAGCGCCTCTTCAGATGCCGTAAAACCCGCGTAGATGCCGATTTGAATCAACACTTCCTGAATGGCCAATATATCCATACCGATGTTGAGCGCTGCACCCACGTAGCGGCGCAATGCGGTCTGGCGCTGTAACGAAGCAAGTGCCGCCAGCGTGCATACCATGCGATCTTCGAGCGCCAGTCCGGGACGGCTCCATACGATGCCGAATTCGGTTTCGGACATGAGGTCACGAAAGTGCGGCACCGCATCGCTGTTTGCCGTGGCTGTGGCAGCGTCTGCGCCGAATAGTTTTGTGCGCATGGCTTCGCCGCTGGCGCGCAGGGTTTTGCGTGTGGTCATGTGGGGTGCTCGTGGAACGTCGTCATTGAGAGAGATGGCCGGGAGTATACTTTGCAGCATAACCCTCAGCAACGGAACGACTTTCATGGAGCCGCTTGATCAACTACTGCAGCGCGTTAATGCAAACGATCGGTTGGTGTGGCGCGGGCGATATGTGGACACCACATTTTTGCTCGAAGTGGGCGATGTGCCGTGGCTGATCAAAATCAGCGCGGGACGCATCATGTCGGTGACGCGCGGGCCCTTTGTCATGCCCGCATGGTCATTCGCGTTGCGCGCGCCGCGCGAGGCGTGGGATCAGTTCTGGCTGGCCAATCCGCCGCCCGGTTTTCATGATCTGATGGCGCTGGTCAAGCGCCGCGCCCTGCGCATCGAAGGTAATCTGCAGCCGTTCATGGCCAACCTGCTGTACTTTAAAGACGTGATGGCGGCGCTGCGGCCGCAGGTAGGTGCGCAATGAACGCGAGCTCAACGAATGTGCGATTCGAAGCCGTGACCGGCCGCTATCTGCATATCGATCTGCTGGGCAAGCCGCATCGCGTGTATGTCGAAGAAGCTGGCGTGGGCATACCGTTGCTTTGCCTGCACACGGCGGGTGCCGACACGCGGCAGTTCAGAGCGCTGCTCGACGATCCGGGCATTCTCAAGGATTACCGCGTGATTGCGTTTGACCTGCCGTGGCACGGCAAATCCTCGCCGCCCGCAGGCTGGCAAAATGCGGATTATCAACTCACCTCGCGCGATTACCTCGACATCATCATGGCAATGGTCAGCGCCTTGCAACTCGACAAACCCGTGGCGATGGGCTGCTCTATCGGTGGACGCATTGCGCTGCATCTGGCCATGGAATACCCGGAGCGCTTTCGCGCCATTATTGGCCTGCAGGCGGGTGCGCATGTTGATCCGTACTACGACCTCAATTGGCTGCATCGTCCGGATGTGCATGGCGGCGAAGTGTGCGCAGGCATCGTCTCCGGCTTGATCGGCCCGGGCAGCCCGACAGCGCATCGCTGGGAAACGTTATGGCATTACATGCAGGGTGGCCCCGGCGTATTCAAGGGCGATCTGCATTTTTACACCAAGGATGGCGATATCCGCTCGCGCGTGGCGGAAATCGATACCTCGCGCTGCCCGCTCTATCTGCTGTCGGGTGAATACGATTATTCCTGCGCGCCGGACGACACGCGCGATCTTGCCCGCCGCATCAAAGGTACGCAGGCCGTGATTATGGAAGGGCTGGGGCATTTCCCGATGAGCGAAAATCCGGCGAAATTTTTGACGTATCTGATGCCGGTGCTGGATCAAATACGCGGTGTGACGCGTGCGGCGTAGGGGCGTGGCATTGCGGCGGGTTTGCACGGCGTTGGCTGCGATTGCGGCGCTCGCAGGTGCGGCAGGTGCGTCAGCCGCGATAGCGCAGTCTGCGACTTCCCCAAACAATTACCCAAGTAATTACCCAAGTAAGCCCATACGCTTCCTGGTGGGCGTCGCGCCGGGCGGCGGCACCGACTTCGCTGCACGGCTCATTAGCACCCGATTATCGGAAAAGTTCGGCCAGCCAGTCATCACCGACAATCGCACGGGCGCCACCGGCAATATCGCGATGGAGCTCACCGCCAAGGCCGCGCCCGACGGCTATACCTTCGTGGTGTTCAACGTCGGGCACCTGACATCCGCCTTGCTCTCGCGCAACTCGCGCATCGATGCCACGCGGGATTTTGCCCCGGTCAGCCAGATTGCCACTGGCACGCTCATGTTGGTGCTGCACGCGGGCGTACCAGCCAAAAACCTCAAAGAATTCATCGCCTATGCCCGCGCGCGGCCGGGACAGGTAAACTTCGGTTCCGGCGGCATCGCCAGCAATCAGCATCTGGCGCTGGAACTGCTCAAGCGCGAAACGCGCATTGATCTTACGCACGTGCCGTACAAGGGCACCGGGCCGATTGCGGTGGATCTGGTGTCAGGACAGATACAGGTATCGATTTCCAGTCTGCTGGGGTTTTATCCGCATGTGAAGGCAGGGCGCCTAACCGCTCTGGCCGTCACCAGCAACAAACGGAGCCCGCTCGCACCGGAAGTCGCAACCATCGCAGAGCTGGGCTATCCCAAAGCGCAAATCGATATCTGGCAGGGTGTGCTGGCGCCGGCGAAAACGCCGCCAGTGCTGATCGAAAAAATGTCGCGTGCGATAGCCGAGACGGTTACCGAGCCGGACGTTCTGCAAAAACTGGTGGCGCAGGGCGGCGGTGCGGCGGGCACCTCGCCCAGGGCGTTCGGCGAGTTTTTGAAGAGTGAAACCAGCAGGTGGCTGGCGCTGGCGAGGGAAGTGAGCATCAGTGCGGAGTAGATGTGTTGCTCGTTGATACGGCTAATGTGTCTGGATGCAGGAATTGGGACGTTTTAATGTCGCAGATCGGTCTAAAGCAGTTATACGAATATCGAAACTCAGCAACTCCATGCTGTCGGTTGTTCGATCTTTATCAGTGATGCCTACCTAAACTATGAAACGCAACTTCCTATTGTTTTGAGCATTGTGCATACAGAAAAGAATCCAAAAGTTCTAACCCGAATGTTGCACAAACAATGCGATCTCAATCGTTTGGCATGGTGTGGAATTGAAATCGCGACAATTCAGAACGACGAGCGCAGTCTACCCTACCCATTAAGTCGGAGGGCGGCGGCGGGTTGGACGGTGATTGGGAGGGATG
>CANKUB010000157.1 GCA_947486575.1 Betaproteobacteria bacterium | reverse complement strand
GGCCGCGTCAGTGATGGCGAACCTGGCACGCAGTCGTTGTGGAAAGGCTTCCAGGAACTCATTCCCTTGACTGAAATGTATCGAATCATGAAACCGCGTAACATAAATTCAAAATCTTCAACACGAAAAAAATGTGGGTAATGATTAGGGTCAAGTAACCCGCGCTCGACGCACGTTGCCATCAGCGGTTAAGATTGCCCGCTCTGCAATTCCGTCAGGAGTATTCATGCGTTCGCTCAATTATTTTCCTCTGCTGGCATGCGCCGCCATTTCATCGGTCTCAGTTGCGCAGTCGTACCCCGCCAAGTCCATAAGGGTGGTGGTGCCGTTCGCTGCGGGCAGCGCTACTGACACCGTGGGCCGTAGCTACACGGCCAAATTCAATGAATTGCTGGGACAGTCAGGCGTGATTGACAATCGGCCTGGCGCCAATGGTTTGATCGGCGCTGAAGCGGTGGCGAAAGCCGCACCCGATGGCTACACCATATTGTGCGGCACCAACAGCACCAATGCCGCGCTGGTGAGTTTGTATAAAAAGCTGCCGTACGATCAGGATAAAGACTTCGTGCCGATTGCGTTTCTCGGGTCCGTGCCGCTGATATTGGCGGTAAACAACAGTCTGCCAGCGAAGACACTGAAGGACATGATTTCGCTGGCAAAAGCGAAGCCGGGTGAGTTTTTGTACGCATCGGCCAGCACCTCGCAGCGCGTATCCACGGAAATGTTCGCCAACATGGCGGGCATCAAACTGACGATGGTGCCTTATAAAAGTTCGCCGCATGCCATCACCGATTTGATCGCCGGGCAAGTGATGATGTTTACCGCTGATCTTGCCGTGACCATGCCGCAGGTGAAGGCAGGCAAAATTCGCGGGCTGGCGGTTACTTCCATCAAACGTACCGCGCTGATTGATTTGCCCACCGTTGAAGAGGCCGGCGGACTAAAAGGCTACGAGTTAATCGCATGGTTCGCCGCGTACGCGCCGCGCAATACGCCGCAGGCTGTGATTGATCGCCTGAACACCGCACTCAATCAAGCGGCTAACAGCAAAGATGTGAAAGACCGCTTGATTGCTTTTGGTGTAGAAACCAGCCCGCACACGCCTGCGCAGTTGGCAGAACGCACGCGCGTCGAAACCGTGAAATGGGCCAAAGCGATCAAGGATGCGGGTATACAGCCGGAGTGATGAACGGCTTATTAACCTCAGATGAACACCAATAAACACAGATGAAACCCACTACGCTTTTGATGTATCTGTGTTTATCGGTGTTCATCTGTGGTTCAAATCGTTTTTGAAGTAATGAATAAAAACAATAACTTGCGAGACTTTATCGCGCAGCTTGAAAAGCTCGGTGAGTTAAAACGCATCACGGTTGAAGTCGATCCACGCCTGGAGATGACAGAGATTTGCGATCGCGTGTTAAAGGCGGGCGGCCCAGCAATCTTGTTTGAAAAACCGAAGGGCCACGCGATGCCGGTGCTGGGCAATCTGTTCGGTACCGTGAAGCGCGTGGCGCTGGCGATGGGCGCAACACCTGATGAAGACCCGCTCGCGCGGCTGCGTCAGATCGGCGAAACGCTGGCGTATCTGAAGGAACCTGAGCCGCCCAAGGGCCTGCGCGATGCGTGGGACAAACTGCCCTTGTTGAAGCAAGTGATGACCATGACCCCGCGCGTGGTGTCGAGCGCGCCGTGTCAGGAAATCGTGTGGGAGAAAGATGATGTCGACCTTGCGCGCCTACCAATACAAACCTGCTGGCCGGGCGATGTGGCGCCGCTGATTACGTGGGGGCTAACGGTGACGCGCGGCCCGCACAAGGCGCGGCAGAATCTCGGCATTTACCGGCAGCAGGTGATCGCAAAAAATAAAGTGATCATGCGCTGGCTCGATCATCGCGGTGGCGCGCTGGATTTTCGGGATCACTGTCTTGCGCATCCGCGTGAACCTTACCCCATCGCCGTGGCGCTGGGCGCTGATCCGGCGACGGTGCTGGGTGCAGTGACTCCGGTGCCGGATAGCTTGAGTGAATATCAGTTCGCGGGTTTGTTGCGCGGCGCTAAAACCGAAATTGTCAAAAGTGTGTCGCACGATTTACAGGTGCCCGCGAGCGCTGAAATTATTTTAGAGGGTTTCATTTATCCCAACGAAACCGCTCTTGAGGGACCTTTCGGCGACCACACCGGCTACTACAACGAGCAGGAAAAATTTCCGGTGTTCACCATCGAACGCATTACGCAGCGGCGCGACGCAATCTACCATTCAACGTATACCGGCAAGCCCCCCGACGAACCGGCGATGCTTGGCGTGGCGCTGAACGAAGTGTTCGTGCCACTGCTGAAAAAGCAATTCCCGGAAATTGTTGATTTTCATCTGCCGCCCGAAGGTTGCTCGTACCGCATTGCGTGTGTGAGCATGAAAAAACAATATGCAGGCCACGCCAAGCGTGTGATGTTCGGTATCTGGAGTTTTTTGCGCCAGTTCATGTATACCAAATTCATCATCGTTACCGACGATGACGTAAACGTGCGCGACTGGAAAGAAGTGATCTGGGCGCTCACCACGCGCGTCGATCCGCGCCGCGATACGCTGATTGCAGATTCAACGCCGATTGATTATCTGGATTTCGCAAGCCCCGTGGCGGGCCTGGGTTCCAAGATGGGCATTGATGCTACTAACAAGTGGCCTGCGGAAACCGACCGGCGTTGGGGCATGCCGATTGCGATGGATGCGGCGGTGAAAAAACGTGTGGATGAAATCTGGAGTGGCTTGGGTTTATAAGCCTACCGCGCATGCACCCACCGCAGCAGCGCATCCTGCACCGCATTGGCATTGTGCGCATTCGCGTGGTTGATGAGCATGATCGTTACCACGCGGCGGCCTTTGGCGTCTAGCACGTAGCCCGCCATTGCGCGCGCGCCGGTGAGCAATCCGGTTTTGATGTGGGCCTGGCCTGCAATGTTGGTGTTGTTGAGCCGCCGGTACATGGTGCCGTCTACGCCGACCAGCGGCATGGAGGCGATGAACTCCGGCATCACGGGGCTGCGATAGGCGGTTAGCAGCATTTGGCCGAGGTCGCGTGCGCTGACTCTTTCAATGCGAGATAAACCAGAGCCGTTTTCGATGACGAGTTGCGGCATGGGCAAGCCTTTGCCTGCAAGAAATTGCTGCACGGCACGAGCGCCTTTTTCGGGTGTAGATTGCGCGCCGCCTGTCGCTCCGATACTGAGTAATAACTGCCGCGCCATCACGTTGTTGCTGAATTTGTTGATGTCGCGCACGATTTCGGAGAGTGCTAACGAACGCTGGTTGGCAATTTTGGCTGCTGCTGCGGGCACTTCGCCGTCGCGCACGCGGCCATTGAATGTACCGCCGAGATCACGCCACAGGTGTTGAAACAAACCGCCGACGTACGCACGATGGCCGAGCACGCTGAAGTAATTCGCCTGTTCGCCGCACGAGCGTGCGTAGGGGCCCGCTAAAGTCAGGCGCGCGTTGTCGCCACGGTCTTCTGTTTGCACTTTGATACGGTTAAGCCATATGCCACACGCGCCTTCGGCGAGTGTCAGGTTGTTGACGATTTGCAGTTGCGGCAGTGGCGGATCGACGGCGATGCGAACACTTTTGGTTTCAGGCTCCGGCGTGAAAGTCAGGGTGAAGGTTTTGAAATTAGTGAGCAGCGCGTCGGGTGTGGTGTTGTAAGGTTGAGTGGGCTCATTGTCAAAGCGGCCGGGATCGAGATGATTGTCCAAGAACAGGCTGCGATCCAGCACCAGATCACCGCGAATTTCGCGCACGCCTTTGGCGCGTAATGCACGCAGCAGCAGCCAGAAATGTTCAATGGTGAATTTCGGATCGCCGCCGCCTTTGAGGTAAAGGGTGCCGGTGAGCACGTCGTTTTGCAGGGCACCGTCGGCGTAAATGTCAGTGCTCCACTGATGCGCAGGGCCGAGCAGTTCAAGGCCCGCGTAAGTGGTGACGAGTTTCATCACCGATGCGGGGTTTAGCGGCTGGTCGGCACGGTGCGCAATCACCGGCTCTGCTGCACCGATTTCGTGTACGTAAACGCCGACACTGGTTTCCGGGATGCCTGCGCGGGCGAGGGCCTGTGCTACCGGTGGCGGCAATTGCGCCTGCCCATTGCTGCAAAAAATAATCAATAAAAACAGATAGTTACGAATACCCATGATGATTACAATATAGCGCAGCCGCTAGTGGTGGGGGCAGATACGTTGCTCCAGTGGAGTTTGTCGCGCACAACGGCAGCAAAAATATTCGCGGTTTCCGGCTCGCCGTGTACCACAAACGTGTGCGCCGGTGCGCGCTTGAAATGAGCGAGCCAGCCGAGCAACGCGCTTTGATCGGCGTGCGCGGATAGACCGCCGATGGTGTAAATATCCGCGCGCACCGGCACTGCCACGCCGAAGATGCGCACTTCTTTTACGCCATCGATAATGCGGCGCCCCAGCGTACCGGCGGCCTGAAAGCCGGTAAGGATTACGGTGGATTCTTTCCGGCCAAGGTTGTAGCGCAGATGATGTTTAATGCGCCCGGCATCGCACATGCCGCTGGCGGAAATGATGATCGCGCCGTGTTTGATGTCGTGCAGCCGCATCGATTCTTCCACGTCCTGCACGAAATGAATTTGCATGCCTTTGTTTTGTTTGCGCGTCCAGCTCATCACTTCGGCAGTGTCGGGGTCTAGTATCGCCATATGGCGCATGGTAATTTCGGTGGCTTTTGTTGCCAGCGGTGAATCGACGTAGATTTTCATCGGTGGCAAGCGGCCCTTGCGATGCAGATCGGCCAGCAGATAGAGCATTTCCTGCGCGCGGCCCACGGCGAATGCGGGCACGATGACGTTGCCGTGTTTGCGCATGAGCGTGTCGGTGATGGCGTGTTCGAGTTCGGCGAGCGTTTCATCCATTGAGCGATGCAGGCGGTTGCCGTAAGTCGATTCCACTAGCAAAAAATCCGCCTCAGCAATTGGCGTGGGGTCACGCACCAGTGGGCGCGCGGGCTGGCCAATGTCGCCGGAGAACACGCCTTTGATGGTACGCAAACCCGTGCGCTCACTTGCGTGATCCGCTTCGGTGATCCACGCTTCGATGATAGCCGAGCCGAGTATGTGTCCGGCGTCGCGGTAGATGCAACGTAGCGCAGGGTTTGGGTGAATTTCCTCGTCGTACGCTACTACGAGCAATTGTTGCAAGGCGCGTTCGGCGTCGCGCGCGGTGTAGATGGGCTTGCTATGCGGCGTTTCGCGTGTGCGGGATGCTTTGCGCCATTCGGCTTCCTTTTCTTGAATGTGCGCACTGTCGAGCAGCATCACTTGCAGCAAATCGCAGGTGGCAGCGGTGGCGTAAATCGGGCCGGTGAAGCCTTCGGCGACCAGTCGTGGCAGCAAGCCGGAATGATCAATGTGCGCATGCGTAAGCAGCACGAATGCAATGTCGCGCGGCTTGAAGCCAAACGGCTGGTAATTCTTATCTGCGGCTTCGCGCCCGCCCTGGAACATGCCGCAGTCAACCAGGAATTGCGTGCTGTCCGTTTCAACGCGGTGGCACGAACCGGTTACGCCCGCTACGCCGCCGTGGAAAGTGAGTTTCATGGTGTCAGCAATTCCAGTGTGCGTGCAGTGAGTAATTCGATTTCTTCTGCGTTGATTACATACGGCGGCATGAAGTACACGGTGTTGCCTGCAGTGCTGCTTATCGGTCGCAACAGCAACTCTTTTGAAAGCGCTGCTTGATGAAAGTTGCGTGCGAATGATGGGTCACTGGTTTCAACTTCAAACGCCCAGATCATGCCGGTGTTTCTGAAATGCTTTACGCGCGGATGCCTGGCGATGCGTTGTGCGGATTGACTGATCGCAGCGCTGAATAAGCGATTGGCCGTAACCATTTGTTTTTGTTCAAATATTTCCAGCGTTGCTACAGCCGCACGACAGGCCAGCGCATTGCCTGTGTAGGAATGCGAATGCAGAAAACCGCGCGTTACCTTGTCGTCGTAAAACGCGGCGTATACGGCATCCGTGGTCATCACCACCGATAACGGCAGATAGCCGCCGGTGATGCCTTTTGACAAACATAAAAAATCGGGTTTTATGTCCGCCTGCTCATGTGCGAAAAACGTGCCGGTGCGGCCAAAGCCGGTCATGATTTCGTCGGCGATGAGATGCACGCTGTACTGATCACACAGCTTGCGCGCTTCAACTAAATACGCAGCATGGTACATCGCCATGCCGGTGGCGCCCTGCACCAGCGGTTCCACAATCAACGCTGCTGTGGTGGCGTGATGCTGTTCCAGATGCGCTTTCAGCGCGCGCGCGGCTCTCAGCGCGTAATCGCTCGGCGATTCGCCTGCTTCTGCCAGCCGCCAATCGGGACTTTGCACCTGCGTGCTGGCGCGCAACAGTGGCGCATAGGTGTCTTTAAACAGCGCCACGTCGGTTACCGACAACGCGCCCAGCGTTTCGCCGTGATAGCTACCCGCCAAACTGACAAAATCCGTTTTATGTGGCTGACCGCTGTTACGCCAAAAATGAAAGCTCATCTTGAGCGCGATCTCGACAGCAGATGCCCCGTCGCTGCCGTAAAAGCAGTGGCCGAGTTTGTCACCTGTGAGCTTCGATAATCGCTCTGACAGTTCAACTACCGGCGCGTGTGTAAACCCCGCCAGCATGGCGTGTTCCAGCGTATCGAGCTGATCACGCAATGCGGCATTGATGTGCGCGTTGCCGTGGCCAAACAGATTCACCCACCACGAACTCACCGCATCGAGATAACGATTGCCGTCAAAATCGTACAGCCAGCAGCCCGCCGCACGCGCCACAGGAATGAGCGGCAGCGACTCATGTTGCTTCATTTGGGTGCACGGATGCCACACGGCTGCGAGGCTGCGTTTTAGCAGCAGACTATTGCGAGTGCTGGTTTGTGGATCGTGTGTCACGAGAGCATCATGATGGCGTCAACTTCTTGCGCTTTGTGCCGTTGATGTTAGTAAGGCGGCACGCATTTTGCATTCGAGTTTATCACCGGTTCATTGTTGAAAAGGAGATAGGCAATCATGGAACTGCTTGAACGCATCGAAGGCCAGATGTCTGCCACGGGTTTGCCGCTGGTGGGAATCACGCTCGCGGCAGTGCCTTGCCCCGACACCCCGATTATTCTCACCCTGCACTGGCATGGTTTCATTACCGAGAAACTCGCTGATATTGAAGGCGCGCAGCCCGTGACGCTCTCGCCCATTCCCAGTTCGGCCTTGCAGGTAAACGAGCGCTGGAATGACTTGCTCGCTGTCGATCAGGCTGCCCTCGACGCGGCCTGGCAACTGGGTGCATGGGATGTTGCGCGCGCCGAGCGTCCCGGCTGCACGCGCCCCGGCGCCAAAGAAGGCGAGCCGCTGGAATGCCTGCAAGCGTTTGGCGCGTTTACCAACGGCGCGCACGGTGTCAACGGCCAGCCGCTGGTAGTGGGTGACGCCCCAGACGCCGATGAACTGGTGCATCTTGCAGGCCGCCGTGGCTACCTGATGTGGCTGTTCCGGCCGGTGAGCGGTGGCATCTGGAGCGAGGTCAGCGAAGACGTTACCTTGTCTCCAGAAGGGCGGCGCGCCGGGCCTTGCCCGCTGCGCCTGCAGCCGCCGAGTTGCGAGGGGAGGCGACAAACCGTCTATCGCTTTGGAATTCCGGGGCCGCGCTCTGAACAATGCACGACGGCGACGTAACTATGTAACCTATTGTTTTATAAAATTAATTTGTGAATTAATGCAGGGCGTTGGCCGGGATAACCGTGCTAACGCCCTGTTTTTATGTACAAACCTCTTGAAATTGCTGCGGTACGACACTATCATTAGCACTCATCGGAGTTGAGTGCTAACAACCGCTTGGTTCCCCAAGCAGTTTGAGCTTCGCGGCTTTTGGGTCGCGGTCGCTGCTCCGAAGATTCCGCGAACGTACCAGATCAATTCAACAGGAGAAAGTTTATGAAAATTCGTCCGTTGCACGACCGTATTATCGTGAAGCGGCTGGAAGAGGAAACAAAAACCGCTTCCGGTATCGTTATCCCCGACACTGCCGCCGAAAAGCCCGAACAAGGCGACGTGATGGCCGTGGGCAAAGGCAAGAAAACCGATGATGGCAAGATCATTCCGATCGACCTCAAAATCGGCGACCGTGTGCTCTTCGGCAAATACGCCGGCCAAACCGTCAAAGTTGACGGCGACGAGCTGCTGGTAATGCGCGAAGACGACATCATGGGCGTGATTGAAAAGTAAGCCGCTGAAACCTTTCTGGAGAAACTATTATGTCAGCCAAAGAAGTTAAATTTCATGAAAGCGCCCGCCACAAAATCGTGGCCGGCGTGAATATTCTTGCCGATGCAGTTAAAGTAACCCTCGGCCCCAAAGGCCGTAACGTGGTGCTGGAGCGCAGCTTCGGCGCCCCCACCGTGACCAAAGACGGCGTGTCAGTAGCCAAAGAAATCGAACTCAAAGACAAGTTTGAGAACATGGGCGCGCAAATGGTGAAAGAAGTCGCTTCCAAGACTTCAGACATCGCAGGCGACGGCACCACCACCGCCACCGTGCTGGCCCAGGCGATCGTGAAGGAAGGCATGAAGTATGTTGCCGCCGGCATGAACCCGATGGACCTCAAGCGCGGCATCGACAAAGCCGTGACCGGCATTGTTGAAGAGCTGAAAAAGCTTTCCAAGCCCTGCACCACCAATAAAGAAATCGCGCAAGTTGGCTCGATCTCGGCCAACGCCGATGCATCAATCGGCAAAATCATTGCCGACGCGATGGACAAAGTGGGCAAAGAAGGCGTAATCACCGTTGAAGACGGCAAGAGCCTGGACAACGAACTCGAAGTCGTCGAAGGTATGCAGTTCGACCGCGGCTACCTGAGCCCGTACTTTATCAACAACCCGGACAAGCAAATTGCCGTGCTGGACGATCCTTTCGTGCTGCTGCACGACAAGAAAATCTCCAACATCCGCGAACTGCTGCCCCTGCTTGAGCAAGTTGCCAAAGCCGGTAAGCCCCTGCTGATCATCGCCGAAGAAGTGGACGGCGAAGCACTGGCCACCCTGGTGGTGAACAACCTGCGCGGCATCCTGAAAACCTGCGCCGTTAAAGCGCCGGGCTTCGGTGATCGTCGTAAAGCCATGCTCGAAGACATCGCCATTCTGACCGGTGGCACCGTGATCGCGGAAGAAGTCGGCCTGTCACTCGAAAAAGCCACCTTGAAAGACCTCGGCCGCGCCAAGCGCATCGAGATCGAAAAAGAAAACACCACGCTGATCGACGGCGCCGGTGACAAGGCAGGCATCGAAGGCCGTGTAAAAAACATCCGCACACAAATCGAAGAAGCCACCAGCGACTACGACAAAGAAAAACTGCAAGAGCGCGTGGCCAAATTGGCCGGCGGTGTTGCACTGATCCGCGTTGGCGCTGCAACTGAACTCGAAATGAAAGAGAAAAAAGCCCGCGTTGAAGACGCCCTGCATGCAACCCGTGCAGCCGTCGAAGAAGGCATCGTGGCTGGCGGCGGCGTAGCCCTGATTCGTGCCCGTAGCACCATGGGCAAAGTCAAAGGCGAAAATGCCGATCAGGAAGCCGGTATCAAAATCGTGCTGCGCGCGATTGAAGAGCCGCTGCGCATGATCGTCTCCAACGCAGGTGACGAGCCGTCAGTGGTGTTGAACAAAGTTGTCGAAGGTAAAGGCAACTTTGGTTACAACGCCGGCACCGGCGAGTATGGCGACCTGGTGCAGATGGGCGTTCTCGATCCGACCAAAGTAACCCGTTGCGCGTTGCAAAACGCAGCCTCGATTGCTGGTTTGATCCTGACCACCGATGCCATGGTTGCAGAAGCCCCGAAGGACGACGAAGGCGGCGGACACGCTGGCCATGGTCACGGCGGTATGGGTGACATGGGTGGCATGGGCATGTAATTTTCGATTTGCGAAAATTACTTCCCATGGGGGCGGAATTGAACAGAGAGAACCTGCGGTTCCCTCCGTAACCTCCCCTCCCTAAAAAAGAAACCCCGCTTTGCGGGGTTTCTTTTTGCCTGTTTCGGGAGTAACTCTTTTTTAAATCAAAGGTTTGCGCAATAAGCGAGGTACGATAAAATACGCGCCTTCCTGCAGTACGGGGCCAAGTAGCTCAGTTGGTAGAGCAGCGGACTGAAAATCCGTGTGTCGGTGGTTCAATTCCGCCCTTGGCCACCAATATAATCAATTACTTACGATTATATACTCTCCTTCCTCTCGGATTTAGTCCCCGAATTAGTCCCCGTAACTTACGTCCAACACCTTTAAAAGTAGGTTTTTCAGGGTTACTCACTAAGTC
>CANKUB010000156.1 GCA_947486575.1 Betaproteobacteria bacterium | reverse complement strand
TTGTGGCGCGGCGGCGCTTACGGCATAATTCGCGCCTTCCAGTAATTGCCGTTGACCCCTTTGCCGGGATGGCGGAATTGGTAGACGCACGGGACTCAAAATCCCGCGCTGGCAACAGCGTGCCGGTTCGATTCCGGCTCCCGGCACCAAGAACACTTCCAAGAACGTCCAAACAAGTCCGGAAATTTCATTTTTTCATAGGCAAAAAGCGAAAAAATCGTCCGAGACCGTCCAAGCCCGTAAATTGACATCTGATGGTATTTGATGGTATTTCTGATGGTATCGAAAATCGAGAACCGATCAGATACCATCAAAATACCATCATGGCTCTAACCGACGTTCAGGTGAAAAACGCCAAGCCAAAGAGCGCCCCCATCAAGCTCTCTGACGGCGATTGGATGTACCTTCTCATTCAACCAAACGGCGCAAAGTATTGGCGATTTAATTACAGATTCGCTGGTAAACAAAAAACACTTGCGCTGGGAACTTACCCAGATCTGAGTCTCAGTGCCGCACGCAAGAAGCGCACTGCCGCTCGTGAATTGCTCGCATCCGATCCCCCCATTGATCCGATGAAACAGCGCAAAGAAGATCGCCGTGAGGAGGAAAGGCGAGCGGAACATACCTTTGAAAACATCGCACGCGAATGGTGGGAAAACAGGCGTGGCGGTTGGTCTTCAAGCCATACGAGCGCCGTATTGTCTCGGCTCGAAAAAGAACTATTCCCCGATTTAGGCGCCCGCCCGCTCATTGAGATCGCTGCACCTGATCTACTAGACGTGATCCGAAGCGTAGAACGACGTGGCGCGCTTGAACTGGCTTCTAAGACATTGATTATAGCGGGGCAAGTATTCCGTTACGCGATAGCGACGGGGCGCGCCAAAGCAGACGTATCACGCGACCTGCGCGGCGCACTGAAAACACGGGAAGTCAATCACTATGCCAAGCTGTCAGAAAGCGAATTGCCGGAATTCTTGCGAAAACTGGATACCTACGATGGCAACGCGCTAACACGGCATGCCCTCAACATGTTAATGCTGACTTTTGTGCGAACTGGCGAACTGCGCGGGGCGCTTTGGACGGAATTTGATCTTGAGAAGCGCGAATGGCGAATCCCTCCCGAGCGCATGAAGATGGGCGTCGAGCATATCGTGCCGCTGTCCGATCAGACCATTGCATTAATTGAGAAAATCAAAACGCTGAGCGGGAACCGCGATTACCTATTCCCAAATGAACATCGCCCGCAGCATTTTATGAGTGAAAACACCATTTTGTACGCCCTCTACCGCATGGGCTACCGGGGCAGGGCAACTGGGCACGGATTCCGCGCGACCGCAAGTACGATCCTAAATGAACAAGGCTGGAACGCCGATGCAATCGAGCGGCAACTTGCGCACGGTGAGAAAGACAAGATACGGGCAGCCTACAACACTGCGCAATACTTACCTCAGCGACGTAAGATGATGCAGCACTGGGCGGATTATCTGGAAAGCAAAAAAAAAGGGGCAAAGGTGATACCACTGCGGGGCAACGCGAGACCTGCTTGAAAACAGCCATCATCGCCAACAACAGCTTTAACGCCGCGTGTACAACGCAATCTTTGACTACGGGGATACGGAGTCGTGACAAACTCCGGCAAGGACTTTCACCCTGCAAATAGCGCGCTCTCGCATGCATACGTCCCCCGGCAAAGCCGGGCGCTTACCTCTATGAGTTACTTTACTTATAGTCCCCCATGCTTTCCAGGGAAAACCAATTCTTTCGTTTGCCCTCTGCAGTGAGGCAGTTGTAGGTGAGCAACCCCAAGGCGTCCGACACGCTCAGCCCTTCGCGCTTGGCGAATTTTTGCAAGCGGGTCCGCGTGTTGCGATTGACGAACAAATCCCAACGCACACCCGCAATGCGGCGCCGTTCCCGACTTGCTTGCACCCGCTCGCGGTCATTAGCGTATTTACGCGGCCGGCCCACTGACTTTTTCTTGCCTGGCTTTTCCATTTTGTCATACTTTAATTTAGGAACTGGATACAATATTAACATACCGTATCCGGATACGAAACAAAATAATGTAACAAACCGTAATCGTCCTATCGTAACCGGTTACGATATGACGATTACGACGCGATGCAGGTAAGGATTGACGGCGGTTAGGTGCGACCGGCTGCACCCATCATTGGCGCGCTTTTCACTCGACAAGTGTTAGGCTACAGGCACGGTGAGGTGTTGAAAATACTGAATGTCACCCATAGGAGTTTACAGCGGCTATACGAAAGCGGCAGCGCCAAGGGCGTGAAGCCCGAAGCGGCGGACAAGTTACGCAAGATGTTCGCTTATCTTCCCGCCATGGACGACGCCGAGGAATTGCTGGCGCTCGCGACCTGGAAGGCGCATACGTTGACCGGCGACCGCAAAGGCACCTGGAGCCTTACCGTCACCCGCAATCACCGGCTGACGTTCCGTGTTGACACCGCCGAGGACGAAATCTACGACGTGAATTTAGAGGATTACCATTAGCACAGGAGGCAAGACCATGGCCATGAAGAACCCGCCCCACCCCGGCGATTTTATCCGCACGGAGATCATCGAAGCCGCGCGCCTGTCCGTCACTGATGCGGCCAAGGCGCTGCATGTTTCCCGCCCAACCCTGTCCAGTTTGCTTAACAGCAAAGCTGACCTGTCCGGCGACATGGCGCTACGGCTTGAGAAGGCGTTCGGCGTCAAGATGGATACGCTGATGCGCATGCAGTCCGCCTACGACATCGCGCAGACGCGCAAACGTGAAAAGCTCATTCGGGTGCGTCGCGTTCAGCCACGTGCGGGCGCCCGGCTGGAACCGGGTTAGCGGGCTGCGTAAATTGACGATGTTTGTGGCCACAAAGTAATTTCGTAACCGGTAACGAAATAGTCGCTACTGTGAAAAACCAGCAAAGTAATGAACAACCCCGCCCCAAGGGGCGGGGTATCAGATCTGAGTAACCTCGATACACTCGCCGCAAGCGGCGGGGAATTAGACCCGAAGAGATTGAACTAAAGGAGTAATTTTGTTCACTCAGGCCACCGGCATTCACTGCGACCACCATCAGCGTCCGGTAGTCGGCCTTAACCGCCGTTGGCGATCAGAGCCACGAACGGCGGCAATGTGCAGGTCAGCAGTCTTAGGCGTGAAAGCGAGCGAGAGGCTGCACAAACGCTAATCAAATTTCTCACGACACCTGCCGCCGTGGCAATCATCAAGGCGAAAGGTCTAGAGCCTGGTGTGCCCCGATAGTCTTTTTGCAATGCAAGCTAAAATTGCATTCGAACGGGACGCGCCAAAAGCAGCGCGCCCCTCAATTTTAACGTTGGACAGCTTCACATTTCCGCGGCTTGACAACGCCACATTTATAAATACAATGTATTGATGATAAAGTTCGAGTGGGATCCGCCCAAAGCCTCTGCGAACCTTAAGAAGCATCATGTGTCCTTCGAGGAAGCCAAGTCTGTCTTCTATGATGAATTTGCCGTCCAGTTCTACGACGAAGAACACTCATATGAAGAGGAGCGCTTCCTGATGCTGGGCATGAGCTCTGGCGCAAATCTCCTCATCGTTTGTCATTGCGAGTATGAACATGGTGAAGTCATTCGCATCATCTCGGCCCGCAAAGCAACTAAGCGCGAAAGCGCCTTCTATCGAGGTGGCTAGCCATGAAAACAGAATACGATCTTTCCAAATTGAAGTCCCGCAAGAATCCGTACGCCTCGAAATTGAAAAAGCCGGTCACTATGCGACTGTCTGAAGACGTGGTGGACTATTTCAAAGGCATGGCGGCTGAGGCCGGGGTCCCGTACCAAAGTCTTATTAACTTGTACCTGCGCGACTGTCTGGCAAAAAACCGAAAGGTACAAATTGACTGGCCGCAAGCGGTCTAACTTTTCATCGGTGCAGTCGCCCGTCGGCGCCACACAATTCAGACGTTAGAAGGCTATGACCGCTGACCGCCACGTTGCAGCCGTTCGTGGCTCTGATCGCCACCGGCGGTTAAGGCCGATAAACGGCCCGACAGCGAGAACTGCTGTTCGGCCTCATGTGGAGCTCCAAATATGGTCGAATTGCTGTCGGCACCCGAAATCAGCATCCACGTGGGGAGGTGCTCGCTCAAGGATCGCCGTTTGAGCTTTAAATTTAAACGGAACCCGCCATTCGCTCCAATTACTGATCTTCCTATGCTGACCATGCCACCACATTGATTGGTATGAGGGATGCCGGTCACCGCGTGACCGACGCTCGCAACTGCCGGGAGCCCGCGTCACCATGATCACCTCACATGCGCTTTGTCAATTTGAATTGTTCTGATAGTGTAAGACGAAAATCGAGCAGGGCAAGTTTGGGGGCAACAGAGCAATATCGAACTAGTAATAATTATGTTAATCAATGGGTTATATAATTAGTTCGATGGACCTCGTCCCAAATAAAAAAGCCACCTCGCGGTGGTGTTTTTATTTGGTTCACATGAGCTTTGGGGACAAAGTGAAACCATACAGCATTGATTGGCTGCGAGACCGGTTTTCAGGCACGCGAGCGCAGGCGGCCAGCACGCTTTATTGCGACGACGAAACGCTGCCGGACGAAGCCGAACAGCGGCTCGCATCGGTATTGGTGCCGGTGATCATGCGCAACGCACCCACGGTGCTGTTTACGGTGCGCGCGAGCCATCTCAGGCAGGGCGCGGGGCAGATCAGTTTTCCTGGCGGACGCGCCGAGCCGGACGACCCGACGCCGCAGCACACTGCGCTACGCGAAACGTTTGAAGAAATCGGGCTGCCGCCAGAGCGCGTCGAAATCATCGGCCGACTCGCGCACTACGTCACCCGCAATGGCCACTGCATTGCGCCGGTGATCGGTCTTGTGCATCCGCCCTTGACGCTGCGCCCTAACGACGACGAAGTTGCTGAAGTCTTCGAGGTGCCGCTAGAGTATTTGCTCGATCACCGCAATCATCTGCGCCACTCGCAGCAGTCCAACGACCACTTGCGCCACTACTTTGCGATTCAATACGGCGATTACTATATTCGTGGCGTGACGGCTGGCTTGCTGGTCAACTTGCACCGGCACCTTATTGGCGCGTAGCGCTGCGGGGCCTCCGGCAAAGCGATAGCGATGCGGCTATGAACCGCGCCGTAGCATCGACAGGAGATTCAGACAGATAAGATGCGCGATGCGCTGTTTATCCCGTGGGGCTTGTTTGCGCCGGAGTTGACGGCATAGCACGCGGGCCGTTGTCAGCTCAGGCGGGCGCTTGGCCTTGATTACCGGATCGCGCCGGGGAAACGGCATTTTCCCGAATAGATCACCGGATGTTCCGCTTGTGCTGTAGAGATTTTCCATAATGCACCTCACGCATAGGTAACGGGTTGTTTTCAGGAGGCACGCCTTGCATACTTACTATGCACTGCGCATTATCTTCGACAAGCTTCGTTAGCATTAGTTTCTTCCATGCGCCACAGAACATCTGTGCGTTGAAGCACAAAAGACAGAAAGTTATTGTGCTGACTTTATGATTAAAAGCGTACTCGTTGGATTGAAAGGATGGGGCTGCTCAGAAAATGAATTTCAAATCAATCGCTTGCGGTCAGCACAAACTCACAAGCTGCTGCTTCGCCCGCTCGGCGGATGCTTTTTTCTCGACCATGACTTCAATCTGCAAGCCACCGTTCCAACCCCAGCAAATCATTCACCGCAACCGGCGCATCATCGCCCACCCAGGCCGCATCTGCGCGATTCATCCAGATCACGTGCAGTCCCGCAGCACGTGCGCCGCGCACGTCGAGTTCGATGTCGTCACCTACATGCACCACTTCATCGGGCTCGCACGCGAGCGCGCGGCAGGCAATGTGAAACAACGCCGCGTCGGGTTTGCTGACGTTATGCGCGTGCGCGGATAGGGTGGCCTTGAAGTAGCGGCCGATGCCAATGCGCGCTACGTCGGCGTTGCCATTGGTGAGCGACGCCAGCTCAAAGCGCTGTGACAGCCGATTTAGGCTTTCGCGCACTTCCGGGTATAGATCGACGTCGTTACGTGCGGTCATGAAGACATCCAGCACGCGCTCAATCAGATCATGGGCCGCAGCGCCCGACTGTCCGGCCTGCGCGAAGGCGGTTTGCATGGCCATGCGCCGTATGCGCAAAAAATCATGCTGTAGCTGAGGGTGCTGCTTGAATATTCCCAAGCGCAGTTCGCGTAATTGCTCTATCGACCACATCATAGCAACGTCGGGCACATGCGTTGCGAGCCATGCGTGGGCGCGCTGTTCCGCGCGTATGAGGGTCGGTGCGGACGGCCACAGCGTGTCGTCTAGATCAAGGGTTATGGCGCGTATGCGTGGCAATTTTTAGTGTCTCTATTTGAGCAATGTAAGGATTAGCTACAGGCATTGATTCGGCCGCTGAGTGGCGTACATCGGTAATTCATAAGCTATTGTTTTTAAGGTGTTTTTCGTTAAATTCAAAGCGACGTTGATTCACGCCACGCCGCAGGGTTGCGCAGCACCAGCGCATCGCGCAAACGCCGGAGTTGGCCGCCATTCTCGCGTTTAATCCCGCGCTTAGCCAGACCACCCCGCGTCTATATTCCTCACAGGAAAATATTCTTTGCGTTTTCACGAGGCGTATTTCATGGGGTCACCGAGCATGCAGCAATGGTCAGGCGCGTCGCGGCAATCGTGGCGCGTGGCGGTGCCATGGCCGACGATATGCCTGATACCGCCGCTGGTAGCCATGCCCTGCACGCTGGCGCGCGGCCAGACACCGCCGAATGCCGGCACGATTTTGCAGCAGATGGAACGCGGCAACGTGCCGCGACTGCCGGGGCGCGATGAAAAGCCGCGTGCGCACCGCTGCCCGAAGCGATGCAGGCACCTGCGGGCCTGAAAGTTGAGGCGAAGCAGTTTCGCTTTGCGGGCAATACCTTGCTCAATAACGCGCGGCTTGCCGAGGTGGTGGCACCGTGGCTTGGGCGCACGCTGGAATTTGCAGATTTACGCAAGGCGGCAACCGCGGTTGCTGAGGCGTATCGCGCTGCTGGCTGGATCGTTCACGTGTACCTGCCGCAGCAGGACATTACCGATGGCGTGGTGACGCTACAGGTGATCGAGGCCGTTTTCGGCGCGGCACGCATAGACGGGGATGACCCATTGCGCCTGAAATGGGAGCGTGTGCTGCGCTATGTCGATGCGGTGCAAAAAAAGGGTGAGCCGTTAAGTGCCGCCGCGATTGATCGGGCGTTGTTGCTGATTGAAGATCTGCCCGGTACCAGCGTGGCGGGCAGCCTGATGCCCGGCGGCGCAACCGGTGAAACGGATTTGCTGTTGAAGATGAGCACGAAGCCGTTGTTCAACGGTGATGTGGCGCTGGACAACACCAGCAGTCGCTCAACCGGTAGCGCACGCGCAACTGTCGGACTGGTAATCAATAATCCGCTCGGGCTGGGTGATCAGGCGACGGCTAATCTGCTTCATTCGCAGGGCCTGGAATATGCGCGGGTGAGCGCTACGCTGCCGGTGGGCGCGCAGGGTTGGCGCGTGGGCGCGAGCGGCTCAGCGTTGCGTTATCGCCTGGTGGCGGCGGAGTTCGCGGCGCTGAATGCGAGCGGCACGTCGAATACGGTGGGGGTGGAAGCCAGCTATCCGATGGTGCGTTCGCGATTGACCAATCTGTATGTGAACCTGAACGCCGATCGCAAGCAGTTCAATAACGAATCAGCGGGTGCGATTACCATGCGCTATGCCGTCAACAGCGCAGCGCTGGGTTTGCAGGGCAACCATTTTGATTCATGGGGCGGCGGCGGGGCCAACAGCGGCAGCGTTACTGTGGTGGCCGGCAAAGTGGATCTCGGCGGCTCGCCCAACCAGGCCGCCGATGCCATCTCCACACAAACGCAGGGCAACTTTTCAAAAGTGCGCTATGCCGCGTCGCGCCGTCAGGTGATCACCAATGACTTGCAGATCGTGGCGTCAGCGTCAGGGCAGATGGCCAGCAAAAATCTGGATTCATCCGAAAAAATGTATCTCGGCGGGTCTGGCGGCGTGCGCGCCTACCCCACCAACGAAGGCGGCGGCAGCAGCGGGCAGCTGGTGAATCTGGAGGCGCGTTACGCGCTGCCCCTCAACCTCGGTGTCACCGGGTTCTATGACTGGGGCCGTGTCACAGTGAATCGCAACAATGATTTTCCGGGCGCTGCTGTCATTAATAACGTGGCGTTAAAAGGCGTCGGCGCAGCACTGGGCTGGTCGGGACGCGATGGCGCCAGTGTGCGCGTGACCTGGGCGCGCCGCATTGGCAGCAACCCTAACCCGACCGTGGCGGGCTTGGATCAGGACGGCAGCAAAGTACGCAATCGCATCTGGGTTGCTGCGGCATTTTCATTCTGAGGTTAACCATGAACCGTTCATACCGATTGATCTGGAGCGACCGGCTCAATACTTATACGGTTGCCGCCGAAACCACCCGCGGCCGTGGCAAGCGCGTGGTGCGCCGTGTGGCTGCCGCGCTGTTGAGCGCTGCGACAGGTTTGTCACACGCGCAGTCCGTGGCGCCACCGGCACCGGCGCAATTACCCACTGGCGGCAAAGTGGTTGCTGGCCAGGCCAGTATCGCGCAATCCAGTCAGGCCGGTGCGCGTCTGGATATCAATCAATCCAGCAATCGCGCGGCGATTGATTGGCAAACGTTCAACGTGGGCAGCAAAGCGCAGGTGAATTTTAATCAGCCCGGCTCGCAGTCGGTGACACTCAACCGTGTGCTCGACACGCAGGCCAGTCAGATTTACGGGCGCATCACGGCCAACGGGCAGGTGTTTCTGACCAACCCCAACGGTGTGTATTTCGGTCCGTCGGCCAGCGTGGATGTGGGCGGGTTGGCGGCAACCACGCACAGCATCAGCAACGCCGATTTCATGGCGGGCAAGGCCACGTTCGCGCGTAACGGCGCCGCCGGCACCGTTGTAAACCAGGGCAATCTGAACGCGTCGATAGGCGGCTATATCGCCTTGCTGGCACCGGAAGTGCGCAACGAAGGCGTTATTGTTGCGCATGCCGGTACAGTGGCACTGGCGGCGGGCGAGGCTATTACCTTGAACATCAGCGGTGCGAATACGCTGGCAGGTATTTCCGTTACGCCCGCGCAAATCAACACACTGGTGGAAAATAAACACGCGATTTTCGCGCCAGGCGGCCTGGTGATTTTGTCGGCGCAGGCAGCCGGTCAATTGCAGGGTGGCGTAGTCAAAAACAGTGGCGCGATTGAAGCGAGCGGCATTTCACAGCGTGCAGGCCGCATTGTGCTGGATGCGTCGCACACGCTGACGCAAACCAGCACGGGCCTTGTGGACGTCTCGGGCAGCACGGGCGGGAGCCTCGTGCTTAAAGCGGATTACGATATTAACCTGGGCGGCAGCGTACGCGCCGTAGCCGCTGAGGGTGCTGGCGGCAGCGTTGCGGTCATCGCGCGCGGCGCTGTTGCTGTGCAAGCGCTGGTTGATGTGTCGGGTGCGGCGCGCGGCGGCAGCGTGCAGATTCAAGCCATACCCACGACGCCATCTGGCCCGCAATCACCCAGCCTGCCGGTATCGCGCTCGACAGTAGCGCTACTTAGCGGCACGCAGGTACGCGCCAGCAGCAGCCGTGGACAAGGCGGCAACGTCACGATCGAAGGCGAATATGTGCGGCTGGCGGAAGGTGCGTTGATCGATGCACGCGGGGCAACCGGTGGCGGCACCGTGTTGGTCGGTGGTGATTGGCAAGGTTCGGGCACGCTGTACCAGGCCACGAAAATGATTCAGGAGCGCGGCGCGACTATTGATGCCAGCGCCACCATCCATGGCGATGGCGGAAAAGTCGTGCTGTGGAGCGATGTTCGCAATCAGAATAGCGAAACAATTTTCAATGGCGTGATCAATGCCAGCGGAGCCAGCGCAGGTAAAGACACCAGCAAGGGTGGCCGTGTGGAAACATCTGGTCATAAACTTGCAGTTAGCGGGGCAGTCAATGCGGGCAAGGGCGGACAGTGGTTGCTGGATCCATTTGACGTGATTATCAGCAACGGCTTCAGCAGCAACATGGATGCCAACTTTGTCGCGCAGGGTTCGCCCGCTGTGCTGCTGGTAACGACACTGGAAAATGCGCTGACGGCTGGCACCGACGTAACCGTCAGCACAGGGCCCGTCGGCAACTTTGGTGTTGAACCGAGATTTTTCATTAGAACTTCATTAAGGCGAATAGATTGGGGTAAATTTGGCGGGCAAATCAAAGGTTTTTGACGCATCCCACAGGCCCTGCATCCACGTTCGCTGTTGCATCGCCAGCGCCAGATTCAAAATGGGTTTGCGA
>CANKUB010000155.1 GCA_947486575.1 Betaproteobacteria bacterium | reverse complement strand
GACAAATACCTGATCGGGCGTCAGTCCGTGACGTTTCGCAATCGCCGCACGCAGTTTGTCGCTGCCCGGATCGGGATACAGCCGCAGCGTATCGCCCACTTCTGCACGCAACGCGTCCAGCACCATGCGGCTGGGGCCGTAAGGGCTTTCGTTGGTGTTGAGTTTGATAAGGTTGGCCAGCTTCGGCTGCTCGCCCGGTACGTAGGGCGTCAGTCTGTGAACCACCTTGCTCCAGTAGGCGCTCATCGGGCTACCCCGGTATCCGGTACTGCGCCGACCGCGCATGCGCAGGCAGTCCTTCACCGCGCGCCAGTTCTGCGGCGATTTCGCCGAGCTTGATTGCACCCTTGCGCGACACATTAATAATGCTCGACCGCTTCTGAAAATCATAAACACCCAGCGGTGAAGAAAACCGCGCGGTGCGTGAGGTCGGCAACACATGGTTCGGCCCGGCGCAATAATCACCCAATGCCTCAGAAGAATACTTGCCCATGAAAATCGCGCCCGCGTGACGAATTCTCGGCAACAACGCCTGCGCATTTTCAACCGACAGCTCCAGATGTTCCGGTGCAATACGATTCACAATCGCGCACGCTTCATCCAGATCACGCACGTGTATCAATGCGCCACGGCCATCGAGCGACGCGCGGATAATATCTTTACGCGGCATGTCTTTGATCTGACGCTCAATGCTGGCAGCCACACGATCGATATACGCTGCATCCGGGCACAGTAAAATCGCCTGCGCCATTTCGTCGTGCTCCGCCTGCGAAAACAAATCCATCGCAATCCAGTCAGGCTCAGTATTGCCGTCGCACACAATCAATATTTCCGACGGCCCCGCCACCATATCAATGCCCACCACGCCGAACACGCGCCGCTTCGCCGCAGCGACATACGCATTGCCGGGGCCAACAATTTTGTCCACCTGCGGTATCGTTTGCGTGCCGTACGCCAGCGCGCCCACCGCTTGCGCGCCGCCCAACCTGTACACGCGATCAACGCCGGTCAACGCCGCAGCAGCTAGCACCAACGCATTTTTTTCACCGCCCGGCGTGGGCACCACCATGATGATTTCGCCCACACCCGCCACTTTTGCCGGTATGGCGTTCATGATGACGGTTGATGGATACGCTGCTTTGCCGCCGGGCACGTAAATGCCCACGCGATCTAACGGCGTGATCTGCTGGCCTAATTCGTTGCCATCAGCATCAACGTAAGCATTTGTTTTTATTGATTGTTTTTCATGAAACTCACGCACGCGCGCTGCGGCTGCGGTTAGCGCGTCACGTTGCGCTGTCGGCAGTGATTTCAGCGCCGCAACCAATTCTGCTTCGGGGATTTCCAGTTCACTCAACGCTTTGGCCGACACGCGATCAAAGCGCTGTGTGTATTCGAGCACCGCAGCATCACCGCGTGTTTTTACATCGGCGAGTATCGCCGCAACCGTCGCATCCACCTGCGGGTCTTGCGCCGATTCAAACGCCAGCAGCGCGGAAAGCCGCGCATCAAAATCCGCATCGCTACTCGACAACCGCTGCATGATCAGCCCACGGCCTTGGCAAACGCATCCAGAATCGGCTGCATGGTCTTACGCTTTAGTTTCAGCGAAGCCGGATTCACGATCAGCCGCGAGCTAACCAGCGCGACTTCTTCCACCGCCGTAAGATCATTTGCCTTCAACGTACTGCCCGTGCTGACCAGATCGACAATCGCATCGGCCAACCCCACCAGCGGTGCAAGCTCCATCGAGCCATAGAGCTTGATCAAATCAACATGCACACCCTTGGCCGCAAAATGCTCGCGCGCCGTCTGCACATATTTGGTCGCCACCTTCAAGCGTGCGCCCTGCTTGACCGCGCCCGCGTAATCAAAACCGTTACGCACCGCCACCATCATGCGGCAACGCGCGATGCGCAAATCCAGCGGTTGATACAAGCCCTGCCCGCCCTGCTCATCCAGCACATCCTTGCCCGCCACACCCATATCTGCGCCGCCGTATTGCACATACGTCGGCACGTCAGACGCGCGCACAATAATCAGCCGCACGTCAGGCTTGTTGGTGCCGAGAATCAGCTTGCGCGATTTATCCGGGTCTTCAGACGTGCGTATGCCCGCCGCGTTAAGCAGCGGCAGGGTTTCATCAAAGATGCGGCCCTTGGACAGGGCAATGGTGATCACGGCAGGACAATTGTTTCGTTAAAACAACATTTTACCGTAAGTACGGTGCTGGTGATGCAGGAACCGCATTGCTTGACCGTCACGTTCCGCGCAGCCATGCCCGTGATTGATGCGGTTCCTGCGTCACCGGCCTCCTACAAGTTCACTTCCCGTGTCACCGCCCGCGCATCGCCAAAGCTCGCCACATACACCGTATGCGTTCCCGGCCCGCCTGCCACCACGATGCCGATGTCCTCCGGCTTTTGCGACACGGTCAGCAGTGTCTCTGCGGTAATCGTCCCCAGCGTTTGTCCGCGCGCGGATTGCGTGCGCTGCAATTCCCTGGCGCATAGGCGTCCTGCGCGCATTTTCGATGCTTCCCACAGACGGCGTTTAACCTCGCTTTTGCTCAACCCGCCTGCGGAAAGTATCGCGGCATGTTGCGGCCCCAGCACCAGCCACGGCTCTCCGCCGATCCAGTAATCGTTGCTGGCCGGGAACGCCATTGTGTCTGCGATAACACCGATCAATTCATCGGCATTGTCGGCGTGCGTGTTCAGATTGTGCGTGCCTGCCGCAGCGATTACCGTTACGGTGCTTTGCTCACGCCGGTAGCCGCGCTCAACATGCAGGGCGTCCCACGGGCTTTGCGCCTCGTTCTCGGCGCAGCAGAAAGAAAACTTGCCGGGCTGACCGTGCGTGGCGCGATCCATGTCGCCGGGCAGGGCGCCACCGATGTTTTGCATGATCAGCCGCAGTGCGCGGCCGAGCGTGGCGTTTGCCACCGTGCCTTGCCCCAGACAATTCATGCCGCTGTTCACATCCAGTTGCCGCGCTATGGGGCCGTTGACTAGCAGCCATACCGCCACCGGATTCGTCGTCGCTTGTATGCCCTGCAGGTTAAACACAGGCTCGCTCATCGCCTGTGTCGCGGCAATCAACAGCGGCAGATAATCCACGCGGCAGCCCGCCATCACCGCGTTGATCGCAATGCGTTCCACAGTGGCCGAGCCGAAACCGGGCGCGAGACTGGCGATAACATCTGCGGGCTTGCGCGTTGTGCCAGACAGCATGCGTTCAACCCGTTCACGCGTGGGCGGCACAATAGGCAGGCCATCGCTCCAGCGGCGCACGTGAAAAAATTCGATCAGTTCATCCAGATCGTCCGGCGCTTCGACCAGCGCGGCGCGTGTCAGCGGCACACTCATGTTGCCGCCATCAGCTTGGCAATGTCATCCACGCATTGTTCGGCCAGCGCGCGCACTTCTGCGCGCGTGCGGCTGCCAAACGGATGCGGAATCACTGCCAGCGGCAACCCCGGATGCCCCAGTGCGCGCGCCTGTGCACGGCCCAGACCGATGAACGCGTTCGACACCACCGTCACCGCCGCACCGCCGCGTCGGGCGATTTCAACACCGTCGTGGATACTCCACGATGTGCAGGAGCCTCAGTCGCCGGAACCGGTAACTACCAGATCGCATTGCGCTGCCAGTTCGTCGAGCACCTGCGCGGGTGCGGGCGTCGCCACGCTGCGCTTGCCCTGCTTGATGACCGACTTGACGCCATAACGCTCAGTCAGCAGCACCGCCAGATCATCAACCAGCAGATTGAAATTGGGTTTGGAGTTATCGATAAAGCCGACGACTTTTCCCCTGAGGTCACCCACCGTGCGCAAGAGATCAGGCAGGGTGGCGGGACCAGGGGCAGTAGGGTCATACACCTGCATGGCGTATCCTTATTAAAAATATCAATAAAAACAAATACTTATAATTAACCGCCGTACAACACCCCGGCAAACTCAACTCACGCGGCGTATCCGCGCACCCAGCTTCGAGAGTTTTTCTTCGATCGATTCATAGCCGCGATCTAGGTGATAAATACGATCAACCACCGTGGTACCGCGCGCCACCAACCCGGCAATCACCAGACTCGCGGAGGCACGCAAATCGGTCGCCATTACCGTAGCGCCGTCGAGGTGTTCAACACCCTTCACGATGGCCGTGTTGCCTTCGACTTCAATATCGGCACCGAGGCGCTGCAACTCCTGCACATGCATAAAGCGGTTTTCAAAAATCGTTTCGTTCACCACACCGGTACCACTAGCAACCGTGTTCAAAGCCACGAACTGCGCCTGCATGTCAGTGGGAAACGCGGGGTACGGTGCGGTGCGCAGATTGACCGCGCGCAACTTGCCGTTGGTACCGTTGGGTGCAACCGTAATCCAATCCGTGCCGGTTTCAATTTTGACGCCCGCTTCGCGCAGTTTGTCGAGTACGGCATCCAGTGTGCCGGGCCGCGCGCCCGTTACCCGCACCGTACCGCCCGTGGCAGCGGCAGCAACCAGAAACGTCCCGGTTTCAATGCGATCCGGCATCACGCTGTGGCTTGCACCGTGCAGTTTGTCGACGCCTTCTATCGTTATGGTGTCGCTGCCTGCGCCCTTGATTTTTGCCCCCATGGCCGTCAAACACGCGGCAAGATCGGGAATCTCCGGTTCGCGCGCGGCGTTTTCTATGATGGTTGTGCCCTCCGCCAGCGTCGCCGCCATCATCAGATTTTCTGTGCCGGTAACCGTAACCAGATCCATGCAGATGCGCACGCCTTTCAGTCGCGGTGCACGCACGATCATGTAACCGTGATCCATGCTGATGGTGGCGCCCATCGCCTGCAAACCTTTGAGGTGTTGGTCAACCGGACGCAGGCCAATCGCACATCCACCGGGCAGCGACACCCGCGCCTCGCCAAAACGCGCCGTCAGCGGCCCCAGCACCAGCACCGACGCACGCATGGTTTTCACCATCTCATACGGTGCTTCCGGTGTGTGTATGTTCGACGCGTGCAACTCGATGCCGAGTTTATCGTGCACGGAGATGTTCACGCCCATCTGACCGAGCAGCGACAGCATGGTTGTCACATCGCGCAGATGCGGCACATTGCTGATAATCAGCGGCTCTGCCGTCAGCAGGCCCGCGCACAAAATGGGCAGCGCGGCGTTTTTGGCACCGGAGATGGCGACTTCGCCGTTGAGCGAGATGCCGCCTTCTATGGCCAGCTTTTCCATTTAGTGCTGCCGCGCCGCCCAATCCTCAGGCGTCAGCGTCTGCATCGACAGCGCGTGGATTTCTTCGCGCATGCGATCACCCAGCGCCTTATAAACGACTTGATGTTGCTGCACTTTGTTTTTGCCGCTAAATAGCGCGCTGACGATCACGGCTTCAAAGTGATGGCCGTCGCCACGCACTTCTACGTGATCGCACTGCATGCCATCCTGAATATAAATCTGGAGTTGTTCGGGTGTTGTTGCCATTTTAGTGCCTCACTGAATATCTTGCGATTGCTCACTTACGATTGCTTTGCCAGCAGGTCCGTCACGCCATACAACTGAATCAGGCTTGTCAGGTTGGCCGGCAAATTGACGTAATCAACCGTGCGCTTGTCGCGTTGTGCTGCGCGCCGCCATTCGAGCAACAGGCTTACCGCGGTGGAATCCACATCCGTTACGCCAGCCAGATCCACTGTCACGGCGGGCAGCGTAAATGCACGCGCGCCCTCATCCAGCACGGCGTTCACGTTGGCAAGTGTGATCGGCCCGGCAAGCGCGGCGCGGCCACCGCCGCCTTCCAGCGAAATCATTTCTGCGTCACCTGCGCATTGCTGCGGTTCTTGTCCACCAGTGATTTGATCAGGCCATCGACGCCGTTTTTCTGGACTTCGGTATTGAACGTATTGCGATAGTTTTCAATCAGACTGATGCCTTCGATCTTGACGTTATAAACCTTCCAGCCGCTATCGGTTTTTTCCATGCTGTAATCCACCGCTACGGGCGCGCCACTGTTTTGTTTAATGAGAGATTGCACCACCGCATCGGTGTCGCCTGCCGCCATGCGCAGCGGTTTGTAATCGACTTTTTGATCGCGATACTGCACAAATGCCGTGGTGTAGGTGCGCACCAGCAGAATGTGAAATTCGTCAGTCAGCCGTTTTTTCTGCTCCGCACTGGCCTGCCGCCAGTTACGGCCCATCGCGAGCTGGGTCATTGTGGCAAAAGCGAAATGCGGCGCGACTTTGCCTTCCACCAGATCGAACACTTTTTTCTGATTGCCTGCCTGGATGTCTTTGTCGGCACGAATAATTGCAATAACCTCATCCGTCACGGATCTCGCCAGCACATCGGGCGCCACGGGCTGTGCTTGTGCCTGCATCGCGGAAAATACAAAAAAACACAATAAAAACAGATAGTTAATTAATTTATTCATGATCTCCTCGAACGTATTATGAAGATGCGCCATTATTTTTTGTCGCCGCCTTCTGCAGCTTTGCTGTAAAGAAACTGCCCGATCAGCTTTTCAAGTACCACAGCGGATTGTGTTTGCTTGATCTTATCGCCGGTATTCAAATTAACTGTATCGCCGCCGCCTTCGAGTCCGACGTATTGTTCGCCCAACAAGCCGGATGTCAGTATCGACGCGCTGGTATCTTTGGGGAATTTATAGGTCTTTTCGATATTCATCGTCACGCGCGCGTTGAATTTTTCGTTGTCGAAGCTGATGCCGGACACGCGCCCCACCACCACGCCCGCACTCTTTACCGGCGCACGCGGCTTGAGTCCACCGATGTTGTCAAAGTTGGCCGACAGCGCGTAAGTTTCACCGCTGCCGCTGCCGGTCATGTTGCCCACCTTCATCGCCAGCACCAGCAGTGCGCCGATGCCGGCCATCACGAATATTCCTACCCAAAGATCCAGTGTAGAGCGCTGCATCAAACCCCTCCAAACATGAAAGCGGTTAACAAAAAGTCCAAAGCCAGAATCGCCAGCGATGAGGTCACCACCGTGCGCGTTGTCGCACCGGAAACGCCCTCGGCGGTAGGTGGCGCATCATAACCTTCAAACAGCGAAATCCAGGTCACCGCAAAGCCAAACACGATGCTCTTGATGACGCCGTTCATGATGTCCTTCTGAAAATCCACCGCGCTTTGCATCTGCGACCAGAATGAGCCTTCGTCCACGCCGATCTGCACCACGCCCACCAGATAGCCGCCGAACACGCCCATCGCGCTGAACATCGCTGCCAGCAGCGGCATGGAGATCACACCGGCCCAGAATCGCGGCGCGACAACACGAGAAATCGGATCGACGGCCATCATTTCCATTGCCGACAACTGCTCGGTGGCTTTCATCAAACCAATCTCGGCTGTCATGGCCGAGCCTGCGCGACTGGCGAACAACAGCGCCGCCATGACAGGCCCCAGTTCTCGCACCAGCGACAGCGCAACCAGCACCCCCAGCGCGGATTCCGAGCCGTAGGTTTGCAGCGTGTAGTACCCTTGGTAACCCAGCACCATACCAACGAACAGGCCCGACACCAGAATAATAATCAGCGACAGCACGCCAGTGAAATACAGCTCACGAATCACCAATCGCGGACGGCGCAGGCTGGTGCCCGAACTCATGATTGTGCGCGCGATAAAACGCGTGGCATAGCCAAGGCGCAGCACGCTGTCGATGGTGCGCGCGCCAATGCCTCTTATCGAAAAACCTTTGTGAATAGCCATCAGCCGTTCAATCTCATATCGTCAACCAGCGTGCGGCCGGGATACTGATACGCCACAGGGCCGTCGAATTCGCCATAGACAAACTGCCGCACCAGCGGATCGGTCGAGTTGCGAATATCGTCCGGCGTGCCATGCGCCACCATTTTTCCATCGGATAGATAGTACACGTAGTCAACCACTTCAAGCGCTTCCTGCACGTCGTGCGTCACCACGATGGATGTTGCGCCCAACGCAGAATTCAGTTCCTTGATCAGATTGCTGATCACACCCATCGCAATCGGGTCCAGGCCGGTAAACGGCTCATCGTATAGCATCAGCATCGGATCGAGCGCAATCGCGCGTGCCAGCGCCACCCGCCGCGACATGCCGCCCGACAACTCCGCCGGCATCAGATTGTGCGCCCCGCGCAGCCCCACCGCGTGCAGCTTCATCAGCACCAGATCACGAATCATCGCCTCGGACAAATCGGTGTGCTCGCGCATCTGAAACGCCACGTTGTCAAACACCGACAAGTCCGTGAACAGCGCGCCAAACTGGAACATCATGCCAAGGCGCCGCCGCAACTGGTAAATGCCCACAGTATCCAGATCATTTACGCGCTTGCCATCCACCCAAACTTCGCCCTGCTTCGCCTTCATCACACCAGCGATCAACCGCAACAAAGTGGTCTTGCCCGACCCGCTGATGCCCATAATCGCTACCGTCGAGCCGCGCGGAATCGACATATTGATGCCAGTCAAAATCGGACGCGTGCCGTAGGCGTAGCTTACGTCTTTGATTTCAATGATATTTTTATCAGGCACTGCGAAATCCAGGGCGATCAGGCTGCAAAGTAGAATAAGGGGGGCATTTTAGCGGCTCGATACCCGAATCACAATGCGAGTTCGCAATCCCTGACGCCCCCAACCGATGACGAGGAACTTGGCATGACCGTACCCGCGTTGCGATTTCGCAATATCAGCAAAACCTATGCCGGTGCCGGCACGGACGCGCTCAGCGCATTCACGCTGGACATCGAGCCCGGCGAATGCTTCGGCCTGGTGGGTGCCAATGGCGCAGGTAAAACCACCCTCATCAAGTGCCTGCTGGATTTTTGCGAAGCGGACAAAACCGACGGCGGCAGCATCGAGATTTTCGGCGTATCCCACCGCAAGACCGAATCACGCACGCCGCTCGCCTATCTGCCTGAGCGTTTCAACCCGCCGTATTACCTGACTGGCCGTGATTTTCTGCAATACATGGCGAAAATGCACCACACCGACTATGGCGAAAGCGCCGCCACGCGCGTATTGCAGGAACTCGATCTTGACGCCACCGCCCTCGACAAACCCGTGCGCGCCTACTCCAAAGGCATGAACCAGAAACTCGGCCTCACCGCGTGCATGCTGTCGCGCAAAGATTTATACATCCTCGACGAACCCACCAGCGGCCTTGATCCGCGCGCGCGCATCCTGCTCAAACGCAAACTGAAAGCATTGCGCGATGAAGGCAGAACCATTTTTTTTACTTCCCATGCGCTGGCCGATGTCGAAGAAATGTGCAATCGCATCGCGGTAATTGACGGCGGTAAGTTGTGTTTTGCAGGCACCCCTGCGGAACTAATGCGCGCGCAAAATGCAGAGACGATGGAAGAGGCTTTTATGGCGCTGGTGGCGAGGGAGTCATATGCTGCGCACGCGCAACATGCAGCGCCATCTCAATAAAATCATTTAAAAACAATTAGTTATAAAATTTTCGGCACACAAGCATTTGCCACTGGCGTTTGCTACAACCGCTGGCGCGCTGGGCGGTAGCGGCAATTTTCGCGGTCATGGGTGCGCGCCTGGCACCCCGCGCCAAATTGTTTGGTAAGATAGTCCGTCTTACTTCATTAGAGGCAGCCATGGAAACGATCCGGCTTTCCACCAAGGGGCAGTTGGTCATCCCGAACGAAATTCGCAAAGCACATCACCTGACGCCGGGCACCGAGTTTGTGGTGTCGTTCGTAGGCAAGGAAATTCGCTTAACGCCGGTGCGGCCCTTTGCCAGACGCACGGTAGAAGAAGCTGCGGGCTTGCTGGTCAAACGCGGGCGCAAAGCAGTTGACGAAGAAATTACGCGCACTAAAATACGGCAATCCCTCAAAGCGCGCGACGCCGCTACGCGTTCATGATCGCGCTGGATACCAACATACTGGCGCGCTTTTTACTCCAGGATGATCCGGCCCAATTCAAACTGGCAAAAGAGCTGTTAGCGCAAGACACGCAATACACCGCACCGCCCACGGTCATGCTCGAACTGGTGTGGGTGTTGGAATCATACGATTGCACGCGCAAAGAAATAGCGCTGGCCTTGCATACCTTGCTGGGCTTGCCCAATTTCAAACCCAAAGCGTTTGAAGCGCATTGTCATGCCATCAACCACTACGAATCCGGTATGGATTTTGGTGATGCCTTGCATCTGGCGCTTAGCTCCGCTGACGCTTCGTTTCTCACTTTTGACAAAGCCTTGGGCAAGTTGGCGAATCAGCGCGACGCCTCGCCACCGGTACGGGTGCTGCGTCGTTAGCAGGCAGCAAAACTGATCGCCAACTGATTGGGGCTTGCAAATCGCAACCAAAGGCGCAGTGATTACGCCGCAGGCCCCCTTGGGCAGATTTATTTATAACTATTTGTTTTATTGTGTGACTTTAGCGGATTGAAACGATAGCGTTACGATTTTCTGGGGATGTCGAGCATTCCAGAGAATACGTGGAGACAACGCTGCAATTTGTCCTGTCCTGCTGGGGTCGGCATGAGGTGGCCACATTCGGCGCAT
>CANKUB010000154.1 GCA_947486575.1 Betaproteobacteria bacterium | reverse complement strand
GTTGAAAGCAGCGGTGAGATCACACCTGCACCGTCGCCAACGGCAGCCCGATGTGATCAAGCGTTTCTTCCACGGCGAGCACGTCCGGTATGCCGCTTGATTCCCTGTGTAGGTCATATTTTCGTAGCGGAGTAATAACGCAGACACCAACAGGTTGAGCAGTGGCACGTAGTTAAACACCGCCAACGATAAAGCGAGTAGATACAGGCAGCGCCGGTTGCTCATCACCAGCGTTTCAAGTTCGCGGCTGTTGGCGTGTTCAGCCAAGGTGTCGTAGCGAAACACACGGTGATTGAGATACGCCGAATTGAGCGCCGGAACAATCAGCGCGCCAATGCCGGTGAACCACAGTGGCAAAGTTACCAGCCACAGCAGCAAAAATAGCGCTATCGCCACAGCGGTATTGCGTAAACTGCCGCTAATCGTACCGCCGTGCTCGCGCAAGAGCACCGGGTAATACCGTGCCGCGACATATTTTATCAACGCAGGCAGCGTAAAAAACTCCGTCACCAGCAACGCGGTCAACATCGCGCCCGGCGCCAGCATGGCCAAAGCCATCACAGCCCCGATCGCACGCAGCGCGCCTCCCGCCCAATCGGCGATCCAGCGCCCGGCTTGCGTTGCCAGCAGCAACCCATTCACCCACGCAGTAAGCCGTTCCCAGAACAGCCAGCCAAGCAACGCCCATACCGCCGCCGCACACACCACCGGCACCGCCACCAACAGCAGCACTTGAGGGCGGGCAAGATCGCGCGCAGCGTTTCGCAGGGCGTCAAAGATCAGCGGCATACTGCACAGACTCCATGAATCAACAGCGCCATTGTAAGCGCTGTCATGCAGCCCTGTAGAATAGCTGCTTCAATTCCAATCCCAGCGTCGCCATATAGACCATGCCCTCTCCGCTCATCTGCAGCCCCGAATGGCAAGCCCTGCAAGGGCACCAGCAGACCATCGCTGGCTTGCGAATTCAGTCACTTTTTGCCATTGACAAAAACCGCTTCAAGCATTTTTCGCTGACACTCGACGGCATGCTGGTTGATTTTTCACGGCATTTCCTGACCAACGAAACACTGCCCCTGTTGCTGGCGCTGGCACACGCGCGTGACCTGCCCACATGGATAGCACGCATGTTCAACGGCGAGCACATCAACAACACCGAAAATCGCGCGGCACTGCATATCGCCTTACGCGCAGACAAGCCTGTGTATTGCGATGGCCGCGATGTCACAGCCGATGTGCAACGCGTGCTGGCACAAATGGAGAAATTCGTTACGGCCATACGCAGTGGCATTCATACCGGCTTTACCGGGCAACGCATCACCGATGTGGTCAACATTGGCATTGGCGGTTCGTATCTGGGGCCGCAATTGGCATGTCAGGCATTGCGGCCATACGCGGACGGGAGCATACGTGCGCATTTTGTCTCCAACGTTGACGGTGAAAATCTCTCTGCTGTGCTGGGTGGGCTGAACGCTGCGACCACGTTAATTATCGTCGTCTCGAAAACCTTTACCACGCAAGAGACCATGACCAACGCGCAAGCCGCGCGGCACTGGTTGGTAGCGCAACTCGGCAGTGAATCGGCGGTCGGGCAGCATTTCGCCGCCGTTACCTCGAACACCGAAAAAGTCGCACAGTTCGGCATTGCCCCTCAACACGTTTTTGAAATGTGGGATTGGGTCGGCGGGCGCTATTCGCTGTGGTCGGCGGTGGGTTTGCCAGTGGCGCTGTACGCTGGCATGGCGGCTTTCCAGGCGCTGCACGCGGGCGCACGCGTAATGGACGCACATTTTCGTGACACGCCGCTGGCGCACAACCTGCCCGTGGTGCTCGGCTTGCTGGATGTCTGGTATATCAATTTCTTCAACACACAGGCGCGCGCCGTGTTGCCCTATGCGCAAGCGCTATCGCGCCTGCCTGCTTACTTGCAGCAACTGGAAATGGAAAGTCTGGGTAAATCCATTGCGCGCGACGGAACAACTGTCGATTACGCCACAGGCAATATCGTGTGGGGCGAACCGGGCACGGATTCACAGCATTCGTTTTTTCAGCTGCTGCATCAGGGCACGTTGTTGATACCGGCTGATCTGATCGCAGGCTGCCGCAGTGTAGCCGGCTTTCGCGAACAACATGCGTTGCTGCTGTCCAATTATTTTGCGCAAGGCGAGGCATTGATGAATGGCAAAGCTGACGCGAATTCACCCCAAGCCGTTGTCGCCGGCAACCGTCCCAGCACGTCGATACTGGTGGAGGAGCTCGACGCAAAACACCTCGGCATGCTGCTCGCACTGTATGAGCACAAGGTGTTCGTGCAAAGCGTGATCTGGAATATCAACGCCTTCGATCAATGGGGCGTAGCACTCGGCAAACAAGTCGCTGATCGTATATTGCCCACGCTCGCAGGCGACGCAAAAACCGCAACGTTCGATGCCTCAACCAATGGCCTCATCAACTTCTACAAGGAACACCGCCCGTGAAAGACGAAACGCTGAATATGAGTGTGCGCAAGTATCTCAAGACGGTTGGCGTCAATTCGCAGCTTGCCATTGAAAAGGCGGTGCATAAAGCCATTGCCGATGGACGGCTCAAGGGTAACGAAGCACTGCCGGTGAAAATGTCGTTGACGGTCGGTGCGTTATCACTGGATTTGACGTTCGATGGTGTCCTGACGCTGGAGTGATTACAGTCAATTTGTCGCTGGCGATGATGGGGGTCGCAGCGTCAACTGATCGCCGCGCTGCGTAAGCTCCAGTCGCTTGAGAAAATTCATTCCCAGCAGCACAGATTCATCAGCCATTTTTTCAGAAACTATCGCACCCAGATTCTGCATTTCAATCGCGCCCAGTCGCACGCGCGCAAGTCTCGCCGGGTAGCCGGTTGCAGGGCCTGCTGCGGTTTGCAGGGTCATCGCCGGGCCCAACGACAAACCGAGATCATTCGCCAGCCGCTGCGACATCGCGATTTGCGTGGCTCCTGTGTCGAGTATGAATTTCACCGGCTTACCGTTGATTTCGCCATCGGCGTAATAGTGGCCGTCACGGGCTCGCTGCAGCACCAATACACCTGCCTCGCCCGCAACAACGCTCATATTTCGGTTGGGATTGGATTCGCGCTCCAGCCAATCGCTGGCAAACCACACCAATGCACCAAGCAATAACACCCAGCCCAGCACGATCATATGCGTGGCACCGCGTATGTAACGCGGGGACAAGAACATCAAATCTTCAGAATATGTTCGCGGTAGTAACGCAGTTCAGCGATGGATTCGTAGATATCCGCCAGCGCTTCGTGCTTGCCGTGTTTGGTCAGGCCGACCATGACTTCAGGCTTCCAGCGCCGTGCGAGTTCTTTCAGCGTGCTGACATCCAGGTTACGGTACAGCAAATATTCCTCAAACTTAGGCATATAACGCACCAGAAAACGCCGATCCTGATGTACCGAATTGCCGCAGATCGGCGACAGCTTCGGTGGCACATGCTGCGCCACAAACACGAGCATTTGCGCCTCAACTTCGGCTTCTGTCAGTGTGGCTGTCTTGACGCGCTCAATCAGGCCGCTCTTGCCATGCGTACCTTTGTTCCAGTCATCCATCGCATTGAGCACCGCATCCGGCTGATGCACCACCCACACCGGCGCCTCGGCTACTACTTCCAGTTGCGACGTGGTTACCACAATCGCCACCTCAAGAATCCGCTCGCTTTCCGGATTGAGGCCGCTCATTTCCATGTCGATCCAGATGAGGTTGTTAGGGTCTTGTGCCATAATCGAAATGCGCTGTTCAAATAATTTTAACTGTTCCTATTTTGTCATAGTTGCCCCATGAACGCATTTGCAATACTGTTTTTGGCCGCCGTCGCCTGCACCACGGGTTTCCGCTTCTGGCTGGGCATGCGGCATCTGGCGCACGTCCGTGCCAATCGCGCTGCCGTGCCCGCCGAATTCACCGGCCAGATCACACTGGATGCGCATCAGCGTGCCGCCGACTACACCTGCGCCAAGACTCGGCTTGGGCTGGCGTCAGCAGCGTTGGAAGTCGCGCTGTTACTGCTGCTCACCTTCGGCGGTGGCCTACAGTGGCTGCGCGATGTTGCGGCATCACTATTTCCGGCGGGCATGCCGCGCGGCCTTGCGCTGATTGCGCTGGTGGGGCTGGTAATGACGGTGGTGGAAATTCCGTTCAGTTTGTACAGCACGTTTCGCGTTGAAGCGCGCTTCGGTTTTAACAAAATGACACCAGCGCTGTTCTGGAAGGATTTTTTCAAGGGCCTGGCGCTGGCCGCTGCATTGGGCATGCCGCTCATCGCAGTGGTGTTGTGGCTGATGGAAAAATCCGGTGCGCTGTGGTGGCTGTATGCGTGGCTGACGTGGATGGGATTCAACATTCTGCTGCTGGCGATCTACCCGGTGTGGATCGCGCCCCTGTTCAATAAATTCAAGCCGATGGAAAATCCCGCAATGAAAGAGCGCATTGATCAATTGCTCGCGCGCTGCAACTTTAAGGTCAAAGGCCTGATGGTGATGGATGGCTCCATCCGCAGCAGTCACGGCAATGCGTATTTCACCGGCTTCGGGCAAAGCAAACGTATCGTGTTTTTTGATACGTTGCTCGAACGTCTGAGTCCGCCCGAAGTTGAGGCGGTGCTGGCGCACGAACTCGGCCACTTCAAGCGACGGCACGTCATCAAGCGCATTGTTTTGACGTTCGCCGCGAGCTTTTTCTTTTTGTGGCTGCTGGGCTATCTGCTGGATCAACCATGGTTTTATCAGGGACTGGGAGTCACCACACCCTCGCCGGCGATGGCGCTGATTCTGTTTTTCATGGTGATGCCGAGTTTCACTTTCTTGTTTCAACCGCTGTCGGCGATGTACTCGCGCAAACACGAATTCGAGGCCGATCAATACGCCGCGCAAAATGCGTCGGCGAGCGAACTCGTTTCTGCGCTGGTAAAACTCTACAAAGACAACGCGTCAACGTTGACGCCTGACCCGCTGCATTCGATGTTTTACGATTCGCATCCGACAGCGCTGGTGCGTATCGGACGTTTACAAGCACAACCGTAAAATAATCGTAACTATTTGTTTTTAAACATTATTATGGAATCCCTTGATCTCGCCAAAAGCCCATGCAAACCGTGTGAACGCGGCGCATCACCGCTGAAAGCCGATGAAATCGCCAAGCTGCTGAAGCAAGTGGATGGCTGGGCGCTGCAAGGTGACGTGATCACAAAAACCTACGCCTTCAAGGATTATTATCAAACGATGGCCTTCGTGAACGCCACGGCCTGGGTGTCGCACCGCGAAGATCATCATCCAGATATTGTCATGGGCTACAACCAGTGTCTCGTGACGTATGTGACGCACGCCATCAACGGACTTTCTGAAAACGACTTTATCTGTGCCGCAAAACTTGATGCGTTATTTGATTTGTGAGCAGTAAAACGCCGCGTGCACAGACGCCACTGACCGAGGGTCTGGTTGTCGCAAGTTTTGGCCGCAGCTATCGCATCAAACTGCCCGATGGTACATCGCTGGAATGTTCAACGCGCGGCAAGCGCAGCGACATCGCCTGCGGAGACCGCGTCACCATTCAACACAGTGGTGATAACAGCGGTGTGGTTGAATCCATTTTGCCGCGTGCCACGTTGCTCTACCGTTCCGACGCGCACAAACAAAAACTCATTGCCGCCAATGTCACGCAAGTGGTGATCGTGGTGGCAGCGGTGCCGAGTTTTTATGATGACCTGGTGAACCGTTGCCTCGCCGCCTGTGAGCACGGCGGCATAGCGCCACTGATCGTACTGAATAAATCCGATCTGCCGCAAAGCGACGCCGCGTGGGAAGCCCTCGCCAACCATCGTGCGCTCGGCTATCGCGTGATTCGTCTCTCTGCCAAACAGGACATCGCCGCGTTGACACCGCTGCTGGAAAACCAGACCAGCGTGCTGGTAGGCCAATCGGGCATGGGGAAATCCACGCTGGTGAACCGGCTGGTGCCCGGCGCAGCTTCACGCGTAGCAGAAACCTCCCTCGCACTCGACTCTGGCAAACACACCACCACTGGCGTGGTGTTGCATCACATCAACGCGCGCAGCGATTTAATCGATTCACCCGGCTTACAGGTGTTTGGCCTGCATCACATCAGCCCTGAAGACACCGCGCACGCCTTTATCGAGTTTCGCCCGTGGCTGGGGCGGTGCCGCTTTCGCGATTGCACACATCGGATGGAGCCGGGGTGCGCCATTGATAAGGCATGCAGCGAAGGCAAAATCGCTGCTTCACGGCTGGTGTCGTATCGCACGCTGATTGAAGAAGCGTTACGGGCGAAAGCACGGCGATACGATTGAGCCTTCCCGCGCTACGCTGCCTTTACCCCAGCGAATGCGCAACCATTACCACACCCGCCAGCAGCATCCACATCACCAGCGCACGCCAGATCAAGCCCACGGCACTCGATAGATAATCTGCGTCGGCCTGATCGCCAGTGCCGAGTTCCGGGCGCGATGCTTCAATGGCGGCACTTCCTGCTTCGTGAAGAACACCGCCGAGTTTCACACCCAGCGCGCCCGCACCGCTGGCCAATATTATGCCCTGCGATTGATCAGGCCAGCTTGCGGCTTGGGCGCGCCAGCAATCCACCGCATCCTGAAAATTACCCACGGCGGCAAAGCTCGCCGCTGTCAGCCGTGCGGGCACCCAGTCAATGACCGCAAACGCGCGCGCTGCGAAGAGGGCGAATTCGTCCGACAGTCCGGCATCGGCTGCGGCGCGTGCGTGCCATGCGTGCTGTAGTAACGCCGCCATGCGATACAGCAATGCGCCTGCCGGGCCAAACACCAGAAACCACGCAACCGGGCCAAATACATTGCGATGCGACGACATCAATCCCAGCTCAATCGCCACCCGCGACGCGGCGTTCGAATCCAGATCGCGGCAATCCACGTTACACCACAGGCGCAGTTGCTCGCGTGCGGCACTCAAATCGCCGGCGTTCATTAACCTATTGATTTCATTGAAATAATTACTAAACCCGCGAAAACCGACTGTCACATAAAGCACACACGCACTGAACAGCAGAGCGAGTGCGCCATTCATGCGCGCCAGTAACCATTCAGCCCAAAATACCAGCAATGTCAACGGCACCACAGCAAGTATCCACCCCCAGACGCCTTGACGGTATTGGCCGGCATCGAGCAGATGTCGCAGGTGGCCGACGCCGCGCACGTACGCTGCGTGTACGGCGTTGTCGTTGCGCAACGGCCGGATTTGCTCGAACGCCAGCACAGCAAGTAAGGCGAGAAATTTCATGCTGCGTATTGTGACGCACTCGCGCCATTAAAGTTCAGCATGCGCGGTGTCTTCGCCGTCACCGGCCTTGACGAAGGCGTGGCTCATGCCGTTTTACGCCACACCAGCAGGCGATTATTGGCGGGCATTTCTGCATCACGCAGCAAGGTTAATCCAACGCCGCGCGCCAACGCATCCACCGCCTCGAAATCGCGCAGCGCACTGCCCACACCTCGCGCACGCAGCTGAGCATCAAAACGCGCGTTGCTTGCCGAGGTAAATGCCCTGTTGTAATTAAATGGCCCATACACCACCAACGTGCCGCCCGCTCGCAGAATCTGCCCGACACCGTGAAATGTGGCGTCAACGGAAACACTATCCATGATGTGCAGCGTGTTGGCTGTGTAAACTGCATCCACGGTCGTCACGGGCCACGGTGTGTCACGCACATCCAGCGGCAGCGGGCGGCGCACATTGACGAGCTGAGCGCCATCTATCCATACATTGATACCCGCATGATGTTCTTCGCGATCGCTGGATTGCCAGGTCAGGTGCGGCAGGTGCGCTGCAAAATACACTGCATGCTGGCCCGTGCCCGATCCAATTTCCAGCACTGAACATACCTTGTTCTCTGCGGAAAATACCTCGCGCAACACCGCGAGTATCGGCTCGCGATTGCGGTCGCAGGCCTCGGAATACGGCTTCTCTGTATTCAATCGGCCCAACCCATGAAGGCGAGCAAATCGTCTTTGCGTGCCATCGTGTCCTTGTAGCCGAGCTTGATCAGCGCCCGGCAGTACGATTTTTCAAATAGCAGGTACGACAACAGGTTTGACCCGCTCTTGCGTGTACCACCCACTGTGGATAGCAGCGTGCGTATGGTGCGCGGCAACTCGCTGGCGAATTCCGCAGCAATTTTTTCGAGCTCGACACTCGGCGAAATCACGCGAAAATCCACCGCGTGCAAGGGATAATTGGTTTGCCTGCGCACTTCTTCCGGGATCAGCTCGATGGTGCGGTTGATGCGCTGCAAGCGCTCCAGATCGACTTCAAGGCTATCCAGAAAAATGCTGTTCAGCGCATGCCCGGCAATCTGCGCCAGCGTCGGAAACGCATCACTTTTAATCCGCTCGGCATCCGGCTGTAACTGGCGGCCTACACCGATCACCAGCACCCGATCCGCGCCCAGGTGCAGTGCTGGGCTCACCGGCGCAATCTGGCGCATGGAGCCGTCACCGAAGTATTCGCGGTTAATCCGCATCGGCGGAAATATAAACGGCAACGCGCTCGATGCCAGCAGATGATCGAGTTCAATCGGCATCGCCACGCCGATGCGCCGCGCACGCTGCCAGTTTTGCAGATCAGGCTGCCCCTGATAAAACGTTACCGACTGCCCGGTGGTGTATCCCGAACAGGTGATACTGAGCGCAGTTAAATGGCCCGCATCGATGTTACGTTGTATCGCGGACAAGTCGACATACTTGCGCAGCAACGCAGCCAGCGGCGCATTATCGAGCAGTGATACCGGTTGAGTGCTGCCACTGACCGTGCGCAGACGCCCGCCTGACATCGCCGCAAACAGCCAGCGCGCGCTGTTGCGAAATGCACCGAAAATATCCGCACGGTAGACGTGATGCACATGAAAATTTTTCCACACCGTCATCAAGCGCCGCACGGCATGGCGGAAATTTGCCGCGTCCACCGCCAATATGGTGGAATTGATCGAGCCAGCCGACGTACCGCAAATGATTGGAAACGGCGTATGCGCTTCTTTGGGCAGCAACTCCGACAACGCGCGCAGCACGCCAACCTGATACGCGGCGCGCGCACCGCCACCGGTGAGTATCAGGCCAACCTTGGGCCGTGCTTTTGCATTATTGTTTTGCATGCTCCCCCAAAACCCGCTTTACCGCATCGACAGCATACCCTTATTCCTTGCATTTTTACTGCGCTATCGCCACATCCACCGGCTGCGCGTTGAGCAGCCGTGTCAATACCTCCGGCGCCATGCGCACCAGAAAACCACGGCTGCCGCCGTTGATATAAATCTGGGCAAGCGTCATTACAGTCCGCTCTACGTATATCGGCAGCTTCTTGCGTGTACCAAAGGGTGATGTACCACCAACGCGATAGCCGCTGTGGCGCTGCGCCACTTCCGGCGTGCAGGTCTCAACACTTTTTACCCCAATCACCCGCGCCAGCGCCTTGGTGGATACTTTATTATCGCCGTGCATCAGCACGATCAGCGGCGCGGCGGTGTCGTCAACCATCACCAGCGTTTTGATCACGGCATGCTCGTCCACACCCAGTTCACGCGACGACACCGCCGTGCCGCCTTTTTCTTCGTAGGTATAAAAGTGCGCCGTGAATTCTATTTTTGCAGCGCGCAGCGCCAGCACCGCTGGCGTTGAAGGCACTCTTGCGCTACTCATGCCGATTGCCTTACCGAGCGCGCAGACAACACCCGCGCGAGACTCAACAGCATGCCGGCAGTCGCGCCCCAGATGTAACGGCCCTCATAGGGGATCGCCACGTAATGGCGGTGGCGGCCATTGAAATGATATTCGTGCCGCTGGTAACGCGCCAGATCCATAAAATGACTCAACGGAATTTCAAAAATATCCGCCACCTCGTAAGGATCAGGCTGTGTGTCGAACGGTGCCCCGATCCAGCCCACCACCGGCGTAATGCGGAAACCCGTCGGCAGCAGATATTCCGGCAACGCGCCGAGCACTTTGACATGTCGCCGCGCAAGGCCGATTTCTTCTTCGGTTTCGCGTAACGCGGTGTCTTCGCGGCTTGCATCGGCGGCTTCGACGCCGCCACCCGGAAAGCTGATCTGCCCCGCATGCGCCGCAAGATGTTCTGTGCGTTGTGTCAACAGCAGATTCACGCGGCCGTCGCGCTCGACCATCGGCACCAGTACAGCGGCGTCACGCAAGCGGGTGCCTTCAGCGATCTCACCCCGATGCAAATCCGCCGGGTCTGAGGGCGGCGGCGGCAAGCGCAGCAACGCGGCAATATCGGCAGCCGCCAGTGGCATCACAGAATGAGCAGTAGAGCGAGCTACAGTCGGCACGTGTGAAACGCTTTCGGGTAATCTGTTAATACATTGATTTTACGTGATTTTCCTCGTGCCCAGATACTGTAAGCGCAGCGCCATGCAGACACCGTTCGCTGCGCTTGAGCCGCGCATGAAGCTGCATTACACTGAGCCTGCAATAAGAAATTTCCGCTCGCCACCCTGTCATTCAATAGCCTGGAGAATTTTCGATGAAACTAAAGCAAACAGTTTTGACCGTAGTATTTTCGAT
>CANKUB010000153.1 GCA_947486575.1 Betaproteobacteria bacterium | reverse complement strand
TAAATAAAATCGCCGGGGCCCGCCTCGGCAATAAATTCGAGCTTGTCGCCCCAGCGCATGCGCGCCTTGCCGCTGACAACATAAATAACACTCTCTACCGGGCCATGATGATGCGCGCCGGTTTTGGCCTTGGGATGTATCACCACGGTGCCGGCCCAGAGTTTTTCCGCGCCCATCTTGGCATGCGTGATCGCCGCCGCACGATTCATGCCGGGCGTCTGTGCCGTGTTGGTGTCGAGCTCGCCGCTTTTCACCACACGCACGCCGTGAAACTTCCATTTGGATCCGGTATTTTCCATGCGGGTCTCCTGCTGATTTTTTAATGGCGTCAATATGAACGCAACAGTATACCGCTAGTTCAATCACGCCCGGCACGCTGCGAATCGAGCATGTCATAATTGCTCATCCTCGCTACGCACATTCCACATTTTCAAAGGAGTACACCCCATGTCGAGTCTGACACCGATCCGCCGCGTGGTTACCGGCCATGACGCCCAAGGTCGTTCAAAAGTACAGTGGGACGGCCCCGCGCCCAATACGCACGAAGCCTCGCTCGGCTCTGGCCGCGGCCACACCGACATTTGGGTTTGGGAGGAAACACCGCTGCCGATTCATGGAACAAACGATGACGGTAATCTGAAATACATTTTCTCCGGTCCGCACGGCGGCGGCCATTTTCGCGTAGTACAGGCGCGTGCCAAGCCTGCTGATTATGATCGCGCCAAAGACCCCGATGTGATCGCACCACACCCGCCCAAACCACGCGCGGGCGGGCAGGGCCTGTGGGATCGTGGTTGCAACAGCTTGTTTGAGTCAGCCATGCACAAGACGCAAACGCTGGACTACGGCATCGTTATCAATAATGGCCGCGACTTGGTACTCGACGATTGCCGCTTGCCGATGAAAGTCGGCGACATCGTCTGTCAGGTCGGCGCGTGGCATCAATGGTGTTTTCCCGAAGGCGCACAGATGGCTTTCGACATGATCTGGGCAGATTTCGGGCCGGATAGCAAAGGACTCGCGCAGGGCAACGACAAGCCGCTCCCTGCACCTACATTGCCCGCTGGGGTAAAACCCGCGCGACGCATTGTCAGCATCGATCGCACCGAAGGCCGCGGCGAGCTCGTGGGTGACACCGCCGCGCCCGACGTACGCCTTGATCCCGCGCGGCCCGGCTTTGCGGTGCATCGCCTGTGGGTGGCCGATGGGCATCCGGCAAAGATGGTTTATGAAACGCTGCATCTGCCGCACACCATTGAGCCACCCGCACGCGGCAGCGTGTGCCGGGTGATCGACTACCCGCCTGATGCGTCGTGGAAAGGCAAAGTGGGCGAGGCCGACGTGAAGGCATTTTTCAAATCCATGGGTTCACCGGGCGCGTCAACTTACTCGGCCAATGCACCGCATCCGTACATGCAAAAAACCCGCACGGTCGATTTTGTGTGCGTCCTTGAAGGGGAAATCACGCTGGTGCTCGACACGCAGGAAGTGGCCATGAAGCAAGGCGAAATCGCTGTGCTGCGCGGCGCGAATCACGCTTGGAGCAATAGTTCAGCGAAGGCGGCGCGTATTTCGGTTTGCACACACGACGGCAAGCTTTAAAAACGATACACTTTTTCGTCACGGATTTCCACAGCGGCACACGGATTGAAAATCATTTAAAAACAAATACTTATATCGCCCCAACATTCCATCATCTGTTGTGTTCTTAATCCGGGGTTACCTGTGTTCATCTGTGTAAATCTGTGGCTAAAAAAGTTTTTGACCTTTACTACCGTCACCGCGACGGTATTCGCCACGGACGCGATGGCGCAATCGTATCCGCTCAAACCCATCCGCATTGTCGTGCCGCTCGCCGCAGGTGGCCCCGGCGACGTATTGACCCGCACAATGGGCCAGAAGCTCGCCGAGCAAACGGGCCAACCGGTGGTCATCGACAACCGCCCCGGCGCCAATACCAATGTCGGTACCGAGTTCGTCGCCAAGGCGTCTGCTGACGGCTATACGCTGCTCTCCACCGGCAACCCGCTCACCACCAATCCCAGTCTGTATCCGGTGTTGCCGTACGACCCACAGCGCGATTTCGCGCCGGTGACACTGTTTGCCTCAATCCCCTTGCTGCTGGTGGTTCATCCATCGCTGCCAGTCAAAACCACAAAAGACCTGATCGCCCTGGCAAAATCAAAACCCGCACAACTGAATTACGGGTCAGCCGGTAACGGCAGCGCGCTCCATCTCGCCGGTGAAATGTTCAACAGCCTTGCGCGTGTGAAGCTCGTGCATGTGCCCTACAAGGGCGTGACCAACGCCTTCAGCGATCTGCTCGGCGGACAAATCTCGATCATGTTTCCGGGCGCACCGATTGCGTTGCCACAGGTTAAAACAGGCAAGCTGCTCGCGCTGGGCACCACCGGTGAAAAACGCATGACTGCTGCGCCTGAATTGCCGCCCGTTGCTGAATCAGGCCTGCCGGGTTACGAAGTCTCGGTATGGTATGGCATTGTCACACCGGCAGGCACACCGCCCGCGGTAATCACGCGACTGCATACGGAAATCCGCAAAATCGTGCAGCTTCAGGATATCAAGGATCGCTGGGCGGTACTCGGCGCAGAACCACTGCACGGCACCCCCGATCAATTCGCTGCCTTTATAAAAGCCGATATCGGCAAATGGGCGAAAGTGGTGCGCGAAGCGAATGTAAAACTTGATTGAATCGCCCGCAGCACAATTACTCCCCGCGCAAACCCGCCTGCTTGACAAAAGGCGCCCATTTCGCAATTTCAGCGATTATGGCAGCCGCAAACTGATCCGGTGTATCGGCAATGATGTCGTAGGCCTCATTGCGCAACCGCTGCTGCACGTCAGGCATTTTCAGAATTCTGACCAGTTCGCTACTTAACCGGTCAACAATGGCGCGTGGCGTTGCGGCAGGTGCCAGCAAGCCATACCAGGCGCCCGCTACGTAGCCGGGCAAGCCTGCTTCCGCCACAGTGGGTATCCCTGGCATCACCGCCGAACGTTGCAAACTGCCCACGCCGAGCGCACGCAATCGGCCACCTTTAACATGCGGCACGGACGCCGCCACATTGCCAAACGACAACGGCACTTCGCCGCTGATGGCCGCTGTAATGGCTGGCGCATTACCTTTGTACGGCACCACAATCAGGTTGATGCCCGCCGATTTCTTGAACAGTTCCACCGCAAGCTGGGAAGGACTGCCGCCGACCGACCAGGACAACTCACCGGGCCGCTGCCGCGCCAACCTAATCAGCTCCTTGACACCTCGCGCCGGTAGCGAAGGATGTGCAATCAGCAGGTACGGCGCAAGACCGAAGCGCGTCACCGGTGCAAAATCTTTCACGGTGTCATAAGGCAGCCTGGGATAGAGGCTGGCGTTGATGCCATGCGTGCCATTGGTCGCCATCACCAGCGTGTAGCCATCGGGCGCAGCGCGCGCAGCCAGTTCCGATCCCACAATGCCGTTTGCGCCCGTGCGATTATCCACAAGCAGTTGTTGCCCCCACGATTCCGCAAGTCGCACACCGACCGCGCGCACCAGATAGTCGCTGGGGCCGCCCGCGCCAAACGGCACAATGACGCGAATAGGTTTTGTGGGATAGGGTTGAGCCCTGCCCGGCAGGGCGTGCAACGCGTACGACACCATCGCACCCAAGCCTATCAATGCATAACGACTCAACACCGTATTAATCCACCAGCGACTGATACACCAGTGCGTTAATCAAGCGCCGATAGTGCCAGCGTATCGATCCCGGCCCCGCTGACATGAACACCACGACGAGTTGTTCCTTCGGGTCAACCCAAAAGTCTGTTCCGCTGGCGCCGCTCCAGGTAAACACGCCGGGCGAACCCATCATGGTGGGGCCGCCCGCACTGGTACGCACCGCCATCGTCAGCCCAAATTCGTAATCGGCTTTGGTAGGATCAGCGTCCGCGATGTAGTTGGCCATGTCGCGCGTAAGATGGTTGGCTGTCATGTAATCCACCGTGCGACTCGACAGTATGCGCGCGTCGCCCAGTCGACCTCGATTGAGCAGCATCTGGCCAAATCTAATATAGTCGCCCGCTGTTGATGCGGAACACCCACCACCACAATCGAATTTGTTAGGCCTGGTGAGATCGGTTGACGCCTGCGCTTTGCCGGTGTCGGGGTCGTTCTTCAACGCGCGCGCGTAGCGTTTTACTTTTTCTGCGGGCACCAGAAAATGGGTGTCCACCATACCCAGCGGTTTCCATATACGCTCATTCAAAATCGCGCCGAGTTTTTGATTGTGTTCTTTCTCGAGAATCATGCCGAGCACGTCGATCGACAGACCGTAATCCCATGTGGTGCCGGGTTGATACAGCAAATGCGATTTAGCCAGCGCCTCGATAAATTCCACTGCATTGTATTGCCCCGCCGCACCGCCTGACGACGGCGGCTGTGATTTGTGCATCGCGGTTGAGCCACGAGCGCCATAGGTAAGGCCAGATGTATGACGCAATAAATCCTGCACCGTCATTTGCCGCCGCGCGGGCACCGATTCCATCACGCCGTTTTTCACCACACCCACCGGCAGTTTGCCCAACTCGGGAAACCAGCGCGACGCCGGATCGCTCATCTGCAAGCGCGTTTCTTCCATTATCTGCATGATCGCCACGCCGACCATCGGCTTGGTCATCGACGCAATGGCGAAGATGGCATCCTTGGTCATCGGCGTGCCGGCTTCTTTATCGGTGTAGCCAAACGCTTCGTAGTAGGCGAGCCGCCCTTTGCGTGCAATCGCAACCACTGCACCAGGAATGCGGCCTTTTTCAATATCCGCACGTAAAATTTTTTCGATATTGGCAAGTTTTTCAGGAGACAAGCCCACCGATTCGGGGCGCGATACGGGCAATGGGTCAGCCGCTGTTGCGGCAAAACTTAGTGCTAAATAACTCAATAAAAACAAATACTTATGTGACGATTGTCGCATGCTATTTCCCCCTGAAAATTTTGCCCTGCTTAAATTCGGCAAACCTCGTCCCCGCAACCCAGATCACGATCGGCTTCCACCAGCAGTTGTTCAAAACTTTCCGGCACGCGAATTTCTTTGCCGATCACGCGCGGGCTGTAGCCTTGCAGCCAGAAACTATTTGTCGGATGCCCGCCACCCGCCACGATGATGATGAAATTCTCGGGCTTGGATGTAATCGGCCACGGATCCTGCTTGAGGCTTTCGCGCGTCAGCGGATTCGCATCGATTTCTATCCACGCCGTGCCGCCGTTACGTTTGATCTCCGTTTGCGGAATGCGCGAATGCTCATAAAAAAATTCACGCATCTTCGGTTTGGTCCAGCCGAGTTTGGCCATGTTGTTGGCGACCACGCCCGGAATCAGTATCGCACCCGGCGTACCTTTTTCGTAGCCTGAAAGATTGGTGTAGTTAGGCACGCGCATGAACTCGGCCATGCGATACATGCCCTGCGTGGCGTCTTCTTCCGGTGTTTCTTTTTTAGCGCCGCGCCGCCGCGCGTTGGTCGCGCCATTGGAGAAAAACACCGACACCGTGTTGGTTTCGCGCGCAAAGCCGTGACGCTCGGTACCGTGCGTGGGCCAGCCTTCGGGCAGATTATCTTCGTCTTCGGCAAACACCATGTTGACGCTACGCATGCCGCCATAGTTGGCCATCGCGCCGATGCCGGGCAATGCGCCGCCGACATTCTGCTGAATCAGCCGCAATGCGCGGCCGATGCTCGCGCCCGCAGGCCGCTGTGGGTCGGGCCCCAGGCAACCGAAACCGGAATTCAAGCGTATCTGCCTGGCAATCGGCCCATTCACAATCACCACCGGAAACGCGCTGCCCGATGCCGCCTGTAGTTGCTCGGCATTGGTTTCGGGATGCAAAAATGCCTCGACCGCCGCGATCAGCACCGGCAGATATTCCGGTCGACCGCCCGCCATCGCCAGCGCCACGGCGCAGATTTCCACCGTCGCAATGCCGCCGCGCGGCGGGAACTTGCCGATCACATGCGTGCGTGGCAGTGGCGTACCGCGCAGCACGCGATCCACCCGCGCGCGGGTAGCAGGCCACAGCGGCAGCCCGTCGCCCCACAGACTGGTGATGGCCAGATTGTTGGCTTTTTCCAGCGCGTCTTCGTACGTTTCGCCCTCAACCTTGATCATCGGCGCTTCGCCCGGCGCGGCCTTCGCATACACCGATTGCCAACTGGTGAAGGCGTCGTAAAACTCCTGCTTGCGCGCTGTCAGCGCTGAAATATCGCTGCCCGGCAAAAACATGTCTATCGGAAACGTGATCATCGCCGCGTCGGGCGCGAGGCCCAGCCCGGAAATGGCGTTAGTCATTACGCCCTTGAAATCCGCCCGCGTCAGCGTAACGGTGGGAATGCCCAGTGTTTCGATTCTAGCGGCTGCACGGCCGCAGGCTGTGGCGCAGGAGCCTCAGGCCGCGTTGCCGATGATCACCGCATCGACGCCGCTGTCTTTCACCATCATCGCGGTTTTTTCTTCGCCGATCAGCGCGTTGCCCTGCGGATAGGCATCGATGGGCAGAATTTCCACACCCGGGAAATCCTGCTCAAACAGCGATTTAATCAACGGCAGCGTGCGATAGGCCTGCCACTGTTCGTTGGTAACAATGCCGATTTTTTTGCCGGCGATGCCGTTGAGTCGCGGCGCGTGCGGCTGCGTAATCTCAAGTGCGCCAAACGGATCATAAAATTCAAGTTGCACCATGGTCGTTTCTCCTGTGAATCATCAGTGGCCGTATCGTAGTATCGCCGAATCGTAGCACGCAAGACACGGGATCGTCCCGTGTTACGCTTCACGAAAATCATGCCCTGGAAAGATCATCTATGCAAAATGAAATGTCGGTTCGTACCTCTAATAGCACGCGGCCTGTGCTGGATTTGCTACTCCCCGAATTCGAGCGCGTCTCCGGCCTCAAGGTAACGCTGATACTCGACACCGCGAAAAACTCGCTGGCACGCATCAAAGCGGGCGAGCGGGCGGACGTCGCCGTGCTGCTCGGCACCGCAGTGGATGAACTGGCAGCAACGGGCATTCTGGCCACCGACAGCAAACAACCTTTCGCGCGCTCCAACATCGGCATCGGTGTGTTGCAAGGCGCCCCCAAACCCGACATCAGCACGGTGGAGGCATTCAAGCGCACGCTGCTTAACGCCAAATCAATCGCGCATACAGTGCATGGCCCCAGCGGCGCATCCTTTCCCGGCTTGATCGAACGCCTGGGCATAGCCGAGCAGGTGAAGCCCAAAACGGTAACACGCCCCGGCGGTTACATCGGCGTGGTGGTCACAGCGGGCGAGGCCGAAATGGCTTTCCAGCAAATTTGCGAACTACTTGCCGTGCCGGGCATTGAATTGGTGGGGCCGATACCACCAGAGATACAAATCAACTTTGATTCCAAGGCAGCGATTTTTGCGGAATCAGTAAATCAGGTGGCAGCGCGAGCGCTATTGAAATTTTTGGCGCGCTCGGAAAATGCTGCGAAGTTCACTGAGGCGGGATTGGAACAATTAGAACAATTGAAATAACTTTAAATTTATTCAATTAAAACAATAAGTTATAGTCACGGCGCCTAAGGGCTGCTGCGACTTCAGTTCGCTGGCACCGGAGCCCTGCAATAATCAGCAGCGTTGCGCTGATAGCGCGTAGACTCGCTTAGTGGAGTTACTCAGTTAAGTCACTTTGCCGCTTGGGTCAGTCACCCGGTAACAGGGCACTGTCACATCCATCCGTACTGCCGCCAAAAAATTTGCTCCCTCGCCATGCGCGCACATGCGCAGACCCGGTAGACCGTTCGCCCCTGTTGTTTAACCGAGTTTCTGTTGGCGAGACGATGATGGATATGCTCCTGTGGGTATTGGCTGGCGGCTTTGCGGGCTGGATAGGATTCAAATTTATCGGGGCCAACGCGCAACGGGGCGTGATGGCGTCGATGGCCATCGGCGGGTTCGGCGGTTTTCTGGGTGGAAACCTGCTGGCGCCTCTGCTGGGTGAAACAGCGCCGATGGCAGACGCGTTTAATCCGGTCGCGTTACTGGTGGCAGTTGCCTGTGCGGCAGCGTGCCTGACCATCAGCGATATGATATGGAGGCGTTTTGCCATCTGAGCGCGAACGTTCGAATGCCGAAGCAGCCGCCAGAGAAATTTTGTCGGTAGCGCGCTTTCAGGAAGAGCTGCGGCTCGGGGTGCAGGCGCTGGTGCCGCCCGCCCTTTCCAGCGCCCTGGCTGAGGTCATCAAAAGTATTGAACTCAATCCGGCGTTCGCGCAATCGCGCCTGCTTGCGCGTGTGTTGTCGGCGCTGCTGTCACAGGCCGGTGAATTTCGCCGCGCCGAGGTGTTTGCGCTCGACTCAAAAACGCGTGCGCTGGTCATCGCGCTGATGGACGCCTTTGCAGCGGGCGTCCCGGGGCGTGAAGAATGGCAACGCGCGGCAGACAGCGCGACTGCGGCACAACAAGGCTACGGCTGAGCGCAACTACCGCGCTAATTTTTAGCCAGCTTCTGCACCCGCCAGTTCAGCGGATCGGCAATGTAAATATTTTCCTGTTGATCAAGCGCGATTAAATGCGCTTCGCCGTATTGATTCGGGCCTTTGCCCTGACTGCCGGTGATGCCGAGCACGTTGCAGTTTTCGTCGAGCTTCATGACAGTGCCCGCATGTCCGTGCGCCATCATCATGTGCTGATTGTCGTGGCACATGCACAGGCCACACGGCGTGCCGGGATGGCTGGTCTCGCGCACGTAGTTGCCGTCAGCATCGAACACTTGTATGCGCTGATTGGAGCGGTCGGCGATGTAGAGCAAGCCCTTGTTGTTGATGACGATGGAGTGCGGCTGATCGAATTTGCCTGATGCTTTGCCAGTGCCGCCCCAGGTTTTGATGTGATCGCCGTTGGACGTAAATTTGTGTACCAGCGACTCGCCTTTGCCATGGCCCTGCGTAATGTAGACCTCGCCCTGCGGCCCGAACGCGAGATCGTTGGGTTCGTCAAAGCATTTGAGATGCCCCGCCGGATGCCATTCGCCTGCGCGCCCTTTCACACCGAGCACCATGAGTATGCGTCCGTCGGCGGTCATCTTCACCACAAAGTGCGCGCCGGTATCAGTGGCCCAGATGTTGCCTTCACGGTCTATGCGCAGGCCGTGCGGATTGACGAACACGCCGCGCGCCATGGAGCGTATGTAATTGCCGGCGTTGTCAAACTCCATCAGCGCATGTTCGCCGCGATTGAACACGAGAATATTATTTTTGGCGTTCACCGCCACCCCGGAACAAGGGCCAAAGTTGATGCCCGCTGGCAGTTTAAAAATATCAGCAGCGGGCGTGTAACCGAGATCGGGAATATTGTTAGTCATGTTTGCGCTCAAGAAGGGTTGATCAATTCGGCCTGGACGGCCAGTGCTTTGCTTTTTCAGAAGCGTATCATACGAGTTGTTTTACACCTTGGCAGCATCTGACAATACCCAATAAAAACAAATAGTTATGTATATGTGGCGACTGAATTTCTACTTTTCGGCAATCGCAATAGCAGGCGCCGCCAATGCCGCAGACGATGCCGCGCGCAGCTATCCTGCGCGCCCGATACGTGTGGTGATTGGCTTCACGCCCGGCGGCCAACCCGACATCGCCACGCGCCTGATCGCGCCGAAGCTCGGCGAAGCGCTGGGCCAGCAATGGGTGGTGGACAATCGTCCCGGCGCGGGTGGCGTAGTCGGCACGAAAATCGTCGCCGACGCGCAGCCCGACGGTTACACGCTGTTGACGACATCCTCGTCGCACGCGGTTGCACCGGCCATCTACGCCAACCTGCCCTACGATTCACTGCGGGATATTGCTGGCCTATCGATGATATCTGTCGCCTCGTACGTGCTGGTGGCGGCCCCGCTGCTCGGCGTAAAAAGCGTGCAGGAACTGGTTGCCCTGGCAAAAGCCAAACCGGGACAGCTCAACTATTCATCGGCCGGCACCGGCAGTGGCATGCATTTCGCGGGCGAAGTCTTCAGGCAGGCAACGCAAATTGATGCAGCACACGTACCCTACAAAGGCGTGCCGGAAGCGCTCAATGATGTGGTTGGCGGGCGCGTGCAATTCACCATGGCGCCGCTCGGCGCATCGATCGGCCTGATCCGCGACGGACGGCTGCGCGGGTTGGGCGTATCGTCACCCAAGCGTGCCAGCGTGCATCCTGAACTGCCGACCATCGCGGAATCCGGTTATCCGGGCTTTCGCTGGGATTCCTGGAGCGGCATGTTTGCCCCGGCGAAAACGCCGCGCGCCATCATCAACAAGCTGAATCGCGCCCTTGTTCACGTGCTGAGCGAGCCCGAAATGCAACAGCGTTTTGCCGCCATCGGCATGGACACTGCGCCGGGCACACCCGAACAGCTCGACAAATTTGTAGCCAATCAACTGGCGCTGGTGATGCAACTGGCGAAGAAGGCGGGAATACAAGCGAAGTAAACCTCGGCATCTAAACTGCGCGCCGCGCGTTTCTTATTCGAAGTCCCGGTTTGCAATGGCTGCTGTCGACCCAATGGAGACACACGGGCCGACATAGATCGAGCGTCGGCTTACGCCGGCAGCAGACTCTCGCGACTGCTACATCGTTGTTGTCGAAACAGTGTCGCACCTCATTCAGATTTCTGATCGGATTCGAGTATCGCATGCAGATTACGGGCGCCATGCAAGACTCTTTCGATTCGCACCGAATTATCAATCACGCGAAAGAAAACCACATAGCGGCCTAACGCCGCCATGCGCAGGCCGGGAGCCAAATCCTCGCGGCCAGCGTAGCCCAACGGGGCATTGCCGATG
>CANKUB010000152.1 GCA_947486575.1 Betaproteobacteria bacterium | reverse complement strand
TTTCCATAACGGCACAGCTTCATGGCTTCTCCAGCTTGAATTCAGCGAATGAATAAAGCGTCATTATAAACTGCCGCAGTGTGTTTTGCGGTAACTACGACACCACATCCACAATCGCACCGGTGGCCGCCGATTGAAAGATTGCTTCGAGGGCGGAGATATTCGCGATCATTTGCGACTGTGGCACAGGGTAGGGCGCGCGACCTTCTGCGGCATCGGCAAAAGCTTCGAGATTGGCGAGCACGTTGGGCGCGGGTGGAAACTCTTGTACTGTGCGTGAGCCGCCGCGCACCGTTTTGGTGAGTACCCACCCTTCGGGCGCTTCGGGGTGTGTTTTGTCGCGCACTTCAACCCAGCCCTTGTTGCAATACACCGCAAAGCGGCCATCAAACGGTGTTGCCAGCACAGCGCTCAACAGCGCATGTCCGCCCTTTTTGAACGTGACCAGTATCGCCAGCGTATCGCCATTCACCAGCTGGCTGCCGAGTTGCTTGACACTGGCGAACACGCGCTCGGCCTCGCCGAATACGCCGACGGATAAATCCAGCAAATGAATGCCGGTGGCCGTCATCGGCCCGGCGGGCGCTTCTTTGCCCGACAAGCGCCAGTTATCTGCGGCGAGTGCGAGAAATTTATCCTGACTGAAATTGGCTTCGATCTGCAGTGGCGTGCCCAGTTCGCCGGATTGGATAATACGCATCGCCTCCAGGATCGGCGGCTCAAAGCGTTTCTCATGGCCGACAGCCAACGCAACTTTATTGTCATTCACCGCCTTGATCGCACGCAATACATCGGCGCGGTTCATCGACAGCGGCTTTTCGCAGAACACGTGTTTGCCTGCGTTGGCGGCAGCCACTATTTGATCGGCGTGCAGCGTGTGCGGCGTACACAGCACGACGCCTTGTATGGCAGGGTCGCGCAGCACATCGTTCAAATCCGTAACGATTTCCACGCTGTGCGTACGCGCAAAATCACCCAGCCCGGCGGCTGCCGCAGCGTTGGGCTCGACCACTTTGCTGACGCTGATCTTGCTGCTCGTTTTAAGTTGCGGAACAATGATTTTGCCCCACCAGCCCATGCCTGCTACCGCGACATTGAACATATTATTTCCCTCGCGTAGCAAGGGCGGCATTCACCGCGGGCATGACTTTCTCGGCCATCAGTTCCATCGAACGCTTGCCCAGCGCCGGGTCTATCCAGTCGTGGCAGGCATACACCAGCGTGCCAAAGTCGCCCGTTTTTTCGCGAAAAGCGAGTATCTGATCGACCACACTGTTGACGGTGCCCGCGATCACCAGTTTGTCGGTCACGTAATCGGGCGTGATCGCCGCATCGGGCATACTCTGATCAACCTTGAACAAATTGCCACGACCGCTGAAGCCGACCAGCTTGCGCACCAGTTGCTTGAAATAAAAATGGTAGGGGCCTTCAGCGCTTTTGCCGTAACGCTGCGCGGTGTTTTCGTCATCGGCGACGAAAATGCTTTTCGCCACGCGCCAATCGGCGGTATTCGCAACCTGCCCGATATTTTTTTTGCCCTCGGCGTAGTTAGGCCAGTGCGTTTTCACCCATTCTGGCATCAAAAAGTTGGCAGAGATCGGTTGCCAGCCACGTTCGGCCATCGCGGTAACGCCCTTGGAAAACGGTGCCACCACCGTACCGACAATCAGCGGATGCGGTTTCTGAAACGGCTTCAGGATAAAGCCCTGGCCGATTTCAGGAATCATGGTTTTGCCGGTGGTAATGTTCCAGTATTTGCCTTGCAGATTGTACGGCGGATCGGATTCCCATATCTTCAACACCATGTTGATGCCTTCAACAAACATGGCATTGCGGTCGTTGTCCAGATTACCGAATACCTCGGCATCCGAGATCAAGCCGCCGGGGCTGATGCCCATGATGAAGCGGCCTTCCAGCATATTATCGAGCATGGCGACTTGCGCTGCGATGGCAGCCGGATGCGAGCACGGGATATTAATGGTGCCCGTGCCGAGTTTGATGCGTTTGGTTTCCGTTGCCAGACTCGCCAGAAACATCATGCAGTGTGTGACGGTTTCAGCGGCGTCGGTTACGTGCTCGCCGACGTAGGCTTCTTCATAACCGAGCTTGTCAGCGAGGATGATCGCCTCACGATCTTCACGCAGCGACTGCGGATAGTGTTTGCCGGGCGGATGCAGCGGCATCATAAAGGTGGCGAGTTTCATACAAGTACTCCGGCGATTCGGCGCGAATTATGGCAGGGGAAATGATCGATGGATGCAGGCGAGCGGCTAATAAAATAAATAAAATCAAATACTTACGCCGATTCTGCGATTGCTGGATCGCGCCTTCACGGTATGGGGCGGATCGGAAGTGGCAAAACGTCTTAGTGTATATCTGTGATTGGCTTTGCGTTGAAGATTTTGCCTAGATTGCGGGAGAAATTCAAGAGGCACTGGCCTGATTGATATGACGGTTGCACCGGATTGGCGCTACGATACGAGGAATTATTTTGGGAATACTGAATTATGGCTACGCACATTGTTTGCCTGACCTTCGACTTCGACGCCATGTCGGGTTTCATCTCGCGCGGCATGACGTCGCCGTCGCCGATATCGCGAGGTGAATTCGGCGCCAACGTTGGCGCGCAGCGCATACTGGATTTGCTGAAAAAATATCATGTTCTCAGCAGTTGGTACATCCCCGGCCACACGCTGGAAACCTATCCGGCGCAATGCAAGCGCGTGTTCGATGCAGGTCACGAAATCGGGCATCACGGCTGGACGCACGTGCCGCCTGCCGCGCTGACACGCGAGCAGGAAGAGTCAGGCCTCCTACGCGCCAATGAGCAGATCAAAAAACTCACCGGCCAATATGCACGCGGCTACCGTTCGCCGTCGTGGGATTTAAGCCCGCATTCGGTTGAACTGCTACAGAAGCACGGCTTTTACTACGATAGCAGCATGATGGGCGACGACTACACACCGTATCGCGTGCGGCAGGGTGACATCATCGAGTTGGAAAAGCCCGCCATTTTTGGTAAACCCACAAAGTTGATTGAAATGCCAATCAGCTGGTCGCTCGACGATTACCCTCACTTTGAATTCGTGCGCACCACCACCACGATTTTGCCGGGTAACATGAACGCGCACCACGTGCTGCAAAACTGGACGGATGATTTTATGTATCTGCGCGATCATCTCGATTGGGGCGTGATTACGTACACCTTTCATCCTTTTGTGATCGGGCGTGGACATCGCATGATTGTGCTGGAAAAACTGATACGCACGTTGCAGGATAACGGCGCGGTGTTTATGCGCCTGGGTGATGCGGCCATGGCATTCGATGGAAAAAATACTCAATAAAAACAAATGGTTAAATCATTGGAGCGTCTATTCAACCCACAGTCCGTCGCCATAATAGGTGCCACACAAGACACCCGTCGGCCCGGTGGTGCGCCGCTGCATTTGCTCACCCATCAAGGTTATGCGGGCAAGGTTTTCGCCGTCAATCCGCGATACACGGAAATCAACGACCTGCCGTGTTATGCCAGCGTCGATGCGTTACCGCAGCGTTGCGATCTGGCGGTGATTGCGGTGCCTGCAGTGGACGTTCCCGCCGCCATCGAGGCCTGTGGCCGAAATGGCATTACCCACGCGGTCATTTTAAGCGCGGGCTTCCGGGAGATCGGCGAACGCGGCGCGCCACTGGAAGCGCAGTTGCAGGCGGCGTTAAAAAAATCCGGCGTGCGCGCAGTAGGCCCGAACTGTATCGGCATGATGAATTTGCGCAGCCGGGTGTTTGCGGGTTTTGGCGCGATGTTCCGCAAAACCGATTGGCGCGGCGGGTCGGCGGCGATGATTTCGCAGAGCGGCGGCTTTGCCTACTCGATCATGACGTGTTGTGACGAGGTTGGCATCGGCTTTGATCATATGGTTTCTACCGGCAACGAAAGCAGTCTGAACACGCTGGATTTCATCGAATATTTTCTCGAAGACGCGCAAACGCAGTTGATCGCGGTTTACATGGAAGGCATCAGCGATGGCCGCCGTTTGCGCGCGTTGGGCCAGCGCGCGCTCGAAATCGGCAAACCTATCGCGGTGTGGAAAGTCGGCAATACGCGCGCGGGCAGCCGCGCCGCGGTCTCGCACACCGCCAATCTGACCGAGGATTACGACTGGTACCGCGATGCCTTTCGCGAAGGCGGCTTTGTCGAAATCCGCGAGATTTACGATTTGATCGACGTTGCGCGGGTGTTTCGTTCACGCAAGCGGCCCCGTGGTAATCGCGTTGCCATCGTCACCACCAGCGGCGGCGCAGGCGTGTTGATTACCGACGCCTGCGAGAACGCCAATCTGGTGTTGCCGAAAATGACGGCCACCACGCTGGCCGCTCTCAAGCCCGTGCTGCCGGATTTTGCGTCAACTGCAAATCCGATTGACGTCACTGCCGCCATCGCGCAAAAAGAGCCGGAGTTCCGCGTGGCCACGCAAGCGGTACTCGATGATGCCAACGTCGATATGCTGTTTCTGCGCTCCTATCCAGGGCGTGATGCGCCAGTGTGGGCGCAGAATTTCGTGATCTACGCTGCCGCCAGCGATAAGCCGATACTCATCAGCCTGACCGGCACGGTACGTGAATCGGCGGCATGGTTGCCCACGCTGGAGGACGCGGGTGTGCCGTGTTTTGAAGCACCCAGCCGTCTGGTGTATGCGGCGAGCGCGTTGCATGAATTTGCGCGCAAGTGTGAGCGTGTGGCGGGGCTTCGACAAGCGCAGCCCGAACCGATGCCACGGGTGAAGCACGCATTGCCACGCAATACAGCAGATGGCTTTGACGAACTGCAAGGCAAAGCTTGCCTCGAAGCGTATGGCATAGCGACGCCCAAACGCGTGTTCATCGCAGCAGGCGACGAAGACAAAGTCACCGCGCTCGACGCCACCGATGCATTGCTGTTTCCCGTAGCCTTGAAGGTCGTCAGCGCGGACTTGCCGCACAAAACCGAAGCCGGTGGCGTTCATATCGGAATTGCAAATATTATTGAATTAAAACAACAGCTTACATTAATGCGGCACAATATTCAAAAGCATAGTCCCGGCGCACGCATACGCGGCTGGCTGATCGAAGAAATGGCCGAGGGCGTGGAACTCATTGTCGGCGCGTTGAACAACCCCTCGTTCGGCCCGCTGGTGATGGTAGGGATGGGTGGCGTGTATGCGGAGCTGTTTAAAGATGTAGTGCGTCGTTACGCACCGTTTGATGCGGCGGCGGCGCGCGAACTGGTGTCGAGCCTGAAGTGCGCACCCATGCTGCAAGGTTATCGTGGCAAACCGGCGTGCGATGTTGACGCGCTGGCAGAGGCCATCAGCCGCGTCTCGTGGTTAATAGCTGATCATGCGGATCAACTGGCAGAGGTGGAGATTAATCCGCTCATCGTCGGCAAAAAAGGGGCGTGGGCAGTGGATGCGGTGCTGCGTCCAGCTTAGAAATCCCGCATGCATTGTCGGCTGTCTTGCACCCGTTTTTTGAGTTTAATTTTTTTCTCGCCGATCAAGATTTGCTGGTTTTGGAACGTTATTGGTACCGAATGGCAAGCCGCGATCGCAGCTAGTGCCGCCGCCGCTGCAACCAACCACCCAAGGCGAGAGTGATTGCGATCATGTGCGCAGCGCAGCGCTGCGCATGAAGAGGACGTAGATACTAAAAAAAGTAAATTAAATCAGTTGATTATAGAATTTTACTGAGCGGAATTTTACGTGGATTTGCAGGCTGGGTGGTGTGGCCAGCGAATCTACGTCAATCCTTTGAAAAGGATGCATTGACTTTTAAAACTACTCAAATATACTTTGCACTACAAATATCTACAAGGTATGGAAATGACAGCCATCACCCCAATGTCTCTGCGCCTGGAAACAGAACTGCGCGAGCGGTTGAATCGTCTAGCTCAGGTTCACAAGCGATCTGCCCACGCGCTGGCCCGTGATGCGGTGAGCCGTTTCGTTGCAGACGAAGAAAAAAAGGCGGCGTGGAACGCGAGCTGCCAAGCATCACTGGATGACTACCAGCAGACAGGACTTCATATTACGCATGAAGCACTGGATAGCTGGCTCAATACCTGGGGCGGGCCTGATGAAAAACCCGCGCCAGAATGTCACGAGTAATCCTGACTCGCGCCGCTCAGCGTGATCTTGAGCGGCTCAGGAAATTTCTGCATGACAAAAATCCGCAAGCATCCAGGCGGGCAGCACAGGCGATAAAAGACGGCATCAAAAAGATTGCCCTCCAACCCGAAGCACACCGACCTGTCCATGACATGCCCGATCACCGCGAGCTCGTCATCGATTTTGGGAGTCGTGGGTATATCACTCGCTACTACTATCAACGGAGTGGTGACATCCTGATTTTGAGAATCAAACATCAACTCGAAGATGATCTTGCGGACATCCCATAACCGTGTGCGAATACCTGCACGGGTTAAGGCCATCCACTTTTCAGCTAATCGTCGGCAAAAAAGGGGGGTGGGCAGTGGATGCGGTAACGCGTCAGTTGTAGCCATTCGTGCGGCATTGTGGACTACGCCACACACGTTTGAGCGATATCTGTATCTTGTCCCCCCGAATACGTTAGATCAATGTCACCTCCAACGACGAATTCGGCCAGCTGCAGAATGCGTTAAAAAGCATGACTGGCAACCTTACGCGCATGGTGCATGAGATTCGCAGTGGCGCAGACTCCATACGCAACGCCGCCGAAGAAGTGGGCGCAGGCAACAGCAATCTATCGCAACGTACCGAAGAGCAGGCTTCTACGCTCAAAGAAACCGCCGCCAGCATGGAGGAACTGACCTCCGCAGTGCGCGACAACACGCAAAGTGCAGCTAACGCCAACGCCCTTGCCAAAGAAGCGAATCAGGTCGCAGCCCAGGGTGGGGCAGTGGTCGGCGCAGTGGTCGCCACCATGAACGAAATCCAGGAAAGCTCGAAGTAGATTGGCGACATTATCAGCGTCATCGACAGCATTGCGTTTCAAACCAACATACTGGCCCTGAACGCGGTAGTGGAAGCCGCGCGCGCGGGCGAGCAGGGGCGCGGCTTTGCCGTGGTGGCAGCGGAAGTGCGCGCGCTGGCGCAACGTTCGGCGCTGGCGTCGAAAGAAAGCAAGATGCTGATTCAGGAATCCGCCGCGCGCGTGGGCAGCGGCATGCGCGAAGTGGAAGACACCGGCAAGACCATGGATGCGATGGTGTCATCGGTTAACAAAGTCAGCGGGCTGATTGCCGAAATTGCGCAGACGACTGCCGATCAACTGAGCGGCATACAGCAGGTAAATCGCGCCATCACGCAAATGGACAGCAACACGCAACAGAACGCGGCCGTGGTGGAGCAGGCCGCCGCTGCCGCAGAACACATGGCCAGTCAGGCACAATTGCTGGTAGCTGCGGTGGCAAAATTCAAGCTGGAGTTGGCGTTGGATGGGGCGGACGCGCAGGCCGAGATATCGTTTCAGCAGCAAGAAGCAGCATCGTGGTCGCAGTCGCAGACTCAATTTGATCAGCGGCGCGCGCTGCCGCGACAGTCCGGTTACCGGGGCAACGAGGGCAGGGGTGTATTGTAGAATTTCAGCGAAGTCGACTGTGAGATTTCGAGCTACACCCAGAATTTGTCGCTGTGAATGTTGCCTGGCCGCTGTTCCCGCTCGTGTAGTCGCTGGCCAATCTCAGGCTGCGTTTTTCCTGGATGCGGCGTCGCCCGTGCTGCGTTTGGCCCAGTAGTCGGGCGACACCTTCAGTTTGGCCAACGCCTCGGCGGTTTCGGTGCCCGGTGCCATCGATGCGGCGGTGCCTGCCATCACTTGATGATGATCGATATTGAGCAGGCGCAGGAAGCTTTGCTGTCCGTAGGTCAAGCCAATGGCACAGCCCAACTCGACAATTTCCGGCTCGGAGAAGTGCTTGTGCAGACGTGCCCAGAAGGCATCGTCGGTATCAAGCCGCCACACGATGGCTTCGGCCAGCGTGAGCGCGGCTTTTTGCCGCTCATTGTATTGGCTGGATTTTTCAAATTCGACCAGGTCGTCGTAGTGTGTTTCGCGCAAACCCTCATTCGCGCCCTTGATTGATCGCTGGTTGCCGCAAAATTCGCAGATCACCGAGCGTGAAACGTAGACGCGGCACAGTTCCTTGATGGCATGTTCGAGCACGCCATTGCGGAAAATGTCGTTCCATGAATTGGCGAAAAACCAGAAGCACGCCGGCACATGTGCCCGCACCGCCGAGCTTTCCGGGCGCGGTGTGCCTACGGCGGCGCAACGCTCCATTTCGCCAATCATTTCCGGTGTCATTTTTTCCAGCGGAATGTAACTGATGCGTTGTTTGTTAATGTGTTGCATGACGGTCTTCATTGATCAAGGATGCATTATTATGGCTGTAGCCAGATATTTGTGTGGTAGCCGCATATACAAAAATCATTACAAAAAAGGTTGCGAACAACAGGAGCAATATTACGCAGTAGCGCGGGCGCTGCCGTGTCCAATCGCCGCACGTAGCACCAGTGCCAGTGGCAGCGTAAGCAACACCACGCAGCCGGCGATAAACAGCGTTTTCTCAATGCCGATGGCGTCTCCCAAAAATCCGTAGGCAAGGGGCGCAATGATGCCGGATACTGCGCCCACGGTATAAACCATGCCGAACGCACGAGGAAGTTTGTCGTCGTCGACCAAATCGCCAATGGTGCCGTAGATCACGGATGAGGTGCCTTGCAGCGCCACCCCCACAAACGGCAACAGAAAAAATGTGGCCATTCCCGGTAGCGCCAGTGAAGCGAGTATGCCCGCGCCGGTGGCCAACTCGGTGATGACAATGGTGCGGATGACGCCGACTTTTTCGGCCAGAACACCGCATAAATATTTGCCTGCCATGCCGCCCACCAGCACCAGTGGCACGGCCAGCGCTGCCCAGCCATCGGGCACGCCTTTGGCAATTAACAAAAACGCGATGAAGGTCAAAAAGCCGGTGCGCGTCATGCTGTCCAGCATATCCACCATGCACAGGGCGGCGAACGCGGGCTTGTTGCGGATGCCCCAGCCCGAGATTTTGGCCTTTGGGTTACTCGACTCTGCGGACGAATGGGTGTGGGTGTTGGCGATCCACAGAAAAACAATGATTGCCGTTGCGATTGCTGCAATGCCAAACCCCACCACTGGTGCCTGCCAGGAAATACCTGCCAGCACGCACAGGCTGACGATGCCGCCAAACACGAACTTGCCCACGTCGCCCGCAAAGTTATAAGTGCCGAGCGCGGTACGACGGCCTTCGCCCGGATAAGCATGCGAGATAATGGTGGAAGACAACGGATGCTGCACCGCCGACCCCATGCCTGCGAAAAACAGCGCAATGAGTATCGCCCAAAATCCGTTGGCGTAACCCAGCGCGATGAACGCAAAACCCGCCAGCAGTGTGCCCAGCGCCAGCAGATTGCGTTCGCCAAAGCGTTCGGCGATGAGTCCGGCGGGCAACTGAAATGCTGCCATTGCCACCCGATGTGCCGTACGAATGGTGCCCACTTGCGCAAGATTCAAGCCGAACGTCTGTGCCAGCAGCGGCAGCAGCACGTAACTCACGTCCGACAGGCCATCGTGAACAATATGCGTGCCGCAACAGGTTTTCAGTGTGCGACTGGCGTGGAGAACGGACATGTGAGCGGTTATATCACGATAGCGCACCAGTGTAGAATCGCGCTTTATTTTCTGGCGGGCTGATTATGAAATGGATTTTTGGCGGGGCGCTACTGGCGGTAGTGGGGGCCGTGTATTCGGGGCGTGTGCCGGTAGTGTGGGTGGTTTACAGTTTTGCACTGATGTTTGGTTGCTGGGGGCTGGCGCTGTATTTTGCTTATACCCGCAGCAAGCATTCCGGTCTGCTTTTACTGGGCATTACGTTCTTTGCTGCGGCCGTGCTTGCGGCCTATATGGCCCACTGGTGGCCGCTGGTGGCGGGCTTTGCTATCGCGTGGGTATTGCGGGCAATGGGCATGGATCCGCCAGCTGAAACAGTAACGCCCACAGCTGACGTATCCGATGGCGACAAGAAAATGTGACGCGGCACATTATTGTAACTAATTGTTTTTATTCAGTTTTTTAATGGCGGCTACAACACTGTATGCAGCTGCCATGCCGTTGACCAAATCCTTGAAATCGTCCAGCCCGTTAAAGCGCGGCATTGCGGCGATATGTGGCGTGAGAATCACATTTTCAAAATTCAATAGCGCATCATCAACGTGGCCCGGTTCTTCATATTGCGGGTCGAGTGCAAAGCCGCCGAGTTTGCCGGAGCGCAATGCTTCGAGCAGCGCATCACGATTCACCACTTGCGCGCGTGACACGTTAATCAGCTTCGCGCCAGGCTTCATTCGCGCGAACTGCGCGTGATCGAGATAGTTGCGCGTGCCCGCGTTCGCAGGCAGTTGTATGCACAGCCAATCGCTTTCTCGCAGTAGCGTTTCACTATCGCAATAGGCTACGTTCCATTCGCGTTGCTCGGCGGCATTCATCGGCGTGCGTTGCGTGCATAAAACGCGCATGCCGAATGCGTGTGCACGCAGCGCAATCTCGCGGCCGATTTCGCCAAAGCCGATAATCCCCAGCGTCGTGCCGTAAAGGATGCTCATTCCCGGCACGCGCGGCCAGCCGGAGTTGGGCGTGTAACCCGTGTCAAAGGATTTGGGTTTGTAACCCGCCGCCTGCAATTGCTCGATACTGATCAAACCGTGCAACCGGTGCAGCTTTTTCGACAGTGCCAACATCAGCATCAGCGCGTGTTCTGCACACGATATGTTGGCGCGGCGGCGTAGCGTCAGCACGGTGATATGGCGCGCGTTACAGGCGGCGACATCGATGCCACGCAAAATAG
>CANKUB010000151.1 GCA_947486575.1 Betaproteobacteria bacterium | reverse complement strand
GCACTCGGTGTCAATGCGCTTCCGGGAGGCACCAGGAAACTGGTTTGCTGAGGTCGAAATTACGAGCAATTTGATGACCTAAAAAACCCCTGCGCGCCAAGGCACTGATTTCAATAGAGATTTTTTAATGCCTGTTAAACCTGGGTTAGCGTAAGGAATTTCCTTTCACAGGGTAAGTTTTGCCGGGCAGAAGTTCTGCGGCGAGAAGGCGTTGATTTACCCTCATTTTAAGAAAAGTTTATTATAAAAAACAGATACTTATAAAAACTAAAGCGTCAACGTTGAGCTGATTGCAGTGACACCCACGCCCTCAAATAGACGTTCGCCCTGATGCCATCTGGCCTCCAGCCCCGGATTAGTCAGCGCCATCAGCACTGAACGTGCCAGTTCTGTGCCCGCAGACTCGTATCCAGAAGCGTGGTAGGCGTCTGCGGTGCCTTTAATCAGGGCTTCAGCATCGAGCAACACGCCGAGGTCTTCGGGTATTTCGCTGGCACTGCTTGCGCACTGCTTGACGTCCAGCGAATGTGTTTTGCGGCAGACGCCGGGGCGGATTTCGTATATTGAGCAGCGGTTATTCTGTAAAAAAGCGCAGGCGGGACGGTCTTTCCACGATTGTGCGCCATTATCCGCTGCAATCTGCTGTGCCAGTCGCACCTGAATATTTTTGACGTCTTCGGTTGCGCACCCGGCCAGGTGACGTGCAATGCGAAACACTTCCGCCGGTAACGCCTCGACACACGTGTGACAGCAGTGGCTGCAACCCGCCTTGCAGTCGGGCTGCGCACCGCGACTGAAACGCGCCTTCACTACGGCATCAATGCCTTGCTGTACGGATTGAACAAAGCCAATAACAGCCGCTGGTCGCGGGTCGGCCGCGATCTGGCGCGACACGGCGGCGCGTACGTTTTCGACGGATTGCCAGAAAGCATTGCACTCGGCTTCGGACAGTAATGGCTCGCTTGATGTCATTGATTAATATTTAATAATAACAATAGCTTATGTTCACTCCATAGTGCGCTGACAATGCCATTGGCAGTGGCGCAAGCACACACGGATACTGGCCGTAATTTAATCTGGAGTTACCGTATGTCAACGAGGAATCTGGCGCTGTTTATGGGCGCAGTTTTGGGGTTTGCGACCATGGCAATGGCGCCGGAAGCTTTTAGTGCGCACGTGAAAGCTGAAGTGGCCCGCTGGGCTAGAGTGGTCAAAGAGTCAGGGGCCAAGGTGGAGTAAAGAAAGAGGTCGTTCGGAGCGCACCCGTTCTGGCGCGTTGCCTGCATCGCAACTGGCGGGATTGCGGGAGCTGCATTTGGGCGATCCAGACGGGGTTTAGCCGCCGTCAGCACTGCAATAAGTTTGTGTACAGGAAATACCGGATTAACCCGCTCACGCCGGGTTACCTCTGGACGAGAACAATAAAGGCAAAAATACCCCTTTTATTTCAGAGACTTGTAGCGATTTTAAGCAGACTATCGTTGCCATTGGCGTGCACTTCGCTAATGTTGCGATCGCAGTTGCTGTTGTTTAAAAGAACGCAAATAAATCAAGAGCTTGTGTTACGCTTTCCATGTGATGGTGGTCTGATAATGTCATCAGCATTCGTTTTGCCAGTGTGCGTCAATGTGGTGATTGCCGCGAAGATTCAATTCACCGGTTTCAGGAGTTCAATATGCTGCGGTTAGATTCTATTCAGAGGCATGAAAACAGCCTGTCTCGCTTTCCATTTTTCGCGGGCGATCATGCTAATTCGCAATACACGGGTGGCGGTTTTGTTTCGCCACCGTCGTTCGATTGGCAAGAAAGTGATCTCGGGCAAGCGGTAACTGCGAAGAAGGGCGTGCGCGTCTTTGTGGTTGAGGATGAAGCGCTGATCGCGATGGATATTTACGAGCGCCTTATCTCGCTGGGTTACGCAGTCTGCGGAAAGGCAGCGAGCGGCGAGATGGCGATGCGCACCATCTTTGAGGCGCGACCGGACATTATCCTGATGGACGTCAGTCTAAGCGGACGCATGGATGGCGTGGAAACCGCGTTACTGATACGCGAAAGGCTGGATGTGCCATTGGTTTATCTGACGGCTTACAGTGAACCTGATCTTATTGCACGGGCAACCAAGGAAGGCGGCTATGGCTACCTGGTCAAGCCTTTTGATGAGCGCGAATTGCATGCAACGTTGCAGGTGGCCCTTGCGCGCTCGCAGGCGCATACAGAACTGGAAGCGACGGTGGCGGAGCGCACGCGGGCGCTACGCGATACGGTTGCAGAACTGGAAACGTTTTCATATGCTGTTGCGCACGATTTGCGGGTGCCGCTGATGACGCTGGCAGATTCCGCCAGTCGCCTTGCTGCGGACCATGCGGCTGAGCTTGATGCCAAGGGCCTACTGCGAGTACAGCAGATGCAGGCGGAGCTGCAGCGCTTAAGTGCATTGACCACCAGTTTGCTGGATTTTGCGATTCTCGCCAAAGAGCCGGTTCGACGTGAGTCAGTGGCGATACAAACGATGGTAATACAGATAGTCGACGAGACTCACTCACAGGCCGGTGATCGCACCCTGGAAATTGCAGTCAGCGCCATGCCTGACGCGATTTGTGATCCCATTCTGGTTGAGCAGGTGTGGCGCAACCTGTTGGGAAATGCGGTGAAGTTTTCTGCGGGTCGCGACCCTGCGGTAATTGCGGCCGGATTTGATGCGACAGTCGGCGCCTGGTACGTGCGCGACAATGGCGTTGGCTTTGATATGGCGCTTGCTGGCGAGCTGTTTCGGCCTTTTTTGAGGTTACATGCCAAAAGCAAGTTTCAGGGGCACGGCATTGGACTTGCAACCGTCGAGCGTGTGATCCGCCGTCATGGCGGCCGAATCTGGGCGGAATCAAATCCGGGCAAGGGTTCGGTTTTCTACTTCACGTTGGGCGGCAAAACCTAATGACGCACGAATTTCATTTACGACTCGCCCTTGTTGGACATAGCCTGCAGCTGGAAGCCTGAAATTTTATCATTATAATTAATTAGTTAAAGAAATTACCTTGAACGTATTTGTCTGGTAGGCGCAAGCCAGCCTGTCAGAGTCCCGATGAATCGCACCCATGAGCCGCGTACCGATTCCTGCAAGCGAAGTCAGCAGGCTTAAAACACTGCTTGGCTACGAAATTCTTGATACACCGCCGGAAGAGGGTTTCGACGATCTGGTGCGGCTGGCCTCCATGGTGTGTGGTACGCCTATTGCGCTGATCAGTCTGGTGGACTCAAAGCGCCAATGGTTCAAGGCGCGGGTTGGACTCGATGCCACTGAAACCCCGCGTGAAATGGCCTTTTGCGCCCATGCCATATGTACCGTTGATATGCTGGTAGTGCCGGATACCACCCGGGATGAGCGTTTTTCAGCAAATCCGCTGGTTACGGATGCCCCAAACATCCGCTTCTATGCGGGCATGCCATTGATCGCACCAGATGGCGAAGCGTTGGGCACAATCTGCGCGATTGACCGGGTGCCGCGACAGATTACGGCCGAACAGCGATCCGCCCTGGAATGTATCTCAAGGCAAGTCGTCAGTCAGCTTGAGTTGCGGCGCGCACGCGCAAAAATGGCAGCGGTGCTGAATGAAAAAATTGTGCTGCTTAATGAAGTCAATCATCGCGTCAAAAACAATCTTCAAATCCTGCAGAGTGTCATTGACATGCAGTCTCGGCGCACTGCGGATGCCGCGGCAGTTGATGCCTTGCGCGAAGTCAAATCCCGCGTGCGATCCATGGCGTTGATTCATGACACGCTGTACATATCGAACAATGTAGCGCATGTTAAGGTTGCCGGATTTCTCAAGCGGTTGACGCGAGATTTACATGCGGCTTACGCAGGCGCGGAAGCACAAATCGAATTCGCAGTAAGCGCCGAAGGCATTGCGCTGCCGATGAAGGCCGCTATTCCATGCGGGTTGATTGTGAACGAACTGGTTACTAACGCCTTCAAGTATGCTTTTGTGGGTCGTACCCATGGTCGTATCAATGTTGCTATGACAGTGCTCGACGGGACGGTAAACCTGACCGTCAGCGATGACGGCGCAGGACTGGCGCACGCTGAGTCAAACCGAACTGAAGCATCACTCGGAACCACGCTGGTCGAATTATTGGCCGCACAGTTGAATGGGACTTTTGCGCGCCCATCCGAGGGCAAACCCGGTTACAGCGTGTCATTTCCCTTGCCGAGCGCCGAATCAGATATCCAGTCATATTGATTCGGGTGGCTGGTTCACGTCGGCCACAGGTTTCTTCCAGTAGCCCTCACCGTGTAGCCTCGTAGTCTTGTGCATTGCCACTCGCCGCGCCTGCGCCTATAATTCAAAGTTCACTGCGATTGCTGTACGGAACATAACTAATTGTTTTATAAGGATATTTCATGAAGTTGGATATTAACCGGCCTGATCTTATCGTAGGTGTCATCGGCACTGGCGCGATGGGACGTGGCATTGTGCAGGTCACTGCTGCAGGCGGCATGACGGTGTTGATGACCGATGCGCGCCCAGGAGCGGCTGCCGAAGCCAAAGATTTCATCGCCAAAATGCTTGATCGTGCCGCCGATAAAGGCACCATGAGCAAGGAAGAAGCTGCGGCGGCCACAGCCCGCATCCAAATTGTTGATAGTCACAAAGACATGAAGCCGTGCCATGTGGTGATCGAGGCTATTGTTGAAAACCTGGACGCCAAGCGCGCGCTGTTTGCCGAGCTTGAGGATATCGTTACGCCAGACTGCATTTTGGTGTCCAACACCTCGTCGATGTCGGTAACGACTATTGGCGCCAAACTCAAAACGCCGCAGCGATTTGCCGGATTTCACTTCTTCAACCCGGTGCCGCTGATGAAGCTGGTGGAAGTGATTTCCGGGCTGTTGACCGAGGATTGGGTTTGCGACGCGTTGATGCAGTTGGGTAAGCGCATGACCCGCGAGCCGGTGCGCTTGACCGATGCGCCAGGTTTTTTGGTGAATCAGGTAGGGCGCGGGTTTTCGCTCGAAGCCTCGCATCTGGTGTATGAGGGCGTATCAAACTTTGCCGATGTAGACCGCGTGATGCGCGATGTCGGCGGCTTTCGCATGGGGCCGTTTGAGTTGATGGAATTGACCGGGCTGGATGTCACGCAACCAGCCAGCTCATTGATTTATAACCAGTTTTTCCAGGAGCCGCGCTATCGCCCCAGCTTGATCATGCAGGCGCGTTATGAGGCAGGCGTGCTGGGCCGCAAGTCGAAAAAGGGCTTTTACGAGTACGACAAAGACATGAAAGCCATTGTCGCGCCCGAAGCGCCGGCACCCGCAGCACGCCCGGATTCGGTTTGGGTTAGCACGGTTGAGGCCGCTGGTTCGGCCAAGTTGATTGAGTTGTTGAGCAAATTGGGCACCTCCGTTGAAACGGGTGCAAAGCCCTCCGCCAAGGCGCTGATTCTGGTCACGCCCATCGGCGAAGACGCCACCACAGCGGCTACTTCGCAGGGTCTCGACCCTAGGCGCACAATGGCCGTGGACACTTTGTTCCCGATGGTTAAGCGCCGCACCATCATGACCACGCCGCTGACCGACCCGGCGTATCGCGATGCTGCCCACGGTTTGCTGGCCTCTGACGGCGTGCCGGTGACGGTGTGCCGCGACAGCCCCGGTTTTATTGCGCAGCGCATCATTGCGATGGTCGTCAACATCGGCTGCTCGATTGCGCAAAGCCGTACTGCCTCGCCTGCGGACATCGACAAAGCGGTCACTTTGGGCCTGAATTACCCCAACGGTCCGTTCAAGTTTGCCGATGTGCTGGGCGTGCAGAACATCCATCGCATACTCGATACCATGAACAAGATTTACGCGGATCCACGCTATCGGCCAAATATCTGGCTGACGCGTCGTGCCAAGCTGGGCGTTTCCGCACTCACACCAGAACCTTGATATATTACTTTATTAATATTTATTAACTAATTGTTTTTAAAAGGAAACATAAAATGTTAGATGCTTATCTCTACGAAGGAAAACGCACCCCGTTCGGACGTCACGCTGGCGTGCTGGCCAAAGTTCGCCCGGACGATTTACTCGGTGCCGTAATCAAATCGGTGGTCGCCCAATCGGCGTTCAAGCCGGAGCAAATTGAAGACGTGATTGTCGGCTGCGCCAACCAAGGTGGCGAAGACAGCCGCTGCGTGGCGCGTCACGCACTGCTGATGGCCGACTTGCCGATTGAAACGCCGGGCACGGTGATTCAGCGCAATTGCGCCAGCGGCTTGGGCGCGCTGGTGCATGCCGCGCATTCGATCACGGCTGGGGAGGGCGATGTATTTGTAGTAGGCGGCGTCGAGAGCATGAGCCGTTCGCCGATTGTGATGAGCCGTTCGGAGTCCCCTTTTGATCGCAATATCAAGTTTTTTGACAGCACCATCGGCCCGCGCTTTTCCAACCCGGCCCTGGTAAAGCGTTTCGGCGATCCACAAATGCCACAAACGGCTGACAATCTTGCCAAAGAATACGGCATCACCCGCGAGCAGGCGGATACGTTTTCCGCCGCGTCACAAGCCAAATACGCGCTCGCCAAAGGGGAAGGTTTCTTCAACGGCGAAATCGCACCGGTTGATATGCCGCCCACGCGCAAAGGCCCGGTGCCTGCGGTAGCCGAAGATGAGCATCCGCGCCCTGAAAGCAATATGGCTGCACTGTCCAAAATGAAAGCGTTGTACGAAGGTGGCGTTACCACGGCGGGCAATGCGTCGGGCGTGAACGATGGCGCGGTGTGTCTGATGGTCGGCTCAAAATCAGCCGGAGACAAAGCGGGCATCAAGCCGATGGTGCGTATTATTGCCAGCGCATCGGCTGGCGCGCCGCCGCACATCATGGGCATTGGCCCGGTGGCGGCATCCAAGAAAGCGCTGGCGCGTGTTGGACTGTCCATCAAGGACATGGACATCATCGAAATCAATGAAGCGTTTGCTGCCCAAGTGCTTTCCTGTCTAAAAGGGCTGGAAGTGTCGTTTGACGACAAGCGAGTCAATCCGAACGGCGGCGCGATTGCGTTGGGTCACCCGCTGGGTGCGTCGGGCGCGCGTATTGCGTTGACCGCAGCGCGTCAGTTGCAGCGTACCGGTGGGCGCTATGCGCTGGTCAGTTTGTGTATCGGGGGCGGGCAGGGCACTGCGGTGATTCTGGAGCGCGTTCAGTAACTAATTGTATTTATTAAGTAATTGCAAGGCCGGGGCCATACTTTCCCCGGCCTTTTTCTTTGTCAAAATTAGAGAAAAATCATGACCGATTTCACTAAAGTTACGCTCATTGGTGGACAGTTCAAATGGGACGATCCGTTCCTGATCGAAGACCTGCTCACCGACGAAGAACGCCTGATCCGTGACACCGCCCGTGCCTATGCACAGGAAAAATTGCAACCGCGCATCCGCGATTGGAATCGCACGGAGTCCTTTGACAAAATAGTCATGCGTGAAATGGGCGAACTGGGGTTTCTCGGTGCGCCGCTGGAAGGCTACGGCTGCGCGGGCATCGGTTATGTGGCGTACGGTCTGGTGATGCGCGAACTGGAGCGCGTAGACACTGCGTTTCGTTCTGCCTGTAGTGTCCAAACCGGGCTGGCGATGACGCCGATTTACGCTTACGGCAGCGAAGATCACCGCAAGAAATACCTGCCAAAAATGGCCACTGGCGAGCTATTGGGCTGCTTTGGCCTGACCGAGCCCGATCACGGTTCTGACGCCGGCGGCATGAAATCGCGCGCGAAAAAAGTGCCAGGCGGCTGGTCGCTAACCGGCACAAAACTGTGGATTACGCACGCGCCGATTGCCGACATTTTGGTGATTTGGGCTAAGGACGAGGAGGGCGCTGTCAGAGGTTTTATCCTCGACCGCGGCATGAAGGGACTGTCCACCCGCAAGATCGAGGGGAAGTTCTCGGTGCGCGCCTCGCAGACCGGCGAAGTCATCATGGATCAAGTGTTCGTGCCGGACGAAAATCTGCTGCCCGGCGTGAGCGGCTTGAAAGGGCCGTTTGGCTGTCTGAACAATGCCCGCTTCAGCATCTGCTGGGGCGCGATGGGTGCTGCCGAAGCGTGCTGGCACACAGCTAGACAGTATGTCATTGATCGTAAACAGTTCGGCAAGCCGTTGGCTGCCAATCAACTGATACAGAAAAAACTCGCCGATATGCAGACAGAAATCAGTATCGGCTTGCTGTCCGTGCTGCACCTGTCACGCCTGCGCGAGCAGGGCAAAGCCACACCGGAAATGGTGTCGCTGGTGAAGCGTAACGCGACTGGAAAGGCACTGGATATTGCGCGGCTGGCGCGCGATATGCTCGGCGGTAATGGCATCTCGGATGAGTACAATATCATTCGGCATATGATGAATATGGAAACCATCAATACACTCGAAGGCACGCATGATATTCACGCCTTGGTGTTAGGCCGCACGCAGACAGGCATATCCGCCTTTTAGACACTCTGACATCGCCGCAACAATTTGTTGCGTTGCTGTCTAAGTATAGTGTGATATTTCACACCTAACTGCTTAAATAGGCTTGACTTTCCCTGCCTGTTCTAGTTATTCTGTTTATACAGTATAAAAATAACTCGAACGTGAAGGCAGGGATGACATATAACTTATTGACTAGCAAGGATATTCTCGAAAAAACGGGGATTTCTCGCGCTACGCTGAATAATTACATCGCTCGCGGCTTCCTGCCCAAACCTATCGTTTCCCGACCAGAGATCAGTGACGGTAGTGGCAATGGCCCACGGCAGATTGGCCACTTCGCCCCTGAGGTTCTGGAACGTATCGAACTGATCCAGCAGTTGAAGAGAGGCGGTATAGGCATGGATGATATTGGATTGCGTCTGGCAGCGAGTAACCCTACCGCATCATATGTAACACGCGAAAGCGCCCCACCACCGCAGCCCACGCCTTTACACTCGGCCAGTAAGCCGACCGATCTGGGTAACGCCCGCACCCTGACGCTCAGTATCGAACAAATGCCGCACATGGCATACATGGTGAATTACCGCTTCGAATTGCTGTGGCTCAACGACAAGGCGCGCGAGGGCATACCGGGATTGAAGAACCCGTTGCCGCCCGGTACCGATGACCGCAGTATTTTCAAATTGCTGATGGATCAAGGCGGTGACCTATCGCATGACTACACGGCCATGCTGCGCATGAACCTGACGCTGGCCAAAGAACGCATGAATCTGGATGGCATCACGCAACCCCTACGTGGCATGCCGTCGTCGCGCCTGCGGATATTGGAGCAACTGTTTGAGGAAGTGGAGCCGACCCGGCCCAAGGTCGTCAACGAAGTGCCCGTACAACTGCGGGGCGTGGATAACAAAATTGTTGACCACACGGCCTTTGCCACCTACTTTCGTGAAGGCATTCTGATTGTAGTCGCGCCGCAGGAAAGCGATGCGGATGAGTTGCTGCGACTACTGGGGCGCCGCGATATTGTCATTCGCACGTTACTGAGTAAACGTCTGCCGGTTTTGACTGACTTGGCCGTTATCGTGGCTGATTTGCAGGAATCCGTGAAAATCTGCTCGGAATTGCCGCCGGACGAGTATTTTGAGCTGGTGAACAAGATCTGGTCCACGGCGGGCGATATTTTCCGGAAGTATTACGGCACCTATGGCAAACACGTGGGCGACGGCATGGTTTATTACTTCTTTCCCCAGCCAGACTCCAATTACGTGATGAACGCGGTGGTTTGTGCACAGGAGTTGAAAACCGCGATGTCCAAACTTTCCAAGGAATGGCAGTTGCGCAAGAACTGGATTAACGAACTGTATCTGAACACCGGGCTGAACGAAGGGCAGGAGTGGCTGGGTACTTTTCAGACGGCGACCAGCGTCGAATTCGTGGTGCTGGGTGAGACTATCAACCACACGGCGCGGCTGTCTGACATGGCTCGGTTTGGCCAGGTTTGGGCGACCAAAAATTTCATGAGCAAGCTGCCGCCTGAACACCGTGAACGGGTTGATTTTGGCATCGAGCGAGTGGGTGCCGACGGTCAGCGCATGCTGGTGCAATCGAGCTATTCGCGGGTGAGTAACGTGGTGGACGTGGAATCCGGCCGCTATGTTAAATTGCAGGATATCGCAGGCTTACCGGTAACCGAGATTCGCAACGTGAAGCCCTGATTGAGCGGTATTGCATCACGATAACCAAACCCGGCGTGCTGCCGGGTTTTTTCATGGAGTCTTGCTTGTCCGTTACCCACCCTACGCGAAATGGCATCATGCCGATCCAGCCCTCGCGCCTATTGCCACTTTGGATCGTGTTGAGCAGCGTTTTAGGTGGATTTCTGGCGTGGCTATACCTTCCCTTCTTTGGCATGTTGGCTGTGGCAGCCCTTTTGTTTTTGGGTTCCGTGACAGGGTTGCGGCTGCATGCCTGGAAATCGCATGCGGGGGCCATTTGTAGCGTTGCAGTGTGAAGGGGGCAGCCTGGCTTACCAGATGCGCTCGGGGCGATGGATCGAGGCCGCGATAGTCACAGGCGGGTGCGTGAGTGCGCAGCTGACGGCGGTGCAGCTGAAACCTGACTCGGAGCGTGCTTGCTCAGTTTATGTAGTCGTAGCTCCGGATTGCATGCGCAGCGAGGATTATCGGCGGCTACGTGTGCATCTGGGATGGGTGCGCGCGGAGAGGCAGCCTGATGTAATGTAGGTAATTGTTTTAAAACATGAATCTAAATAATAAATAAGTTTACATAATATACATTATACGAAGTAATGCAACGCTAAATTGCTGGGCAATTCAGAATTCACGGACCTACCCTCTACGCTACCAGGCCTACCGCAGTCGCTTCGTCCTGCCACGCCAGCAACGCATTGGCCGGCATCGGACGTGCAAACAAATAACCCTGG
>CANKUB010000150.1 GCA_947486575.1 Betaproteobacteria bacterium | reverse complement strand
TCACCCTGCTTCACCGTTGCGCCCACTTCGGGCGATTGCACATACACCACGTCGCCGAGTTCTTCTTGCGCGTGTTCGGTAATGCCGATGCGGTAGATGCCATCCGCTTCGGCTTTCAGCCAGGTGTGGGCTTCGTGGTATTTCAAGTCTGCAGGATTGGGCATGATGATTTGTAACGTTCAGGTTTGTGGCGCGGGTATCAGCAATAATCCAAAACCACCTGCGGATAGTTCGCTGACATCCAGATCAATGCGTACGGTCGTGGTAACACTGGCTGCAATAATGGTCTTTTGCGCGTCCGCACCACGCAGATAATCAGCGGGCACAAACACACGGCGCGCAATGGCGTGATCAAAGCGGTCATTCAACACCAGGTCGATTGCAGGGTAACCCACATCCAGCGCGGATTGATTTTGCAGCGTAACAATCAATTGCACCAGATGCGGTTTGGCCTTGTCGAGTATTAACAAGTCAGACGCCTGTATGCTCAGCACCGTAGGCCGTTGCAGCGGCGGCACGCTGCAACGCGCCCAGCCACACGCCTTTGCGAGCGCGGGCTTCATGGCGGGGAAATGCGCAGCGATTTCACTGCGAAACGAATACAGCGCCTGCCCGCACAACAGCAGCGCCGCAAGCGTTACGGCCAGCGCCCACGGCACGCTAACCCGCCGGGTTGACGGTGCTGGCTCGACATCTTCAACGCGTATTTCTTCGGATACGCGGTATTCACTGACCGCCGGCGGCGATGCCAGCGAACCCTTGGCTGCCATGGAGGCCAGACGCGCTTCATGTGCTTCGCCATCTTGAGTTTCGTGTCTATCGTACTTTTCATACGTGTCGCGCAGGGACGCCTGCGCAGCATCCGCCACCACTTCCAGCGGCAGCGGTGGCACTGGCACCTGCGGCACATCCGGTAGCATGGGCCAATTTACCGGTGAAAATCCATGCTCGGGCAACGGCGTTGGCGAGGTTTCATGCGATTGCGCCGATGCCTGCTGCGCAGCGGCACTCGATTCGGCCAGCGGCGGTGGCACACCGGCCTGCAGCGCCTCAAGTGACGTAAGGTTCACCAGGCCATCAAACACCTGAGTACAGTGCCCGCAGCGCACACGACCATCGCGCGCTAACAACTGCTCGGGCGTCACGTTAAACGCGGTGCTGCAATGCGGGCATTGGGTGACCATGGACATGCGGGGTCTGCCCTATTTTTTCCGGCCCGCGAGCACCACCCATTCCTCATCAGGATCGGTGGTGTGCATTTCAAACCATGGCGCATAGGCATCGCGCACTTCGCCAGCTTGCGGCGCGAGTATGCCCGACAGCACCACCTGCCCGCCGGGCAGCGTGAGGCGCGCAAGCAACGGTGCAAGCACGGTCAGCGGGTTCGCCAGGATGTTGGCCACCACCACGTGTGCCGGGGATATCACGTTTTCACTCAAGTCATCTTCCGCTGCATAAAAAGTAACATCCGCCTGATTTTGCAGGGCATTACGCCGCGCCGCAAGCAACGCCTGCTCGTCAATATCCACACCGGCTGCACGGCTGGCGCCGAGCTTCATCGCTGCGATGGCCAGAATGCCGGAGCCGCAGCCATAATCGATAACGCTCTCGCCGCCTTGCAGATGCGCATCCAGCCAGCGCAGGCACAAACGCGTGGTTGGGTGCGTGCCGGTGCCGAACGCCAAGCCGGGATCAAGACGAATATTGATCGCCGCAGGGTCAACCACCTCATGCCACGTCGGTACCACCCACAGGCGCGAGGAAATTTTTTGTGGCGTGAATTGCGCCTGCGTCAGCCGCACCCAATCCTGATCGTTGATACGATCAATGCCGTACGGCGTAGTCATGGGCAGCATCGCCGCGCGCAACACCGCAGGCACCACATCCGCAATCGCAACGTTTTCGTTGAACAACGCCACCACGCGATTTACCGCCCAATTGATGGCAGGCGCACTGCCCGGCTCGGCAAACAGCGGACGCTCGGTGGGCGTGCCTGCAGCGGCATCGGAAACATCGACCGACAGCGCGCCGCTTTCCAGCAGCAGATCAGAAAGGGTTTCGACACAACGCGCATCGACGATCAGTGTTACGGCTTGCCAGGGCATGTTTGGGTTTTGGGATTTAGAGTACGGAGTTTAGCGTGTGGCATGGGATTGCGCGCGATGACTATGTGTATCGATTTCACTTGAGTGCAAAAGTAGGCATGCCAGCAGCAGAGAGCTTGAAAATTCACCACTCTATCTGCCGTAGCAGCCAAGTAAAAAATCAGGGTTACCTAAAATGTGTATAAAAACAATTAGTTATGGGCCAATAGCAGCGAGGAGAAACCGCCTGCATCCATTGAAAAATTACAGCTGATAGATAAACAATGTGCTACACGGGTAACATCGTCGTCTACCGCGAACCAAAATTTGGAATAGTAATGAAAAAGGTATTAAACGTTGGTGGCAATAACAGGAATATCAAGCTGCCGCCGATTTACGATAACTGGACAAGCGTGCTGCTCGACATTGATCCGAAAGGCAAACCCGATGTGCTCTGCGACGCTCGAAACCTGGCGCAGTTATCCGCTGCGGAGTATGACGCCGTATATTGCTCGCACAATCTGGAGCACTATTTCCGCCATGATGCTGCGAAGGTACTCGCTGGGTTTTTACACATCATGAAAGACGATGCTTTCGTACACATCCGCGTGCCGGACATCGGTGCAGTCATGCGGGTGGCGGTGGAGAAAAACCTTGATATTGACGACTTACTTTACAACTCTCCGTCAGGGCCTATCGCCGTGCGTGATGTGATCTACGGATTCGGGTTGGAGATTGAGCGCAGCGGCAACGACTTCTACGCGCACAAGACAGGATTCACCATAAAATCGTTGGCGACAGTATTGACGAAGGCCGGATTTGCTTACCACTACATGGGCTCTGGCAATCTCGAGATCGTAGCCGTCGCATTCAAGTTACCGCCCACCCCGGCAGTCACCAGCCTGCTAAAGCTTCCTGACCAGCAATGAGTCGAGAGCTACAATATTATTTCGTTAAACTCATTAAAATCATATATTTAAAAAATATTAAAGACAATTCACTTGAAATGTCATGGCTTTTTGCACACAAAAAAAATTCCTCAAAACAGTCCAAACGGACTATTGCCAACGGTAATTATGCAAGGTATGTTTAGCACCGTTACTAATTGATGATTGGTACACGAGTTACGCCCCTTCTGGTACATCAGTGCGGGGCTGGAATTGCGGTTGCTTGTGCCGGAACTTTTAGTTTTTGTACTTTTTTGAAACACCTCAACGGAGATACTTATGAAAACCTTACTATTTAAAAAGAGTGCGATTGCTGCAGCTGTCGGCATCGCTGGAATGTTTTGTGCGGGATCAGCTAGCGCCTATACTTGGTCTATTAATACCCCAACTCAATGCAACAACACTATGACTAACGGTTGCACCTCTCTCCTTAGTGGCGCAACATTGATTGATTTTAATGCTAATTTGAGTTTGCCAAGCGGCGCTAACTTTAACTACAGCGGGGGATCAGTCGTTAGCCCCCCCACCACTGTAAATCATGCGCCACCCAATGGTGACACCTCCAACTACTTTGCGGTAGGCCCGTTTGATGGAACCCCGGGTAGCTTTAACTATACAGGTGCCGGCCCGAGACTGTACTACTTTGGATTTAACTATAGTTCCCCTGACCTGTATAACTCAGTAGAAATAATGAGGGCTGGCAACGTTATTCAAACTTTCACTGGTATACAACTGGCAACCCCATTGGGTTTTCCTGCCAACGGGGATCAGAGTACGACAAGGTATTTGAATGTATTCGCAGACAATGCTGGCGAATTGTTTGACCAGGTACGGTTTGTCTCTACTTCAAACGCGTTTGAATCTGATAACCATGCCTTCGCCGCAATTCCCGAGCCTGAAACTTATGCCATGATGCTGGCTGGTCTGGGCCTGATGGGTTTCATAGCTCGCCGCAGGAAATTAACTGTAGCTGCCTGATCTCTTTGCCGCATTCAAACAACCCCGCTTCGGCGGGGTTTTTGTTTTTCTTCGCCAGAATATTACAGCCATGCACAGAAACAAGAGGGCGCTGATTGGGGGCATTCAGCATCAAGTTGTAAAGGTGAATTTCAACTTGAATTGCATTGTGCTGTTGCTCGCAAGCAAAGGCGTGAGCGTCAAACTTACTCCGCCTTCACCAGCTTGGCCAACTTCTCTTCAAGATAATGAATACTCGTGCCGCCACGCAAAAACGCCGCGTCGCGCAGCAATTCCTGATGGAGCGGAATATTGGTTTTGATGCCCTCTATCACGGTTTCAGATAGCGCAATCGACAGCCGCGCAATGGCCTGTGCACGCGTGTCGCCGTAAGCGATGATTTTGCCGATGAGTGAATCGTAGTTTGGCGGCACCATGTAGCCGCTGTAGGCGTGCGAATCGACGCGAATGCCGGGGCCGCCGGGCATGTGCAGCGAGGTAATACGCCCTGGTGACGGCGTAAATTTATACGGGTCTTCAGCGTTGATGCGGCATTCGATCGAGTGACCTGACAGCTCGACTTCGCGCTGGCGCAGCGCGAGCTTTTCACCTGCGGCGATGCGTATCTGCATTTGCACCAGATCAAGGCCGGTGATCATTTCAGTCACCGGATGTTCAACCTGCAGGCGCGTATTCATCTCGATGAAAAAAAACTCGCCGCCTTCGTACAAAAACTCGAACGTGCCCGCGCCTTCGTAACCAATTTTGCGGCAGGCTTCGGCGCAGCGTTCGCCGGTGCGCGCGCGCGCGCGCGCGTTGAGCAAGGGCGCGGGCGCTTCTTCAATAATTTTTTGATGCCGCCGCTGCATGGAGCAATCACGGTCGCCCAGATACAGCGCGTTTTTGTGCTTGTCAGCAATCACCTGAATTTCCACGTGGCGTGGACGCTCAAGAAATTTTTCCATATAGATCATGGGGTTATTAAATGCCGCCTGCGCCTCGGCACGGGTGGTATTGGCGGCATTCAAGAGCGCGGCTTCGGTATGCACTACGCGCATGCCACGCCCGCCGCCGCCACCCGAAGCCTTAATGATCACCGGGTAGCCAATCTCACGGGCGATTTTGATGATTTCTTTGGGGTCTTCGGGCAGTGCGGTGTCGATGCCCGGCACCACCGGTACGCCTGCTTTTTTCATGGCGTTTTTGGCGCTGACTTTATCGCCCATCAATCTGATGGTTTCCGCGCGCGGGCCGATGAATACAAAGCCGCTTTTATCCACGCGTTCGGCAAAATCAGCGTTTTCCGACAGAAAACCGTAGCCGGGATGAATTGCCTCGGCGTCGGTGACTTCAGCCGCGCTGATGATGGCGGGCACATTCAGGTAACTGGCGCTCGACGCGGCAGGGCCGATGCACACCGATTCATCGGCGAGCTTTACATACTTGGCTTCAGCGTCGGCCTCAGAATGCACCACCACGGTTTTAATGCCCATTTCGCGGCACGCGCGCTGGATGCGCAGCGCGATTTCGCCGCGATTGGCGATGAGGATTTTTCCGAACATGTTGAATCGTTGGGTCTTAGGTGAGGGGCGCTTGGTTTCAGCCAATTACCATCAGTGGCTGGCCATATTCAACCGGTTGCCCGTTCTCAACCAGAATTTCCTTGATCACGCCGTCTACGCCGGCTTCAATTTCGTTGAGCAGTTTCATCGCCTCAATGATGCAAACGGTTTCGCCGGTTTTTACGACTTGTCCGACATCAACAAACGCTTTGCCGCCGGGCGATGACGAGCGGTAAAACGTACCGACCATCGGCGACTTGAGGATAAAACCTTGCGGCTCGGCGGCGGCTTCTGGCGCACCGAGTTCCGCTGGCGCCGCCAATACGGAAGGCAAGATCGCCGGCGCCGCCACCGTTTGCGGATGCATGACCACCCCGCCAGCACGGCTAATGCGTACGCGCTCTTCGCCCTCAGTGATTTCGAGTTCGGTGATATCGGATTGCTGGACCAGATCAATCAGTGTTTTAACTTTTCGTAAGTCCATGTTTTTATTCCCTTTTACTTACGCTACTTATGAATGGGCGAGTGATTAAAAGCGTAAGCCAGCGCTAACTCATAGCCTTTTGCGCCGAGGCCGCTGATAATGCCGACAGCAATATCGGTGAAATACGAGTGCTGCCGGAACGCCTCACGCGCGAATACGTTTGTTAGATGCACCTCAATGAATGGAATGCCTACCGCCGCCAGCGCGTCGCGCATGGCCACGCTGGTATGGGTGTACGCCGCCGGATTGATGATGATGAAGTCGACATGCTCGCGCGCGGCCTGCTGTATGCGATTGACTAAATCCGCTTCGCCATTGCTCTGAAACACATCAAGGTTAGCGCCTGCCTCCAGCGCCAGCTTTTGCATGCGCACCTCTATCGATACCAGGGTATCGCCGCCGTAGATTTCCGGCTCGCGTGTGCCTAACAGATTCAGGTTAGGGCCATTAAGTAATAGTATGTTTTTATTGGTTTTATTTGCGGCATTCGACATAGTGCGCCCTCTCACCAAAGGTTTAACTCATCAACCAGAAGATGGTATCACTTTAGACTAATTTAACGAATTTTAACAGAGAGATAGCATTGCTTATAGCAAAGGGCTGATTAGCGCCTCCAGTTTTTCCGCCGTTAATCCACCCAATTCAGCGGCAACGACATTGCCTTTACGGTCCAGAATCACCGTATAAGGCAAAACCCGCTTCTGATTGCCCGCCTGCCGCGAAACCTCAATGGTATCAAAGGTGCCGATCAGCGACGGGTAGTTAATTTTGAAGTTACGTGCGAATTCAGCAGTTTTATCCACCTGATCGATGGAAATACCGACAAATTGCAAGCCTTTAACGCCGTACTGTTCCTGTAATTTAACAAAAACCGGAATCTCGTCACGACACGGCGCGCACCAAGTCGCCCAGAAATTAATCACCAGCACTTTGCCGCGCCATTGCTCAAGGCGCTGCGGCTTGTTGTCGAGATCAGGCAGGTTAAGCGCGAATAAGGCCTCTGATGCCGATACTGAAGTGGCAGGCGCTTCGCTAAGGCGCGATACGCCCAACCACAACCCCGCACTCGCTGCCGTCAGCGCGATCAGCCCATACAAAAAGTATTTAAGCAAAATTGTTGCTGGTTAGATAAAAATAAACGAAATTAACTGAAGATACGCGAAAATTAGAACTTCAGCACTTCATCCAGCACACCGGCAAACTTTTCGGCACTTTGAAAGCCAATTACACGTAACCCATTGATCTCTTTTCCATTTTTATCAAAGAATATAATCCCCGGCGGGCCAAACAATCTAAAGCGTTTGAGCAGCGCCTGATGCTCAGCAGAATTGGCGGTAACGTCGACCTGTAATTTAACCATGCCCGCCAGCCGCTGCTGCACTTGGGCGTCAGTAAAGGTAAATCGCTCCATTTCCTTGCACGATACGCACCAATCAGCATAAAAATCGAGCAGTACCGGCTTTCCCGTGTTGGCGGCGGCTTTGACGGCTGCGTCCAGTTCAACCCCGCTGGTGACGCGTTTGAATAGCGGCTCCGCAGCGGTAGGCGCGGCAATACTTCGCGCAGTCACGCCCGATAACGGCTGCAAAATATCCTGTGCGCCTGAGAACGCGCCCACCAGATACGCAGCGCCAGCCAGCAGCGCTATCACGCCGAGACCTTTGCCGAAACGCTGCAAGCTGTGGGCCTGCAGCGGCAACGGATCGATCACCCGCAGAAAAACAGCGCTAACGATCAAGAGCGCGCCCCACGCCAGCATTTGCACCGCCAGCGGCAGCAACGGCGACACCAGGTAAATCGCCACCGCGATCAGCAGCACGCCGAAAAAACGCTTTACGGTATCCATCCACGGACCAGCGCGCGGCAGCAACGCGCCCGCCGAGGCTCCTACGGCGAGCAAGGGCACGCCCATGCCCAGCGCCATCGCAAACAGCGCCGCACCGCCCAGCACGCCGTCACGGCTTTGGCTGATATAGAGCAACGCACCCGCCAGCGGGGCCGCCACGCACGGACCAACAATCACCGCTGATAGCGCGCCCATCGCAAACACGCCCGCGTATTGCCCGCCGGGCAACTGATTGGACGTTTCGGCCAGACGCGCCTGCAAGCCCGCAGGCAATTGCAATTCATAAAAGCCGAACATCGACAACGCCAAAATCACAAATATCGCCGCAAAGCTGCCCAGCACCCACGGATTTTGCAGCGCGGCGGCCAGCATGGCGCCGGACAAACCCGCAGCAACACCCGCGATCGCGTACGTGATCGCCATGCCCAGCACATAGGCCGCCGACAGCGTAAAGCCCTGCGCGCGCGTAACCCGCTGTCCACGCCCGACAATAATGCCCGACAAAATAGGAATCATCGGCAGCACACACGGCGTAAACGAGAGCAGCAGCCCAAATCCGAAAAAGCTTGCGAGCAAGAGCAAAAAATTGCCTTGAAACAGCCCGGCGATGCGCGAATCTTCGGCAATGGCAGACGAAGGTTTGGGCGCTCCTGTTTGATTCAAAATGCGCGCCAGCGGATCGCCGCCACTTTGCGCTGTCGGTACAACGGATGTGCTACCCGCCATCGCCAGTTGTATCTTGCTATCCATTGGCACATAACACACGCCCACATCTGCGCAGCCTTGCGACGTAACGCTAAGCGCTACTTTGCCATCGGGGGCGACCTCAACCGGTACAACGATGCGCAATTCGCCGCGATGTGTTTGCACTTCGCCAAAAAATTCATCCTTCTTCTTTTTGCCCTCCGGGACTTTCGCCGCGCCCAACTGGGCGCCCGGCTCTGCCGCAAACGCAAATCGCTCCCGATACAAATAATAGCCATCGGCAATCTGATAACGCACCTCAATATTTGTGGCATCAAGTGCGCGTGCGGAAAAACGAAATGCTTTTTCCGGCGCAAGTAAATCCGGTTGCGCAGCCAGGACAAGTTGCGCTGAACATAAAATAATTAATAAAAACAATTGGTTACGTAAATACTTCATTGCACTTCTCTGGTTTCATTCTGCACCCATTGCAGATAGCCCGGCAAACCTTGCGCCACTGGGACTGCCACAATTTCGGGAAGTTCATACGGATGCAGGCGGCGGATCGTAGCTTCCAGCGCAGCATAACGCGCGACAGTGGTTTTGATCAGCAGCGGAATTTCCTCAGCGTGCTCAACCACGCCCTGCCAGCGATACACCGAAGCGCACGCACCGAGTATGTTGACGCACGCCGCAACGCTTTCTTCAATCAAAGCGCGCGCCAGCAGGTCTGCCGCATCACGATCAGGCAAATGCGTAATCACCAGCAATACGTCGTCAGGTTTTGTCATACCGCGATACCCTCGTGCACACTCGGATAGCGCAAGCGAAAACGCAATTCCTGCTTAATGCGCTGATTCGACAGCCGCCGCGATTCACTCATGAATGACAACAAGTTTTGCGGTATCAGCCGTGCAGCTTCGCTGCGCGCAATACGCGGCGGGCGCTGCAATCCATGCCGATCCGCCACCAGATCAAAGTAGTCGCCCATCTTTTGCGGCAGATCATCCACCGCGTTATAGGCACGCCCTGGTGCTGCGTGATTCAACGCGGCTATAACCATACGCGCGAGATCATCGGCGTGAACATGGTTTACAAAACTGTCGTCCGCGTCATTAAGCGCCGGTGTGCCCCGTTGCAGACGCGCCAACGGCAGCCGGTCGGCGGCATAAATGCCCGGCACGCGCAAAATCGACACGCCCACACCGCTGCGTACTCCCCACGCCCGCAAGCGGCGCTCGGCATCCACGCGCCGCTGCGCACGCGCCGTTTGCGGATGCGCGGGACGCGTCTCGGGCACCACATCACCACCGCAATCGCCGTAGACGCCACTGGTGCTAATGTAAATAAAGTGCTGTGGTAGACTGCCACGATTGATTTTTGCCTTGCCTAGAACAGCAATCAGATGCGCCGTGCGCGTATCCGTTACACCGCTGGCGGGCGGCGGCGCCAGATGAACAACATCATGAGCAATCCCGGCAATGGCCGAAAGCGATTGTGGCTTATCCAGATCTCCGATGATCGGCGTAACACCCAGCGCACGCAGCGCTGCGCATTGTGCAGTATCGCGCGTGAGTGCAAACACACGATAGCGAGCCAGCGCCAACGGCACCAGACGCACGCCCACATCGCCACACCCGATAATCAATAATCGTCTCATATCACGAACCATTTTACGCTATGTCTACGTCCGATACGCCGCGCCAAGTCACCATCAAGCCCAGCAACCACGTGTACAGCGTGAGTGGCTATGAAACCATCCTCGACGGCGCACTGCGCGAGGGCTTTAACATCGCCTACGCCTGCCGCAATGGCGGTTGCGGCAGTTGCAAAGGCAAATTACTCGAAGGCACGGTTGAATACGGCAATTACAGCAAATCTGCGCTGCCTGACGCGGACAAACAAAACGGCTACGCGCTGTTTTGTCAGGCAAAGCCATTGACCGATGTCACGATTGAGTGCCGCGAAATCAGCGCCATCAAAGACATACAAGTGCGCACGCTGCCGTGCCGCGTGCAAAGACTCGAACGCCTCGCGCCTGATGTGACCATGATTCACTTGCGCTTGCCCGCCAATGAGCGGCTACAGTTTCTCGCCGGGCAATACATCGATGTTCTTACCAAAAGCGGCCTGCGCCGCAGCCTGTCGCTCGCCAACGCGCCGCACGACGACAGCGTGCTGCAACTGCATTTGCGTAACTACGGCGGGCCGTTCAGCCAGTACGTATTCAACACACTCAAAGAAAAAGACATCTTGCGCTTTGAAGGCCCACTCGGCACCTTTTTCCTGCGTGAAGATAGCGACAAGCCGCTGATTCTGCTTGCCAGTGGCACCGGTTTCGCGCCGATCAAAGCCATTGTTGAGCACGCCATACACAAAAAGATCAGCCGTCCGATTACGTTGTACTGGGGCTGCCGCGTGCGCGCCGATTTGTATTTGCATGAGCTTGCTGAAAGCTGGGCGCGTGAGCACGGCATCACTTACATGCCGGTGCTGTCCGAGACGCGGCCCGAAGACAACTGGACCGGCCGCAGCGGCTTCGTACATCACGCAGTGATGCAGGATTTTCCAGATATGTCAGCGCATCAAGTGTACGCCTGCGGCGCACCGATCGTGGTTGAATCCGCGCGTATTGATTTTTTGGCGCAGTGCAAACTGCCATCGGATGAATTTTTCAGCGACGCGTTTACGCCGGCGG
>CANKUB010000149.1 GCA_947486575.1 Betaproteobacteria bacterium | reverse complement strand
GTGAAGCCGGTGCGTGTGATTGTCGGATTTGCGCCCGGCGGCCCGGCTGATCTGGTGGTGCGTCCCTACACGCAAAAGCTGCACGAAATGTTTGGTCAGCCCATGGTCATCGATTATCGCGCGGGCGCCAATGGCGTTATCGCGACGGAGGTGGTGGCTAAAGCGCCGCCCGATGGCTATACGTTGCTCGCTACGACATCGGGCTTTTCCATGAATGCAGTGACGTTCGCCAAGCTACCGTTCGACACGTTGAAAGATCTTGCGCCGGTGAGTCTCACCGCGCAGAGCGACATCGCGTTTATGGTGAATCCGATCGTGCCTGCGCGCTCGGTGAAGGAATTCGTGGCGATTGCCAAGGCGCGTCAGTCGCGCGGGTCGCCCATGACGTACGCGTCTTCGGGTACCGGCGGCACCTTGCATCTGGGTGCGGAAATGCTGAAGCTGGCTACCCAGATCGACATGCTGCATGTGCCGTACAAAGGGGCATCGCTGGCCATGGCTGACGTAATCGGCGGTCATGTTGATGTGATGTTCATTTCGGTTCCACCAGCAATCCCGCAAGTCAAGGCGGGCAAGTTGCGGGCTTTGGGCACGGCGAGTCCCAAACGTGCGCGCGCGCTGCCCGACGTACCGACCTTTATCGAACTGGGCTATGCCGACTTTGAAGTGGATTCCAAATATGGATTGGTGGCGCCCGGCGGCACGCCTCGTGACATCCTCAACAAACTCAGTGCCGGCGTAGTGAAAGCGGCGCAAAGTGCAGACCTGAAGGAGCGTTACGCCGCGCTCGGGCTGGAACCGCTCGCCAGCACGCCGGAACAATATGCGGATCAGGTGCGCAACGCTATCGTGCGCTGGCGCAAGGTCATTGCGGCAGCGAAGATTACGCCGCAGTAAGATGTGCTGTGGGCGCAGGCTAATCGAACGGAGCATCCGCTCATGTTTTCAGACCAAGGCCATACGACACAGAAATAATGGATGTTAAACAAGGAGTCTTGAGTGCACGGAAATATTAATAAAATCAATAGGTTAGTGATTATTGTTGCCGGGCTTTTTGTGTCTGGCGGCGCGTGCTGGGCGCAAACTGGTTATCCCGTCAAGCCGATACGCATTGTGATTGCGCTGGCGGCAGGCGGCGGTGTGGATACCTCCGGGCGCATGTTGGGACAAAAATTTACCGATGCCTGGGGCCAGCAAGTAGTGGCTGAAAACCGGCCAGGAGCGGGGGGAACCATAGCGACTGAATTGGTGGCGCGTGCGGCGCCGGATGGTTATACGTTGCTGATGACGTCGATGGGGCATGCCATCATACCGGCCATTTACAAGCTGAGTTTCGACACCATTAAGGATTTCGCGCCGGTCTCGCTGTTTGTGCAATCGCCGGGCGTGTTGTCGGTACACCCGTCGTTACCCGCGAAAACGGTCAAGGAGCTGATCGCATTTGCAAAAGCGCGTCCCAATCAGGTTCTTTTTTCATCGTCAGGCAGTGGCAGCGGACAACATCTGGCGATGGAGCTGCTCAACCGCATGGGCGGCATACAACTGGTGCATGTCCCGTATAAGGGCACAGCGCCGAGTATTACCGATCTGGTTGGCGGGCGCGTTTCAGTCAGCGCGGCCAGTTCGATTTCGACGTTACCGCATGTGCGTTCGGGGCGCCTGCGCGCGCTGGCCGTATGCGCCGCCAAAAGGTCACCATCCGTGCCGGACCTGCCCACGGTTGCCGAGGCAGGCATTCCTGGATTTGCTGTGGATCAATGGTACGCCTTGTTCGCACCCGCCGGTACGCCCAGAGAAATCATCAACAAGCTCCAGGGCGAAATCGCCAGGGCAACGGCAAATCCTGAAACGCGTGAACGTCTGCTTACCATGGGGCTCGATCCAGTGGGCAGTCCGCCGGATGAATTTGCGGCGTATGTGAAAACCGAAACCGCCAAGTGGGGCAAGCTGGTGCGCGAGGCGGGAATCCGCGCAAACTAAAGGCGAACTAAAATTAACCTGGGGGAGGTTTGATTATCATGGCTGACAGCATCATCATTTCCGCGGACTCGCATGTGTTTGAACCAGTCAGTTTGTGGGAGACGCGCATCGACAAAAAATACCGCGAGCGCGGGCCGCGCTTCGTGGCGAACTACCAGGGCAAGTCCGGCACTTTTTTCGTGTGCGACGGCATCAATCCGAGGGCTATTGCCAGCATTGCGGCGGCGGGCATCGCGAAAGAGGATCTGGTCAAGTTCAAAGATGTGCATCACCGTGATTTGCGCGCTGGCGGATATGATCCGGTAGAGCGGCTCAAGGATCAGGATATCGATGGTGTCTCCGGTGAAGTGCTCTATGCAACTTACGCGATGCAGCTCTATCAGATACAGGATGCCGGGCTGCAGGAAGCGGCGTTTCATACCTACAACGCGTGGATGGTGGAGATGTGCAGTCATGCGCCTGACAGGTTGGTGGGGTTGGCGCTGATCTCGGTGTACAACGTCGATAACGCTGTAAAGGCGCTGCGCCATTGGCATCAGCGCGGGCTGCGCGGCGCCATGATCGCCAACGTGCCGCCCGCTGGCACCGAGTACAGCGATGCGACATACGAACCCTTCTGGGCGGCGGCTGAGGAGATGGGTGTGCCGATCAGCATTCATACGCTGACCAGCAACCGCGCAGTGGTCCATCGCTTCCCTCGAGAAACGAAAGGAGCTGCCAGCTACCCGGAAAATCCGCTGGAAGTCATGCTGACGCTGGGCGAAGTGCTGACCAGCCCGCTGTTTGATCGCCATCCCAAACTGAAGCTGGTGCTGGCCGAAGCGGATACCGGCTGGTTACCTTGGCTGCTGGAACGCGCGGATCGTGGTCATGAGCGGTATGGCCTGCAGAACGGCGTTCATCTCAAGCTCAAGCCCAGCGAGTATTTTCATCGCAACGTGATGGCCGCCTTCATCAAGGATCGCGTGGGCGTTTACACGCGCGAATTTACCGGCGTGGATAACCTGATGTGGTCGTCGGATTATCCGCACACCGATACCACGTGGCCGAAATCGCACGAGAGTATTGCGCATGATTTTAAGGGTGTATCTGACAGTGATCGAGTCAAAATGACGTACACCAATGCAGCCAAGCTCTATGGATTTACCCTCGCTGGCAACGGTTGAGCGGGTGTAGGGTGCGCATCGCGTGCTCTGTGATCGCAGCGATGCTGACAGGCCACGCTGTGGCGCAGGCGGATTTCCCCTCGCGGCCGGTACGCATCATTGTCAACTTCGCCGCTGGCGGGCCTTCGGACATCGTGGCGCGCATTATCTCTGCCAGGCTGACCGAAGCGTGGGGCAAATCAGTCGTAGTTGAAAATATTGCGGGCGGCGGCGGCAATATCGGTGTGGAGCGCGCGGTAAAAGCGACGCCGGACGGCTACACGATATTGCTGTCGGGCAGTTCACCGCTGGTGATTAATCCGAGCTTGCAGGATAAGCCCTCGTTCGATACGGTGCGCGATCTGGCGCCAGTGACATTGATTTGCACCATTCCCAATCTGCTGGTGATACATCCGGCGGTGGCGGCGAAATCCGTTGAAGAATTTGTCGCGCTGGCCAAGGCGCGGCCCGGGCAGTTCACGTTTGCGTCTTCGGGCAGCGGCACCGCTACGCATCTGGGCGGCGAGTTGTTCAAGAGCAGCGCGGGCGTGGATATCCGGCATATTCCCTACAAGGGCACGGGGTTGATGATTCCCGATCTGATCGCCGGCCGGGTCACCCTGACGATAGCCGCGATGGCGACGTTCTTGCCACTGGTGCGCGACGGACGTTTGCGCGCGATTGCGGTAGCGTCCGCAAAACGCTCATCGGCATTGCCGGATGTGCCGACCATCGCCGAGGCAGGCTATGTCGGCGTCGATACGTCGTCATGGCAAGGTGCATGGGTGCCGGCCAAATCCCCGGCACCGCTGGTGCGGCGGCTGAATCAGGACTTGCACAGGTTGCTCATGGTGCCGGACGTACGCATGCGATTCGCCGAGCTGGGTATGGAACCGGTGGGTAATTCAGAGCAGGCATTTGCGCGCGTCATACAATCTGATCTGCTGAAATGGGCTAAAGTGATCAAAGCGGCAGGCGTGAAGGCGGAGTAGCTGGCGCAGCAAGCGTGGCATGGGTGAGCATGTTGACATTGACTCAAAAACAGGGGGTGCAATGAACACGCAGATCGTTGGCGTTGCCGTCATCAACGCAGCGCTCGCCATTGGCAACGTTGCTGCTCAGTCTACTTTGACAGGGTCAGCGCAAACGTTTCCGTCAAAAACCGTGCGTATCGTCGTGCCGTTCGCCGCCGGTGGCTCGAACGACGTGGTCGCACGTGCGATGGCGTTGCCGCTGATCCGCGCGCTGGGTCAGAGCGTCATCGTGGAGAACCGTGGTGGCGCCAATACCATTATCGGCACGGAAGCGGTAGCGCGCGCACCCGCCGACGGCCACACCGTGCTGCTCTCGGGATTCTCGTTTATGTCCATGGCTGCGCTGCGTCCGAAGCTGTCATTTGATCCGATGAAGGATTTTGTGGCGGTCGCCGGCATTGGCACCCAACCCTTTGTGTTTTCCATTCACCCCTCGTTACCGGCGAAAGACATCAAGGCGTTGATCGCGCTGGCGCGTACACGGCCCGGTCAGCTGGTCTACTCGCTGAACGGTTACGGCACCGCGCAGCATCTGTGTGGCGAGCTGCTTAAAACGGCAGCGCGTATCGACATCAAGTATGTGGCCTTTGCGGGCGGCGGTCCCGCGACGGTTGCCGTTCTGGGCGGACATGCCGGGATACTGATTTCATCGGTACCGCCGGTTTTGCAGCATCTGCCTGCGGGCAGGCTGCGCGCACTGGCAGTTACCTCACGCGAACGTTCCACGCTGTTGAAGGATGTGCCCACGATGATCGAATCCGGCATACCCGACTACGATATCACTGGCGCCATGGGCCTGTTCGCACCGGCTGCGACACCGAAGGAAGCGATTGAACGACTGAGCATGGAGTTCGTAAAAGCGGCGCAAAACCCGGATGTGAAAGCCGGTATGCTCAAGGATGGTTTTTCGGTGATACCGCTCGGGCACGCCGAATACGAAGTCGCCGTGCGCGCCAAAGTGCAGCAGATTCAGAAAATCGCCAGGGCGGCGAATATGAAAGTTGATTGAGGCGTTGGGTAAGATTGGTTTTCAGGGCAACCAGCTGTCGTTATCTCTTCTGCCTATCAGGTTTTACCCAGTGGCTTGCCACGTAACGCCGCTGTCAATCGTTCCTGATGCCCGCAGCACGAATGACGCGTATCCAGCGTTCCGTTTCCAATTTGAAATAGTCGGCAAACGCATCGGGCGAGCCGCCAGTCGCGGTGAGGCCAAAGGAAAGCAGCCGCGCACGACCTTCGGTGGATTGGCCGTAACGATCCAGCTCTGTATTGATCGCACCAATAATGCGTCGCGGCGTGCCGCGCGGCGCGAATACGCCATACCACCCTTGTACCTCGTAGCCGGGTAGCCCGCCGGATTCGGCGATCGTCGGTAAATCCGGTGCAATTTCGCTGCGCCTGGCGCTGGTGACCGCAAGGCCGCGCAGCCGACCGGACTTTACGTGTGGCAATACCACTGCGGGTGAATTGAAAATCGCGTTTACCTCGCCACTCACGGTTGCGACTACGGCCGGCCCGCCCCCTTTATACGGTACATGCGTGGTTTCCACTTTGGCCATGGATTTGAATAACTCAAGCGCCAGATGTGTTGAAGAGCCGGTGCCCGACGAAGAGATGGTGAGCAGTCTGGGTTTGGCGCGCGCGTAATCGATCATGTCGCGCACCGAGCGAATTTCCACCGCAGGATGCACCCCCAATACCAGTGGCGAATCGCCGATATTGGCGACTGCGGCAAGATCCTTGACGGGATCGTAGGATAGCTTGGAATAAAAACCGGTGAGGGTTGAGATGGCGGCTGAATTGACCAGCAGCGTGTAGCCGTCAGGCTGTGAGCGAGCGACGATTTCATTGCCGATATTGGTGCCCGCGCCGGGGCGATTGTCGACGATCACCTGCTGGCCCCACACTTCGGTCAGCCGCGTGGAAACCATACGCGCCACAAGGTCGGTGGTGCCGCCGGGACTGTAAGGGTTAACCAGCCGCATTGCGCGCACGGGATAGTCGGCCAGTTTGCCTTGCGCCAGTGCTGTATTGCACAGTGTCGTGCTTAGGAATGCAGCCAATGCAACGATGGTCCCGCCTTGGGTAAGAAAAGCAGCAAATTTAGTGTGGATAAAACCTGCGCGAACGCTTCGTCTGCCCGGCATGGTGCGCGCTACTTCAGCAGGCGCAGCGTAAACGGATATTTATAATCGAGTTCGCCGTTCGAGACTTTGATCGATGCCATGATGGTGAGTATCAATGCGCCAAGGCCGACCACAAAAATCAGCACTATGCCGATCAGCACAAACATCAACACCACACAGATGAGCGCTGCGATGGCCACGGTAATCTGAAAGTTAAGCGACTCTTTGCCGTGCTGATCCACCAGCGGCATGGTGTCTTTTTTGAGCAGCCACACCGTCAGTGGCCCAAACACATTGCCAAAGGGAACAACGAATCCAGCCAATGCGGAAAGATGGCAGGCCATAGCCCATTGCTGTTCTTCTTTGGAATACTGCGGTGTGGTCTGGGGCGTAGTCTGCGGTGTGGTCGACGGGGTTGCCTGCGGATTTTCGTTCATCACGCCTCCTTAAAATATATGAATAAAAACAATAGGTTATGAATTACTTCCGCACTGTCGTTCCTTATGAAATGCGAATTACGTGGTCAAGGTTACTCGCGTGACCTTCGGTGCGCCAGCTTTTCGCGCTTTCCACAGATCGTATGATGCTTGCTGAGTCAGCCATAAATCTGCGCGGCCACCGTTTTCCACGCCGAGCCAGCCTTCAAGTCGAAGCGCCATTTCCGGTGAAATCGCAGCGCGCCCGTTCAGCACACGCGATAGCGAAGCGCGCGTGACATTGATCTGGGCGGCCACCTGTGTGACGTTCATGCCCAAGGCGGGCAAAACGTCCTCACGCAGCGTCTCGCCGGGGTGCGGCGGATTGTGCATTTGGGTCATGAGTTGTACTCCTTAGTGATAATCCTGATAATCCACCAGCACGACATTTTCGCCTTCAAATTTAAATGTCAGTCGCCAGTTACCGTTGACCCTGATCGAAAAATGTCCGGCCAGGTCGCCTGCCAGTGCGTGCAGACCCCACCCCGGCATGTTTGCATCACTTGCTGTTTTAGCTAAATCGAGTCTTGCGAGTTGCCGCGCGAGCTTCGGTGCATGCTGCGGCTGGATACCCGCTTTGCTGCCTGTCTCAAAAAACGACTGCAACCCTTTGTGCCGAAAGGATTTGATCATGGTTGAAGTGTATAGCGTAGCGTTACGGTTCGCAAGTCATTCAAGCGTCCGAACGTGGCTATCGTGGTTGCGATTTGGCTTTATTAAGGGAATTCCAAAATAAATTTAAAATATTAAAATGTTTTAAATCAATATGTTGTATTATATACGACTTTATTAAGACATAAAAGACAATAATTTCTATTTTCGTGATAGCATTGGCGCTCTTGCGCAACTTGATTCCGGAGATAGCCATGCCCGCGCTGAAACCCTACTTTGTTCAAATAGCGACAGATCGGCTGCAATCCCATCTCAGCGCGGCGCCTCAAGAGGCGCTCAAGAAGCTTATTCCGGTGCTCAAGCCAGACGGGCAGGCAGAGGTGTCCACCGTGCATAAGGCGTTGTTCCCGTTTAACGATCCTGGCTCGGCCAATAAGGCATTGACGCGTTTGATCGACGCGGTGAATACCGCGGCGCAGGACGCGGGCGTAAGCTTGGTTCTTGAAATTACCAGGGCGAAGCGGGGCAAGCGCTCTGTCTGGTTTGAGGGCCCGGTGACGGGTCCGGCCGAGCCTGCGATGCCCGATCTCAACGGCTTGTCGCCGGGGCAATTCGAAGGCGGGCAGCGCGCGGTATCGGCAGATATTGATCAAACTGTCGTGCTGCTGACCTTCAATGAAAACGAAACAGAGGCGGTGATCCAGCATTTCCATGCAGGCCGGTCGCCGCGCACGGTGCCGCGCGGTCAAAGGATTTACCACGACCTTGGGATGCACGGTGGAGTTCGGGTCATTCTCAGCGTAAGCCGTCAGGGCCCGCACCGCACGCAACAGACCGCGAACGAAGCGATTTCCGACTTCGTGCCCAGCGCGGTGATTGCGGTCGGCATCGCGTTCGGGATGGACGATACGAAACAAAGCATTGGTGACGTGCTGGTATCGGAGTCTATTCGCGACTATGCGCTGGACCGTAAGAACCAGGACGGCACGGTAACGCTTAAAGAAGTAGCACCGCCAGCGAGTAGCTACCTGCTGGATCGTATGAACACAATCCTGCATTTGCATCACGCTTCTCCTGCGGACGCTTGGCCCAGAGTGGAGATCGGTTGTATTTTGTCCGGGCCGTCATTGGTCGACAATCTGAATTACCGTAACAGCTTGCGCAAACAGTTTCCCGCAGCAAAGGGCGGCGAGATGGAGGCCACCGGCCTGCAAACGGCGTGTGAGGCATCAAAAATCGACTGGCTCGTGGTCAAGGCCATCAGTGATTGGGGCGATGGCACCAAGGGCGCTGACAAAGCGGCGCGCCAGAAGCTCGCTGCTGGCAACGCCGCGCGCGTGCTCAAGGCAATGTTTGAAATCGCGCCGCTGTATCAGGTCGACGACGATGCCGGTCCAATCGCTGGCAATCGGGCGCGCCGCCGCGCCCGCACGATGCAAGCCGAATTCGCGTTTGACTCGCAGGGTGCGCAGGCGCCGCACATCAGTCGCTACACTTTGGCGGACGTCGACGAAGTCGCCGGGCGTTTCGAAGCCAGCGCCTTGGGTTTCCCCGAAAAATTCAAAAAAGATGATTTGGCCACGCTCCCAAGCGCAGGCAACGCTGGCGATGGGGGCAATCGTCAGCGTGGTGTGGAAGTGCTGCCGGCTTTAACGCAATGGGCCGATGATCCGGCAGCGCCGCCGCTGTTTGCCTTGCTGGGTGAATACGGCATGGGCAAAACCATCACCAGCCAGAAACTGATGCGGGTTTTTGGCGAGCGTCATGCCGCTGATCCCAGCGCGCTGCCGGCGCTGTATTTTGATCTGCGTCATGTCACGGGCCTTGATCGCGGTGTGCCTACCTTGCAGGCGGCCATCGAAGAATGTATCGCACGCGGCGTGCGTCCGTTGCCCGGCCAGCCGCCTTTCAGCTTTGATGGCGTAGTGCAGTTGGCGCAGCAGGGCGTGCTGGTCATTTTTGATGGTCTGGACGAAGTGCTGGTCAAACTATCCGCTGCGGATGGTCAGGCCTTCACCAACAACCTGCTTAAGCTGTATACCGATGCGCGCGCTGCCAGCAAGACCACGCGCAGCAAATTACTGATCACCTGCCGCACCCAATATTTCCGCACGCTGCGTGACCAGAAAACGCACTTCACCGGGCAGGAGCGCGGCGAGATTAAACCCGAGGATTTTCGCGCGCTGGTGCTGCTGCCGTTTTCGGATGAGCAGGTACGGCGCTATCTGGGCCATGCGCTGGCGGGCGCCAATGTCGATTCGGTGATGGCGATGGTGGCTTCCGTACACAACCTCACCGAGCTCACGCGTCGCCCCTATACGCTGAAATTGGTGAGCGAATACATACCCGAAATCGAAGCCGCGCGTGTTGCGGGGCGCACGGTGCGTGGCGTTACCCTGTACCGTGCGATGGCGCAGCGCTGGCTGGAGCGTGACAAAGGCAAGCATCACATCCAGCCCGAGCACAAGCTGCAACTGGCGGCCAATCTCGCAGCGGAAATCTGGCGTAGCGGCGCGCGCGCGCTGCCCGCCCTGCGGCTCGAAAGCTGGTTTCATCGCTGGATCGAAAGCGAGCCTGATCTGGCGCGGCGCTATCGCGAAGTCAAGCCTGAGCAACTGGAAGAAGATTTACGCACCGCCACCTTTTTACGGCGCGACGACAGTGATGGCGAAAAGGGCGGCTTCCGTTTTGCCCACACCTCGCTGCAGGAATTTTTCCTCGCGGAATATCTGGTGCAGGCCGTGCGCGACGATGCGCGCATACGTTGGCAATTACTGCAGCCCAGCATGGAAGTATCTGATTTTATTGAGCAAATTATTCAAGAAGCCGATGATGACGGGCGTGCACTGCTGGCTCAAATGGCTGAATGGCGGATGCCGTACCAGGCCACTGTCAGCGAAAACCTGCTGGCGTATGCGCTGCATGCGCATCAGCTCGGCGGCCTGGCACCCGACCTCGCGGGCATGGACTTGAAGGGGGCAGATTTATCACGTTGGGTATTCGGTAAAGATACCGCAGCAACCGAAAAGACGTTATGCCTCGACGATTGCGATTTCAGTGGGGCCAACCTGCGTGAGGCGCGCTTTGATGCGGTAACTCTGCGTGGTGCGCGCTTCGATCATGCTGAATTGCACGGCGCGCAGTTTCATCAAAGCGATCTCGACCATAGTACTTGGGCAGGCGCTGAGCTTGCCGGTGCAACCTTTCGCTATTGCGATGCGCGCGGCGCCGGGTTAGCCGAAGCACGGCCCTGGCATACTGAATTGCTGTTGTGCACGGCGATTCCAGCGGAGTTGGATGGTGCACGCGGCTGGCACATCGCACCTGCCGCTGTGCGCATGCCCGCTCATGCTGCCCCGGCATGGCTCACCGGCCATACAGGCGTGGTGAATTCCGTAGCGTTCAGCCCCGACGGCGCCACGCTCGCCAGCGCGGGGACTGATAAAACGGTGCGGCTGTGGGATGCGCAAAGCGGCAAAGCGCTGCGCACGCTCGAAGGGCATGGCGGCGGGGTGATGTCGGTAGCGTTCAGCAGCGACGGCGCCACGCTCGCCAGCGCGGGGACTGACAAGACGGTGCGGCTATGGGTTGCGCAAAGCGGCAAAGCGCTGCGCACGCTGGAAGGGCATAGCGACTGGGTGATGTCGGTAGCGTTCAGCCCCGACGGCGCCACGCTCGCCAGCGCGGGGAATGACAACAAGGTGCGGCTGTGGGATGCGAAAAGCGGCAAAGCCCTGCGGTCGCTCGAAGGGCATGGCGGCTCGGTGTGGTCGGTGGCGTTCAGCCCCGACGGCACCACGCTCGCCAGCGCGGGGGATGACAAGACGGTGCGGCTGTGGGATGCGCAAAGTGGCAAAGCCTTACGTACGCTCGGCACGCTCGAAGGGCATGGCGGCGGGG
>CANKUB010000148.1 GCA_947486575.1 Betaproteobacteria bacterium | reverse complement strand
GCTGCTCCTAGTACGAGAGGACCGGAGTGGACGAACCTCTGGTGTACCGGTTGTCACGCCAGTGGCATCGCCGGGTAGCTAAGTTCGGAAGAGATAACCGCTGAAAGCATCTAAGCGGGAAACTTGCCTCAAGATGAGACTTCCCGGGAACTTGATTCCCCTAAAGGGTCGTGGAAGACCACCACGTTAATAGGCTGGGTGTGTACGACGAGTAATCGTCTTAGCTAACCAGTACTAATTGCCCGTGCGGCTTGATCCTATAATTTTGAGTAGGCGAATTTCAGAAATGAATGTGCCGAAACAAGTTACAGAGAATGTAGAATTTGTTTATTGCCAGATACGATTTAACAAAATTAATCAATGCCTGGTTCAGGCGTTGTTCAACCTAATGTTGTATTACTTCTTCCAATTTTGTTTTTGGCCCAAGGTAATGTAAGTAAATTGCCAGCCGCCATAAACACACAAGCTACGTCTGACGACCATAGCGAGTTGGAACCACGCCTTCCCATTCCGAACAGGACCGTGAAACGACTCAGCGCCGATGATAGTGCGGATTACCCGTGCGAAAGTAGGACATCGTCAGGCACCCATTAGTAAATTTGTAAGCGTCATAAAAAAGCCCGGTTCTCGTAACCGGGTTTTTTTTTGCGCATCAATTTCAGAGGCCGTATGTTGACGTTGATGGCTCTGACCACCATACTCTTGCCAGTTTCGGGTCATGAAAAGCAAAAATTAGCCGGGCCTGAATACAGCAATTCTGGAGGGAAAACTTAACATGAGGTTGTATCTCATCCTGGTCGGTGCAGCGCTGTTGAGCCACAGCGTTTTCGCGCAGACGTATCCCACTAAGGTCGTGCGCATCGTTGTGCCTTTTGCGGCAGGCGGCCCAGCCGACATTTACGCACGTGCACTGGCCCAGCGTCTGCAGGAGCCGATGGGTCAATCGTTCGTTATCGAGAATCGCCCCGGTGCGGGTTCGATTATCGGCACGGACGCCGTGGCTAAATCCGCTGCAGACGGCTACACGCTATTGCTCATGTCTAACACCCACACCATAAACGAGTCGTTGATCCCGAAAAAGCCCTTCGCGTTGATGAAAGATTTTGCGCCTGTTGCGCCGATAAACGCATCTGATCTGCTGTTGGTTGTTCACCCTTCGCTGCCAGCCAAAACCGTGAAAGAGCTGGTTGCTCTGGTGAAACTTAAGCCGAAGGGTCTTAACTACGCCTCATCTGGCAATGGCACGCCGTACCATCTCGCAGGCGAGTATTTCAAATCATTGATTGGTGGTGACATTGTTCACGTGCCGCACAAAGGCAGCTCTGAAGCGCGCACCAGCGTGATGAGCGGGCAAGTTGAAATCATGTTTGACGCCATTACTACCATGGCGCCGTTGGCTAAAGCGGGGCGCGTTCGGGCTCTGGCAACAACGGGGCTCAATCGATCATCCGTGATGCCGGATGTTCTAACAGTGGCCGAAGCCGGAGTGCCGGGTTACCAGGCGACCATTTGGCTGGGTGTGATGGCGCCATTCAACACACCGCGTTCCATTCTGGATCGGCTCAACAACGAAATCACAAAAATTACCAGTCGCGCGGATGTGCGTAAGCTATGGAATGACCAAGGCGCAGAGCCGCTCAACATGAGTGTCGCTGAGTTTGAGAAATATCTGAATGCCGACATTGCCAAATGGGCCAAAGTAGTTAAAGCCTCGGGTGCCCGTGCTGATCAATATTGAGAAATAAATAAAATAAAACAATAGGTTATGAAAAAGTTTCATGATGGGTATCGGAGAGTTTGCAGGTCGGTTGTAGCGCTGGCGCTGGTCACCTGTGCACTGCCCGGCTACGCGCAAGAAGTCTATCCCACGCGGGCGATCACGCTCATCGTACCGTTTCCGCCGGGCGGTGTAGCGGAAATCACGGGTCGCCCAACCGCGATGGCGATGGAAAAAATTCTCAAGCAGCCGATTGCGCTGGTTAATCGCCCGGGCGCAGGTGGCGCGGTGGGCAATGCGGCTGTTGCGAACGCACGGCCTGATGGTTACACGCTGCTGATGGCACTTTCCAGCATATCGGTGATTCCTGCGGCGGATGCTCTGTTTGATCGCAAGCCCGCGTACGCGATAGATCAGTTTGCGCCGATTGCACTGATCTCTGCTGATCCGACCATACTGGTGTCGCATCCTTCACTACCGGTGAAAAACCTGCAAGCGCTAGTTGCATTGGCGCGTACCAAGCAGGGACAAATGTCCTATTCATCATCGGGCATTTACGGCGCACTGCACATGCCGATGGAAATGTTTTTGCATCACTACAAATTGAAAATGCGACACGTGCCGACTAACGGCGGCGGCCCGGCGTTGACCACGCTGCTGGGTGGACACGTTGAACTCACAGCAGGCGGACCAGCCGCAATTACCAGTCACGTGAAATCCGGCAAGCTGCGTCCGCATGTGAGCTGGGGCGCAAAGCGTCACGAAAATTATCCCGATGTCCCCACGTTTAAAGAGCAAGGCGCTGACATCGAGTATTACATCTGGTCTGGCCTGATGGCCCCACGCGCAACGCCAGAGCCATTGCTCAAAGTGTTGCGTGACGCTGTGCGTAAAGCCGTCGAGGACGCAGATTTTAAAACCGCTATGGCGCGCGTGAATTCGCCGATTCAATACATGGATGCGCCTGAGTTTGCCAAGTACTGGGATGCTGATGCCAGGCGGCTGGCCGCCGTGGTTAAAGTCGTTGGCAAGGTTGACGACAAAAAATAGCGTAAAAACAATAGCTTATGTCAAAGGGGCCGAAGCCTGGCAAACGCCAGCTACGCAGTGATCAGATATCCGGTTTGATGCTGCTCGCATTGGCGCTCTACGTGTCGTGGATGAACCGTGCCTATCCGTTAGGCACATTATCAGAGCCGGGGCCGGGCTATGTGCCACTGCTGCTGGCGATATTCATGGGCGCAATGGGGTTGTTGGTCGCGTTGAATGGTGGCAAATCAGAACCGCTGGCTACGATGGAGTGGACGGAAGTCAAGCGCGCTATTGCGCTGCTGATTGCATGTAGTGTCGCTGCGTATGCGTTGGAGCGCCTGGGATACCGTATAACGATAGCGGCGCTGCTGGTGTTTTTTCTGGGCGTGATGGAGCGCCGCAAGCCGATGATGGTGGCGCTGGTCGGCGTCGGTTTTTCGTTCATTACTTATTACCTTTTTGCCACGCTGTTGCGCGTACCGCTGCCAGTGAGCCCATGGGGCTTCTAATGTAATGGTCGAAACCCTCAATAATTTGCTGCTCGGCTTCAGCGTCGCTTTGCAGCCGCAGATACTCATGTATGCGTTCATCGGCTGCCTGATCGGTACGCTGGTGGGCATGTTGCCGGGCGTGGGCCCACTCGCTGGCATCAGCATGCTGCTGCCGGCAACCTTTGGCTTGAACCCCATCGTGGCGATTGTGCTGCTCGCGGGTGTGTATTACGGCGCGATGTATGGCGGTTCCACCACGTCGATTTTGATTCGATTGCCGGGTGAGGCTGCGTCGGTGATGACTTGCGTAGATGGCTATGCGATGACGCAGCAGGGGCGCGCCGGACCAGCACTGGCGATTGCCGCCATTGGGTCGTTCGTCGCTGGCACGGCGGGCGTGGTGGGCCTGATGTTATTGGCACCGACGCTGGCGAGTTTTGCGCTGCGTTTCGGGCCACCCGAGTACACCGCCTTGTTATTGATGGGTTTGCTGGTGCTGGCCTACATGACCGGCGGCTCGATTCCCAAAACACTGGCTATGGCAGGCTTTGGCCTGATGCTCGGCATGATCGGCATCGACGCCATGAGTGGTTACACGCGCTTCAGCTTTGATGTGATCGAATTGGCCGATGGCATTGGCATTGTACCAGTGGCCGTGGGCTTGTTTGGCATCTCGGAAATAATGCTGACCGCCTCGCAGCACATGCCGAAGTTGCCAAAGAATCCGTCGCTGCGCGAGCTAATGCCGTCGAGCACAGAACTCAAGCAATCAATCGGCCCCATTGCCCGCGGCACGACCATCGGATTCTTGATCGGCATCATTCCCGGATCAGCGCACATTATTTCATCGTTTATTGCTTATGGAATAGAACGGCGCGTGTCAAAATCTCCGGAGCGCTTCGGTCATGGGGCGATTGAAGGCGTGGCGGGGCCGGAATCTGCCAACAATGCGGCGGCTACTGGCGCATTTATTCCGATGATGGCACTGGGTATACCCACCAGTCCGGTCACGGCTGTGATGATCGCCGCCATCATGGTGCATGGCATTTCGCCGGGCCCCATGCTGATTTCGCAGCGTCCTGATTTATTTTGGGGCTTTGTCGCCAGCATGTACGTCGGCAACGTAGTGCTGCTAATACTCAATTTGCCACTGGTGGGCATGTTCGTCAGCCTGCTGCGCATACCGTATTCATATTTGTACCCCTGCATTCTCGCGTTCTGCTTGCTTGGTTGCTATTCCGTGAGCAACTCCGTGGTGGACATATGGATCATGTTGGCGATGGGTGGCATAGGTTACGTGTTGCGAAAGCTCAACTTTGATCTCGCGCCGGTCGCGTTGGGTTTGGTGTTGGCACCCATGCTGGAGTTATCGCTGCGCCAATCGCTGGCGATGAGCGCGGGCAGTTACGCCATATTTGTCGAACGGCCGATTTCGGTAGTCATGCTCGGCTGCGGTGTCGCGATGCTGTTGTTCAGCCTCAAGCCGCTGTTGTTTAAATCGAAAAAGAAGGATTGGCGCTCTACGGTGGGGTTGGATGAGGTGTCGTAAGTACTTGTTTTTAATATATTCTTTTAAATTTCTGCGGCGCACTCAATATCCTCACGACCCGACAAGTCAGTAACGAGAAATGTAATAACGAAGCGCCGAACCTTGCGCTGCTTAGTCGAACTGTGGTGAAATATGGGCATACATATCACTGAGTATGGGTATGCTTATGAAGACCACGATAGAGATCGCGGATTCGCTGTTGAAAGAGGCGAAGAAATGCGCGGCGCGCGAGCGCACCACCGTACGCGCGTTGGTGGAGTCGGGGTTGCGTCAGGTGCTTGCGCAAAAAATGTCGCGTGGCGGCAGTTTTCGTCTGCGCGATGCGACGTTCAAGGGCGAGGGGTTAGCGCCGGTTGTCGGCAGCGAAAGCTGGGAACGTATACGCGAGATCGTCTATGAAGGACGCGGCGGGTGATCGCAGTCGATACCAATATCCTAGTCTACGCGCATCGTGCAGATTCCGCGTGGCATGCTGCCGCCGCCGCACGACTCCGTTCGCTGGCAGAAGGCAATGTGGCATGGGCGATTCCGTGGCCGTGCATTCATGAGTTTTTTGCCGTCGTAACGCACGCGCGCATTTATGCACCGCCCACGCCTATAGACAAGGCGCTTGATCAGATTGATGCTTGGATGGAGTCGCCCGGCATCGTGCTGTTAAGCGAATCCGAATCGCATTGGGAAAAGCTGCGCGAAATGCTGCTGGCGGGGCGCGTTGGCGGCCCGATGGTGCATGACGCGCGCATTGCTGCACTGTGCAAGCAGCACGGCGTAGCGCAACTGTGGTCCGCCGACCGCGACTTTAGCCGTTTTGCCGGCATCCGGGTGAACAATCCATTGGTCGACTGATTTGGGTGGCTCTGATCATAAGTATATGTTTTTAATATACTTTTTATAGGCTGTTTAATCGTGGTAAACACAGCGCCTTCCAGCGCCAGCAATCCGCCGCCGTTTATTTACCTGATTGCTGTGCTGCTGCTCGGGCAGGCGCTCGGCACAACCGCGACTTCGATACTGCCAGCGGTTGCGCCCAAGGTTGTCGAGAGCTATCACATCAGTTCATCGCTGATCGGTTATCAGGTGAGCCTGATTTCACTTGCGATGCTTTTTTCGCTGGTGTACGGTGGCAATCTGTCGGTGCGCTGGGGCGGTTGCCGTGTCAGTCAGTTGGGGCTGGCGCTGTGTATCGCTGGCTGCGGGGTTGCGATGTTGCCGCATCAGGGTTTTATGTTGTTGTCGGCGGTGCCGATGGGGTTGGGGTATGGGTTGGTGTCGCCTGCAACATCGGCGGTGTTGATGCGCTTTACGCCTGCGCAGCATCGCAATCTTATTTTTTCGGTGAAGCAGTCGGGTGTGCCGCTGGGCGGTATTGCTGCGGGCGGGCTCGCGCCTGCAATCGCGGTGTGGGTCGGCTGGCAGTGGGCGTTTGGCGTAACAGCGATAGCGCTGGCGTTGCTGATGCTTTGCGTGGAGCGTGGTCGCGCGCATTGGGACAATGATCGTGATCCGAGGGCGAAATGGATCGCCGATCCCTATGGCGGTTTGGCCATCGTGTGGTGCGACCGCGCACTGCGGTTGCTGGCTATTGCGGGCGCGGCGTTTGTTGTAATGCAGCTTGCGTTGCTCACCTTCACGGTGATTTTCTTTGTTGAAGAAATGAAACTCGGCCTGGTGCAGGCAGGCTTTATCCTGATGGCGTCACAGATGGGTGGTGTTGTCGGCCGTCTTTTCTGGGGCTGGGTTGCGGATTACCTGCGCGATTGCTTCAAGGCGCTGGCGTTGCTCGGTGGCGTAATGACGGTGACGACCGTGCTGTGTCTCGCGATTACGCCGGCCTGGCCGATGTTGCTGTCGTGCGCGCTGTTCTTCGTGCTGGGCACCACGGCCAGTGGCTGGAATGGTGCTTATCTGGCGGAAGTGGCGCGACTTGCACCGCAGCATTCAGTTAGCGCGGCTACCGGGGGCTCATTGTTTATCGTGAACATAGGCAAGTTTCTCGGGCCGATTATGTTCACTGCGGCGTATCATGCAACCGGCAGCTACGGCAGCGCATTTGCGCTGATGGCGATTCCGTCTGCGGTGGGTATGGTGTGCGTGCTGCAGGTCCGCCAGCGTGCTGCAGCGCCGTCAACAGCTTAGCGGATCAGGCGCTGCGGGCGTTCGGGACTGGATGCTGGCGCAATGAAGTTTGAGCCGAGCCCACCAGTACCACCGGGAACACGATAGCGATCATAATGCGTGAGTACGCTTGGCACGTAGGCTTGGGTTTCGGCGTAATTGGGAATCTTGTTGCCAGCCCGCATCACGGCGTTTTCGCCTGCGTTGTAGGCCGCCAGCGCGAGATCGAGGTTGTTCTTGAACATGCCGAGCAGAAAGCGCAGATAGCGCGCGCCGCCGTGCAGATTTTCAATCGGGTCCCAAATGTTTTTGACGGCGTAGCGTGCAGCGGTTTCCGGCATTAACTGCATCAGGCCGATGGCGCCAGCGGGTGATTTGGCTTGCGGGTTGTATCCTGATTCGACAGTGATAATGGCGTGCAGCAGCGCGGCATCGAGTTCGTATTCGCGCGCGATCTGGGCGATCATCGGTGCAATCTGCGCACGCAGCGCTGCATTGACCTGTATTACGCCGCCGCTGGCAGCAGAGCGTTCAAACAGTGGCGGTGGGCTGAAGACTTCAACCTCGGGGCGCGGCGCTTCTTTCTTGAACAGCAAATAGCCTTCGTGAACCTGATGATCAGCGAGATGCGCAATGCCTTGTGCATCAACATAGCCCCAGATATCCGCAAAACTGGGCGCGCTAATTCCGCTCAGTAGCGCAAAGGCAGCGACGGCAAACGATTTCAGCGGTAAGCGCAGGGTTCGGCTCAAAGTCAATTCCAGGTAAGTTGGAAAGCGGGTATTTTACTCCTACAGCGGCCTTGGGTGGGTAGAGTAAAATACTGCCTTATGTCACGGATGATTTTCACGCTAGTTTTCACCTTAGCTATTGTTTTCACAGGGATTTTTCCCCTGAGGGCCGATGCAACCTTAAGTTGTGAGCAACTCGTAGCAGTATCGCAATCCACCCTTTCATTGCGCGATCAGGGCATGTCGCTTTCTGCTGTATTGGCAGAGGTCGAGCAGGCTGATATGCGGGCCAACCTGGATGCGCAGGAAATCAACCTGCTACGGCAAATTGTCAGAATCAGCTTTACCAGCGAATTTTCGCCACGTGAAGTTCACGAGGCGTGTGTGTCCGGTAGCCTCGGCATACCCAAACCAAAACCGAAACCGTAGCCAAACTGTAGCCAAGTGTGAGGAGTTATTTTTGATGGTAAAACAACTCGTAGTGCGGTTTGTCGCAGTACTGCTGATGCTGGGCGCTGGCGTGCAATCCCCGGTTGAGGCGCAGACCAAGGATATCGAACGCACGGGCGGCCCCTATGTGCCGACGCCGCAGGTGGTGGTCGATCAAATGCTGCGCTTTGGCCGCGTGAATCAGGCGGATTATGTGATGGATCTCGGTTCGGGGGATGGGGTAATCGTGATCACCGCTGCGCGTGAGCTGAAAGCCGTCGGCATGGGCTTGGAAATTGATCCCGAACTGGTGGCGCGCGCTAACAACACCGCCAAGAAACTCGGCGTCAATGACCGTGCGACGTTTCAGGCGCAGGATGTATTCAAGGCTGATTTATCCAAAGCCACGGTGGTGACGCTTTACCTGTTGCCTGGCATGATGATGAATCTGCGCAATAAAATTTACGATGAGCTGCGCCCCGGTGCGCGCGTGGTTTCGCACGACTACCACTTTGGCGATTGGGTGGCTGACGACCGTTACACCTTTGATGTGCCGGAAAAAGAATTCATCAACGGCGTGCCGAGCGCGACTATTTATTTATGGACCATCCCAGCCAAAGTGAGCGGTACGTGGAACATCAAGGTCGATGGCCTGTCACAACAGTATACGGCTGAACTCAGCCAGAACTTCCATTTGACTAACGGCACGCTGAGCAACGCGCGCGGCTTGGGTATTTCTGATGTAGCGGTGAAAGGTGAAGCGATCACCTTTTCCATCTGGAACGGTTCGGTGCGTCATCACTACCGCGGTCAGGTCAAAGGCAACGCCATGAGTGGCATGGTCAATCTCGATGGGCGTGAAGCCAAGTGGCAGGCACTGCGCGTGGTATCAAAATAATAATTATTAAAAACAATGACTTACGTATATTCATCAGTTCGATTCACGCTATGCCATTGCGCGTGATCGGCTAGATTCGCCATGCTTGAGCAGTATTTCAAAAATATTTTTGACCAGGCCGCAGTGGGAATCGTCATCCGGGACATGGAAGGGCGCTGGCTGCACGCGAACAAAACGCTGCGGGATCTGCTGGGATACCGCGCAGACGAGATTATGAATCAGACCGGCAGACACCTGACCACGCCTGAGGAGCGTGCGGACGCAATTGAGTGGAACCACAAAATCCAGAAGGGTGAAATCGATACCTATACCCGCGAAAAACACTATCTTCACAAAAATGGCACGCCGATTCTGGTTGAAGTGACCATTACCACCATACGTGATGATGCCGGCAAGCCGGTGCTGCTGGTTACGGTATTGAAAGACATGACGGCGAGAAAGCAGGCCGAAGAAGCCGTGCGTGCGAGTGAGGCGCTGCTTCGTGTCTCGTTCGATCAGGCGGCGGTGGGCATGGCGTTGCGGGATTTGCAAGGCAATTGGTTGCGTGTAAATCAGCGGCTGTGCGACATGGTGGGTTACACAAAGGCCGAGTTTCTCAAGCTCAGGGTGCCCGAGATCACGCCACTGGAAGATCGTGATGAATCTATCGTCTTTGGCGAAAGCATGCGCGCGCGCGATTTTTCGACCTACACCCGCGAGAAGCGCTATCTGCGTAAGGACGGATCAATCTTCGATGCTTCAGTGACCGTCTCCCGGGTGAACGACGCGCGCGGCAACATCAAAAATCTGCTCGCCGTGGTGCAGGATATTTCCGCGCGCAAGGCGGCAGATGCGGCGGCGCGCGAAAGTGAAGCGCGCTTCCGTGCGACGTTCGAGCAGGCGGCAGCGGGTATGGCCATACGCGGTATGGATCGCCGCTTCATTCGCGTCAATAGCAAGCTGTGTGAATTTTTCGGCTACAGCGAAGCCGAATTACTGACCATGACGTCACTGGATGTAACGCCACCCGAAGATCGCAAAGACGCTTTGGCCCTGCAAAGCGGCATCATGGACGGCAGCATCGATCAGTACACGCGCGAAAAACGCTATCTGCGCAAGGATGGCAAGATCGTCTGGGGCAATGTGGCGTTTACCGTGGTGCGTGACACGCAAGGCGTGCCGCAGCATCTGGTGCTGGTGATTCAGGATATTACTGATCGTAAATCCGCCGAACAGCAGCTTGAGCAGTACCGCGAAAATCTTGAGGCGCTGGTGCAGGCGCGTACTGCAGAGTTTGAGCGGGCAAGGGAAGCGGCTGAAAACGCGAATCGCGCCAAATCGATGTTTTTATCGAACATCAGTCACGAGTTGCGCACGCCGCTTAACGCCATTCTGGGTTTTGCGCAGTTGATGGACGATCCCTCCAACCGCACGATGTCGGCGGAACACCGCAACTGGCTTGATCAAATCATGAAGGCCGGCTGGCACTTGCTCGATCTGGTGGATGAGGTGCTGGATTTTGGCAAAATAGAAGCGGGACGTGTGGAGCTGACTTTGCAGTCTGTGCCGGTCGCCGACATTGTGCGCGCCGCCATGAGCCTGGTTGCGTCACAGGCGTTGGCGCATGAAATCACCCTGGTCGCGGCGGATATCGGTCCGGGTGTGGATTGTGTGCAGGCTGACCCGGTGCGGCTCAAGCAGGTGCTGCTCAATCTGTTGTCCAATGCGGTGAAATACAATCTGCCCAAAGGCCGGGTGCTGGTGTGGGTGCAGGCTGCTTCGAATGAGCGCGTTGCGATCAGTGTCACCGATACCGGCCTGGGCCTGACGCCTGAGCAAATACAAACGCTGTTCACCCCATTCCAGCGCCACGTGCCCAAAGGGCGGGTGATTGAAGGCGCGGGCATAGGCCTCGCGCTATCCAGGAGTCTGACGGAATTGATGGGCGGCACCATCTCTGTGGAAAGCGCGCCCGGTCAGGGCACTACATTTACCGTAACATTGGCGGCTGCCGCACGGCAGGCATTGGTTGCAAAAGCCGTAGGTGCTTCCGGTGAGGATGGGGCAACGCAGAACGCAAGCCGTTTGCTGTATATTGAGGATAATCCAGCCAATATGGACGTGGTGCGTTCGTTCATTCGCAATCGTACAGCGTATGAATTTTTGAGCGCTGAAGATGGCGAATCGGGCCTGGCATTGGCGCGTGCAAAAAATCCCGATCTTATTTTGCTGGATATCCATTTGCCGGACATGTCGGGCTTTGATGTCATGCGCAATCTACGTGCGGATGCATCAACTCGGGATATTCCGGTTATTGCGTTAACCCAGGTTTAACAGGCATTAAAAAATCTCTATTGAACCGAGATTATCCATTAGGCCGTTTTGCACGTCTGTCATCGTGAGCGTGTGATGAATTTCTAATGAATACCATTAGCTTGAGAGTGCGGAGTTTACCCCGGGCGAGATCTTATTACTCCGCTACGAAAATATGACCTACACAGGGAATCAAGCGGCATACCGGACGTGCTCGCCATGGAAGAAACGC
>CANKUB010000147.1 GCA_947486575.1 Betaproteobacteria bacterium | reverse complement strand
CCGCCAAAGGGCTGAAACACATCCGGGTACGATTCATTGCCGCCCAGTCCCAGCCCTGCCGCGATGTTGAGCGACATTTGATGCCCGCCGTGCGGACAGCAACGCCGGGGCGACCAGCCATTTTCCTTCAACATGGCCAGTGTGCGCAGATATTCCACCAGCCCATACGACAGCGCGCAGTCGAACTGCAGCCAGTCGCGATCGCTGCGCATGCCGCCATGGCGAATCAGGTTGCGTGCGTCCTGCATAGAGAACAGATTTTCACCCGTGGCCATCGGGTGTTTGTAATGCTGCGCCAGCTCGGCCTGCAATTGATAGTCGAGCGGATCGCCTGCTTCTTCGTACCAGAACAAGCCATACGGCTCCAGCGCCTTGGCGTATTCGACCGCAGTTTTCAGATCAAAGCGGCCATTGGCATCCACCGCCAGATTCTTGCCTGCGCCCACGACTTTGATCACCGCCTCGATGCGCCGGATGTCATCGGAAAGTGAATCACCGCCGATTTTCATTTTGACCACCGAGTAGCCCAGGTCGAGATATTTCTTCATCTCGTCCTGCAGTGCAGTCAAATCCTTGCCGGGGTAATAGTAGCCACCCGCAGCATAGACAAACACCTTGTCGTCCACCTTGCCGCCGTTGTAACGCTCGGCGAGCAGCTTATACAAGGGCTTGCCTTCGATCTTCGCCACGGCATCCCACACCGCCATATCCACCGTACCGATGGCCACCGAGCGCTCGCCGTGGCCGCCCGGCTTTTCATTGGCAAACATCGTCGCCCAGATGCGATGCGGATCGAGATTGTCGCCCGCATCATTCAGCAACGATTTCGGATCGGCTTCCATCACCCGCGGCACAAAACGCTCCGCCAGCAGGCCGCGCTGTGCATAGCGGCCATTGGAGTTAAAGCCGTAGCCCACCACCGGCTTGCCATCGCGAATCACGTCGGTGACCACAGCCACCACACTGGCCGTCATTTTTGAAAAATCGATGTAGGCGTTACGGATGGCCGACGCGATGGGTGCGGCGGCAGAGTGAATGGCAGTGATGCGCATGATGGGTTCGCTTTCAGATAGAGCGCGGGAGTTTAGCCGAGCCGCGCGTTAGCGTCACGTAACCCGATTTAGACTGCGAAATGCGCCTCTCCGGTGTTTGACATCCGGCAACGATTCGGTGAAAGTGCCCCCGCCACTCCGGAGGAGAAAATCATGACCCATATGATCCATAACCTAAAACGCTGCACCGCGTTGACCCTGGTCTGTCTGGCCGCGGCTCTACCGGGCATTGCATGTGCACAGACCTACCCCAACAAAGCCATCCGCATGATCGTGCCCTTTCCGCCGGGCGGCGGCGTGGATTTCATGGGCCGCATCATCGGGCAGAAGCTCGCTGAGCGCATCGGCCAGCAAGTGGTGATCGACAACCGCGCCGGCTCCAACGGCATCATTGGTTTGCAGGCGCTGATGGCCTCGCCTGCCGACGGCTACACCATCGCCAGCGCATCCGCCGGGCCGCTGGCCGTCAACCCGCACGTTTACAGCAAACTGCCGTACGACACCCTGCGCGACTTCACCATCATTGCGCGCGGCGTGGATTTTCCGCTGCTGCTGTTGACGCACCCGTCGCTGCCGGTGAAAAACGTCAAAGACCTGATCGCACTGGCCAAGGTGCGCCCCGGCGAGCTGGCAGCCGCCTCGTCCGGCTCGGGCAACGCCGATCATCTGGCACTGGAACTGTTTAAATCCATGGCCAAAGTCAACGTCATCCACGTGCCGTACAAGGGCAGCGGCCCCACCGCCATTGCCCTGCTGGCGGGCGAAGTGCAACTGATGTTCTCCAGCATACCGCCGACACTGCAGCACATACGCGCCGGCAAAATGCGCGCACTTGGCGTGGGGAACGCCCAGCGCGTCGCGTCGCAGCCGGAGTTTCCGACCATTGCCGAATCCGGCCTTCCGGGCTATGAGGCGTATTCGTGGGGCGGCATTATCGGCCCGGCCAAAATGCCCGCCGACGCGGTGCAAAAGCTCAATCGCGAAATCAACGAAGCCCTGAAAACCAAAGACACCGCAGACCGTCTGCTGGCTGGGGGTACCGTGCCTATGCCCGCAACGCCAGATGAATTCACCGCGCTGATCAAATCAGAGCTGCAAAAATGGGGGGCCGTAGCACGCGCGGCAAATATACGTGCCGATTAAAATGTTTTTTAATAACAAGTAGTTAAGTTATTTTTACAAAAGACGTCATAAATGGTGTTTTGTTTCATATTTAAGGGTTAAATACGTCTTTAATGACGTTTTAAATAAAAATAATAAAACGTCAATAGTGGCACTTTATGGTATATTTTTATCATTAATACGCCATTAACGACGTTTATGACTATAGATAAAAGTCTAACGGATGCCGCGATACTGCGACTGATCGGTGAACGCCTCGCCCGTCTACGCCTGGCAAAAAACCTGACACAAGCACAACTCGCGGAACAGGCCGGCCTTAGCCTGCGCACCGTACAGCGGCTTGAACTAGGCGAAGCGGCCACGCAGTTGTCCGGCTTTGTACGCGTGTGCCGCGCGCTGGGCATCGTGGCAGGCTTTGATACGCTAGTGCCGGAACAAACCGCCAGCCCTATGCAACAACTGGCGCAACTCAAACGTGCAGGCAACCTGCGCAAACGGGCCAGCGGCGGCAGGCCTGGCCGCCAACCCACCGCAGGCGAGCCGCATAAAAAATGGACGTGGGGTGAAACACCGTGATTGCGCAGGTGCTGCTGTGGGGCCGCACCATTGGTGCGGTTGCCATGGAAGAAGGCCGCGACGTTGCCGCGTTTCAATACGACCCCGCATTTGCGCAAAGCGGCATCGAGATCGCGCCGCTGGTAATGCCACTCTCTGATCAGGTTTACCAATTTCCCGCGCTCGCGCGTAATACCTTTCACGGCCTGCCCGGCCTGTTGGCCGACTCGCTGCCTGACAAATTCGGCAACGCGCTGATTGACGCCTGGCTCGCCACGCAAGGGCGCACCGCGGCCAGCTTCGGCGCAATAGAGCGCCTGTGCTACACCGGCACGCGGGGCATGGGCGCGCTGGAATTCAAACCCGTGATCGGCCCCAACCCGCGCGCGCGCACCGCCAGCAAAATCGAAATCGACGCCCTGGTGCAACTGGCATCAAGCGTACTCACCCATCGCAACGATCCGCAAGGCAACTTCGCCGACGCCGCGCGCGCTCATGCACTCAACGACATCCTGCGCGTGGGCACCTCCGCCGGCGGCGCGCGCGCCAAAGCCGTGATCGCATGGAACCGCGCCACCCACGAAGTGCGCTCGGGGCAAATCAATGCCGGTGATGGTTTCGAATACTGGCTGCTGAAATTCGACGGCGTATCAGGCAACAAAGACAAGGAACTCGAAGACCCCAAGGGCTACGGCGCCATCGAATACGCCTATCACCTGATGGCGAAAAAAGCCGGAATCACCATGAGCGAATGCCGCCTGCTCGAAGAAAACGGCCGCCGCCATTTCATGACGCGCCGCTTTGACAGGCTGGCGGGAGGCGCCAAACTGCACATGCAATCGCTGTGCGCGCTGGCCCACCTGGATTTCAACCAGGCCGGCGCGCACAGCTACGAACAGGCGCTGTTGGCCATCCGCCAGCTTGGCCTGCCGATGGCCGCGGTGGAACAACAATTCCGTCGCATGGTGTTCAACATCGTCGCGCGCAATCAGGACGATCACGTGAAGAACATCGCCTTCCTCATGGACCAGCAGGGCCAGTGGTCGCTGGCGCCGGCGTTTGACGTCACCTACAGCTACAACCCCGGCGGCGCGTGGACCGCCACCCATCAAATGGCGATGAACGGCAAACGTGACGGCCACACGCGCAAGGACTTCGAAGCCTGCACCAAAACCGCGATGATGAAACGCGGGCGCGCCGCGACGATTATCGAAGAAGTGCAGGCGGCGGTTCGGGAATGGCCGGCATTTGCGGCAGCGGCTGATGTAGGCGATCAGTGGCGGGAGCAGATACGCGGAGCGCATCGGTTGGTAATTCCTGCATCCTAAGCCCACTTCAGTCCGGGAACCGCCTTACCAATACGCCGTAGGTATATGTTTTTAAACACTATTTAAGACGAGCCACAATCACATACCCCCAACCCGTCGTTCCCGCGCAGGCGGCAACCCATAACACACCCAGCACGACCACCGGGGCAAACCCACCCACCCACGCACACGAACCGCCCACACAATTTTTCGCCTACCATCAGCACACTCGGCACCCCACAACAAAAACACATGGCCAAAACAAAATCCGTCGACACCTCCGCCAACCTCGGCTTTGAAGCCAAGCTCTGGCTCGCCGCCGACAAGCTGCGCAACAACATGGACGCAGCGGAATACAAACATGTTGTTCTTGGCCTGATCTTTCTCAAATACATCTCCGAGACCTTCGACGAGCACCACGCCAAACTGGTTGAAGGCTCAGTTGCCAAAAGCGGTGATTACGACGGCGCCAACCCCGAAGACAAAGACGAATACCTCGCCGCCAATGTGTTCTGGGTGCCCAAAGAAGCCATCGAAGACGATGGCGAACCCTTCGAGGAAAAAATGCCGCGCCTTGTGGCTGAACTGCAGGCGCAGTTTGCCGAATCCGAAAAACTCAGCCACACAATCCGCGATAATCTGACGAAGCTGGGTTTCCGCTGAAAGAAAAATTATGGCCATCAAAATCGAACCACTGACCAACGCCATCAACCGCCTGGAAGAAGGCCTCGCCCGTTACCAGCGCGATATCACCGACACGCAGATTCGTGACGGCCTGATACAGCGTTTCGAGTTCACCTATGAACTGGCGCACAAAACACTCAAACGTTTTCTGGAAAACGTGTCGCCAACGCCGGATGAATACAACAATGCGGATTTCAGCTATCTCATTCGTTCCGCCAATGAGCAGGGCTTGTTGCTAAAGGATTGGCCCGCATGGAAAGGCTATCGCGACATGCGCGCCAAGACCAGCCACACCTACGATGAAGAAACCGCACTGGAAGTCGTCGCCGGTATCGCCCCCTTTCTGGATGAAGCGCGTTTCCTGCGTGATCAACTCCAATCTCGCCTCGCCTGATGGAAACACCGCACATCGACATCCGCCCCGATCTCTGGGTGATTGTGCGCGATATTCTGCAAAAACACGTACCGCAATGCGAAGTGTGGGCCTTCGGTTCGCGCGCCAAATGGAAAGCCAAGCAGTATTCCGATCTTGATCTGGCGGTGATTACAAACGTGCCGCTCAGCCTACAAGTCAGTGGCGCGCTGGCCGAAGATTTTGCCGAATCCGATCTGCCGTTCAAGGTGGACGTGGTGGATTGGGCGACGACCAGTGAGTCGTTCCGCAAGATTATTGAGCAGGACAAGGTGGTGGTGCAGCAGGCCATTGAAGCCAATCTGAAGGGGCTGGGTTATGGCGGGTGAGTGGGAAGAAACAACACTCGGCGATATCTCGTCGGACGTGTCGTATGGCTACACGGAAAGCGCCAGCGAAAGCAAGGTTGGACCGCACTTTCTCCGAATCACCGATATTCAAAATGGCGTAGTGGATTGGAACACGGTTCCGTATTGTCCGATCTCCGAGTCTGACCACACAAAGTATCAACTTCGAAATGGAGACATCGTTGTTGCGCGAACCGGCAACAGCACCAGTGAGAACTTTCTTTATCGCGGGCAAACGGACGCGGTTTTCGCGTCTTACTTGATTCGGTTTCGAGTCAAAGAACGCAAGGCTGACCCTGTCTTTGTTTGGTACAACCTCCGTTCGAGGCGTTGGTGGGATTTTATTAACAGCGCCAAGACAGGCTCAGCGCAAGCGGGAGCAAATGCGAAAGTTCTAGCCTGAATTATTCACGAAGGTAGTTGTACAAAAGCCCAACGCATGGTAATACGCCGTTACGACACGAACGAATTACCAATGAGGAGGGCCTTTGCGTGAGAGACGATAGCACACGACAGAGTGTTTTGTTTTCGGGCTTGTTCGACAAGCGGCTGGTGGCGCGGTTTGACCAGCCGCATGGCAGTTCCGAAGGCGGCGCGGTGCTGCTCAAGGCGCTGGATGAGCGGTTAAATCTGAGCGAACGTCTGGCGCAGTGCATTCAGGACGAACGCCAGCCGGGCAAGATCGAGCACACCCTGCACGACCTGATCCGGCAGCGGATGTTCGCCATTGCCTGCGGCTATGCCGACGGTAACGACGCGGCGCGGCTCGCACACGATCCGATCCAGAAACTGCTGGTCGGACGCGATCCGGTGCAAGGCAGCGTGCTGGCCTCGCAACCCACGTTGTCAAGGCTGGAGAATGCGATAGGGCCGAAAGCGTTGTATCGGATGGGGGAAACACTGGCCGAAGCGGTGATCGAACGGCAACGGCGGCGTCTGCGGGGCAAGGCCAAGCGCATCATCATCGAACTGGATCCCACGGACGACCCGACGCACGGCGCCCAGCAACTGACGCTGTTCAACGGCCACTACGACACGTGGTGTTACCTGCCGATGGCGGGATTCGTGCAGTTTGACGACGAACCTGAACAATATTTGTTCGCCTACGTGCTGCGCGCGGGCAACGCGCCGGCGAAGCTGGGGGCGATCGGCCTGTTCAGACGGGTATTCGAGCGGCTGCGGGCCGCCTTCCCGAAGGCGCGGCTGTTGGTGCGGCTCGATGGCGGTGTTGCGAACCCCGAGATACTGGCGTTTCTCGAAGCCGAGCGTGTGGATTACGTGGTGGCCATGGCGGGCAATGCCGTGCTCGATAAGCTGTGCGAAGCCTCGATGCAGCGCGCCCGCGCACTGTCACAGGCGAGCGGGCAAACCGAGCACGTCTATACCGAGGTGCGCTACGCCGCCAAGACTTGCTCGCGCCAGCGGCGTATCGTGGTCAAGGCCGAGGTGGCGCGCATCGAGGGGCGTGAGCCGCGTGATAACGCGCGCTTTGTCATCACCAATCTCGCCACGAGGCCGCAAAAACTCTACGAAGATGTCTACTGCCAGCGGGCGCATATCGAACTGCGCATCAAGGAGCTGCACCATGGCCTGGAGATCGACCGCACCAGCTGCACGCGTTTCTGGGCCAACCAGTTTCGCGTGCTGCTCACTGCGGCGGCCTATGCGCTGATGCAGGAGTTGCGTACGCGGGCCGCCGGCACCGGCTGCGCGCGGGCGCAGGTGTCCACGTTGCGCGAGCGCCTGCTCAAGCTGGGGGTGTGGATCACTTGCTCGGTGCGCCGCGTCGTGCTGCATCTGCCGCAAAGCGCACCGTGGTATGCGGACTGGCGCCGCATCGCGTTGCGCTTGGGCGCTGTGGCCAGCTAACACTCAGGCTTAACCCGTTCAATTCGGATGGCCGCTGTGCGTGGCCGGGGCGGCTATTGCCGCAAAACACACGATCGCGCTGTTCGAGCACTAAAAATCATGATTTGCGCTGCGTATGAGTCCTTGCGTGCCCTCGCGCACTCAGCCAACCACGCGCAGCACGAAAATCTCTCGCCAACATCCAGTTCCCCCGGTTTTCATGAATAATGCAGGCTAGGCCATTTCCCTCTCACGCTTCCCTCCCTCGCCGAACAAAAATCCATCGCAGCAGTGCTCGGCGCGCTGGACGACAAAATCGAGTTGAACCGGCGGATGAACGCAACGCTGGAAGCGATGGCGCGGGCGCTGTTCCAAAGCTGGTTCGTGGATTTCGACCCCGTCCGCGCCAAACTCGACGGCCGCCCACCGGCCGGCCTTGACCCCGCCACCGCCGCCCTCTTCCCCGCACACTTTGAGCATGGCGAACACGGCATGATCCCGGTCGGCTGGCCGCCGAGCTGCTGGAAAAGCTGCTCAAAGATGAGCTGAAAATCCCCTCGAAAAAGAATCTGGTACAAAGCCAGCTCTTCAGCGACAAGCTGAAGAAGACCCTCAATGCGTATCACAACCGCGCCATCGCCACGCAGGAAGTGATCGAAGAACTGATCAAGCTCGCCAAGGAAATGGACGCCGCCACCAAGCGCGGCGAAGACCTCGGCCTGACCGACGATGAGATTGCCTTCTACGACGCGCTGGCCGCGAACGCGAGCGCGGTGCAGGCCATGGGCGATGACAAACTCAAGCTGATCGCCGCCGAACTCATCACGCAGGTGCGTAAGAGCGTCACTATCGACTGGACGCTGCGCGAAGGTGCGCGCGCCAAGATTCGCGTGATGGTGAGGCGAATTCTGAACAAGTATGGTTATCCACCGGATTTGCAGGAGGAAGCGGTTAAGACGGTACTGGCACAGGCGGAGTTGCTTTGTGCGGAGTGGGTGCCGGGGTGATGTCGCGTAACGCGAATGTCACCGCAAGCAATTGTTTTTAAAAGATTTTATAACATATCATCATTTCGGATATTGGCCCATCGCCGCGCCTTGCCACGCCGAGCGCATGCGTTAGACGTTGGTTCCGGCCTGCGCGCACACACGCTGACCTAAAATGCCTTTTAGGCGAACTGACTGCGCAGCGCACTTAAGCGGCGGCTCCGCAAGTCCGTGTACGAATGTGCGGGTAAACGAATACGGGCCAAGTAGCGCTGTCAGCCAGCGATACAGTCACTTACAAAAGCTTCAGCCAGCGCGACATTGCCACGCTGCAACAGGGCAACGACCTTGTGACAATACATCGTCCACTTATCAAGAATTGCCCTCATTGCAACAAGGCAGTCACGAATAAAAAGGCCCCGTTTTCTGCATCGCTAACGGTCACAGCGGGCTTGCTCAGGCTATCAGACTACCGGGCTATTCTGCCCGGATGCCGGTTTTTTTAATGAGCGCGCCCCACGTTTCTGTCTCTCGCCTGATACGTGCCGCCAGTTCAGCCGGTGTCGTAGGATCGGGCTCCAGGCCTTGGCGCGCCATCGCAGTCTGCACATCGGCGTATTGCAACGCCTTGAGCGTTTCTCTGTGTATCCGCTCTGCGACGGGTTTCGGCGTAGCGCCCGGCACTGTCATCCCGAACCACAGTCCAGCGTCAAATCCAGGATAGCCGGACTCTGCAACCGTCGGCAGATCAGGGGTCAACCTGGAACGTTTCTGACCCGTGGTTGCGAGCGCCCGCAGCCGCCCGGCATGGATGAACGAAATTGTCGAGGCAAGCGTACCGACCAACACTTGCACTTCGCCGGCAAGAACTGCGGCTGCAGCAGGGCCACCGCCCTTGTACGGCACCTGCGTCATTTCAATGGCTGCGCGCTGTTTGAGTAACTCCGCGCCAAGATGTATGGCAGTGCCCTGCCCCGCCGAGGCGTAGTTGAGCGTACCGGGCTTCTGTTTCGCCAGGGCAATAAATTCCTTCAACGTCCTGGCCAATACGCTGGGATGCACGACGACGACCTGTTCGCCGGTTGCAAGAACGGTCACCGGCTGCAGGTCTCTTTCGACACTGAATGGCATCCGGTACAGCGTGGGGTTCACCGTGAGCAGGGTACTCGTCGATGCGAGCACCGTGTAACCATCAGGATTCGCTCGAGCGACGATCTCAGCGCCCACGTTGCCACCAGCACCAGATCGATTGTCAACTACCCAGGTCTGGCCCATGCCGTCGGTCAGCTTTGGAGCCAAGATACGCGTGACAGCATCCAGACCCCCTCCAGGCGCAGATGCGACGACGACGCGCACGGGGCGGTTCGGGTAGGCAGTCTCAGCGGCCAGCGCACCGTTCAGACCGCTCATCACCCCTATCGCGGCCAAGTTCGCCCAACGCGCCGAGCTGAACGCGACGATCATCGTGTATCTCCTTCGTTTACTTGAGCAGCCGAGGCATCACACCCTGATGGCGAGCACTCTTGCGTGGCCGGCACGCCAAGTATCACGAGTTCATCCGTCGAGGTCAACACGATAAGCCACACACACTATGCAACCTCACCGAACGAACGGTGTGGGACAATTTGCGTCATCACCGCTTTTTTACGCAATCACTGCCTGCAGGATCAATCGTCCGTTCACAGTGTGCCGCTGGTGTCCTGGTATCACGCGGCAAGCGCTGCAGCAAAAAGCTTTGCGTCCTTGTTTGTCTCCAGTTCCATCACCATGCCCAAAATTCGCTCTGCCTGCGCCTGCGTGATGGCCGTCAGCGCATTGGCGTAATATTTCGCGGTGATCTCCTGCGCGCTCAACGGCCGCTCGGGCGCGCCGCGGTTGATCTCCTCGCGATGGGTATAGGCCTGACCGGCGCGGGTGTGTACGGTGACCTCGCCGGGGTTGGAGGCATGTATGCGCCATTCGGGTGCTATTTCGTATTCCACTTTGGCGGCCAGCGCGAGAACACCCGCATCGCGGTACGCATCCGCCTCCATCTCAGAAAGCCCATAGCGTCCGCGAACAAATGCGCTGGCTATCGCATACGGCAGGCTGAATGACGCGCCGTGGCTACTGTCGGGGCGGCGCTTGTTGGCAAGCGGCTCGCAAACGATGCCTACTATCTTTTCCGGCACCCGGGCGACGATGCGCACCACATCATCAGCCTGCAGCGCATGCTTCTCGCGAATGATACGGGCGGCGTCGGCGAACGCATGTGAAAAATGGCAGGCCGGATAGGGCTTGATCGCGTTGCGGTCCACCTCCCACACAGTGCCCAAGTCGCGGGTTGCCAGGGTGTAGTCGCAGGCATCGACACGCGCCCCCATGTAAAGCGGGAAAAACCCAAAAGCGCCCTCGTAGGCAGCATACGGCCCGAGAAACCCGGCTTGCGCCAGTGTCGCCGCGGTAATGCCCGATACGGCGGCCCAGCCCGGCTGAATGCGCTTGGTGCCCGGCCCACGTTGATCCTGCGCAAACTGCATGCTGCCAGCGGCCATCGACAAGGCCACACCCTGCGCGTTGATGAGTTGCTCCCGATTCAGCCCCAGCAACTTGCCCGCAGCCAGCGCGCAGGCAAACGCGCCCAGCGTGCCACTGGGTTGAAAGCCCAGGGCTATCAGCGCGCCCTGCGCCACCGCACCTAGACGTGCGGATATCTCCATTGCCAAGGTGCACGCCGTGAGCATGTCGCGCCCGCTCATGTGCCGCCATGCCGCCACGCCCAGCGCACACGGCAGGCTGAACGAAGTGAAATGCATGTTGCCGGGCATGTACGTATCATCGTAATCAAGCCCGTGAATCAGCGTGCCGTTCATCATCACCGCATCCCGCATCTGCAGGCGCGCAGGCATGCCGATCACATCGGCGTCGCCCGCCGCCAGCGTAGACAGCCCGCTGTAAACCGAGCGCGCAAAATCGTGACGGGTAGCCGCCAGCGCAACGCCGATGCCGTCCAGTATGAAATACTTGACGCGTTCCCGGCTGGCCGCAGGAATGGTGTCAAACGTGGTCTGTGACGTAAAGTCCGCCAGGGTCTCTGCCAGATGGCTCATGGGTCTTTATGCCTGATAGGTTCGCTGGATGGGATGGTCAGCAGTATTACGAGTTGCCCGATCACCGTCAATAAGTATATGTTTTTAAACGATTAACTAATATCCCATCAATGCATTTCGACACCACAGGATAGATGGCTTGT